>CAZQBW010000080.1:11305-19263 GCA_964591515.1 uncultured Clostridia bacterium
AGCGGCGGCAGCTCGAGGCGCCCGTCGATGGGGCGCTCCTTCATGAACGGCTCGACGCCGCGATCGCGGAAGGCCCGCTTCCAGTCCGCGAACGAGCCGCCAGCCCGCCACGCATCGAGCGCCGCAAGTCCAGCTTCCTCACCGCATTGCGCGAGCATGTACTCGACCCACGCCCATCGCGCCGACGTCGGCCGGACCTCGGCCCGGCCGCGCAGTCCCTTGCGCAGCCGGTCGAGCTTCCTCTCGATCGACGGAATGGCCTCGTACGGTGTTCCGTCCATCGGCGTGTTCCGCTTCGCGACGAACGGCGCGACGCCGTATGCAAGCGACACTATCTTCGAGACCTCGGTTCCGAATCGGATCAGCTCGTCGATGTCGTCGTTCGTCTCTCCCGGCAGTCCGACCATCATGTAGAGCTTGAGCTGCTTGAAGCCGTGCACGCGCGCAAGCCGCGCCGCGCCGAGCAGAGCCTCTTCGTCCGTCTTCCGGTCGATGGCCTTGCGCAGTCGCTCGGAAGCGCCGTCCGACGCCGTCGTAAGCGTTCGCGCGCCCCCGCGCGCAAGCAGTCCGACGAACTCGTTCGTCAGCCGGTCGGCGCGAAGGCTCGAGATACCGACCTCGCGACCCGAGTCGACGAGCGTTCGCATCAACTCGACGATGCGCGGATGGTCCGTCACGGCAGCGCCGACGAGTCCGACTCGTCTCGCCGAATCCGGAATCAGCTCGAGCACGTGCTCAGGCGGAACCGTCCGCATGCCACCGTTCGTCGTGCGGCGCATGACGCAGTAGGTGCATCCGCGCGAGCATCCGCGCTCGGGCTCGATGAGGAACATCGAACGCAACTCGGTGTTCGGCGTGACGATCTGCGACCTCGCCGGCAGCCGATCGTCGAGCGCCTTCGCAACCGGTCCGATCTCCCGCGACCGGCTCGGCACGACGAAGCCCGGAAGCCCGGCGAGCCGATCCAGAAGCCTCTCCCGATCCTCGGCGCCGTCGATCTCGTCGAGCAGGACGTGAATGAGCTCTTCGCCCTCGCCGAGCAGCAGTAAGTCGACAAAGGGAAGCAGCGTCGCGGGATTCGAGAAGGTCAGGGGGCCGCCGGCGACGACGAGCGGATGCGTCGAGTCGCGATCGGCAGCGAGAAGGGGAAGGTCCGACAGCTCGAGCATCTCGAAGATCCCGGTGATCTCGAGCTCGTAGCTGACAGAGAACGCGATGACCTCGAAATCCGAAACCGGCAACTGAGATTCGTACGTCACGAGGGGATGCCGCGACTCTCGCCACTCCGCGACGTCGTCCGGGAGAAACGCGCGTTCTGCAGCGGTGTCCGGTCGCAGGTTGATCTCGCGATAGATCGTCTGGAAGCCGAGCGACGACATCCCGACGTGGTAGGGACTCGGGTAACAGAGCGCGACCCGGCGCGACGCCGTCTTGAGGATGGTGCCCTCTTCAGCGGCGAGCCGCTCCGTGATCGTCTCGATGTGATTCCAGCGTGCCATTCGAACCCGTGAGTATAGCGGACAGCTTGCAAAGACGAAGAAGGGCCACGGATTGCACGGATTGAGACGGATGAAGACGGATCTGATTTCGGAGTCAGATCCGTCTCGATCCGTAAGATCCGTCTGATCCGTGGCCCTTCTTCTCCTCCCGACCAGCGTGGTAATGTCTGCGGCTCGTTTCGAGACCTTCTGGAGAGTCACATGGAGTTCTACGACAACATCCTCGGCTGCATCGGCCGAACCCCCCTGGTGAAGTTGCATCGGATGACCGAAGGCTTCAAGGCGCAGGTCTTCGCGAAGATGGAGAGCCACAATCCCGGCGGCTCCGTGAAGGACCGCATCGGCATCGCGATGGTCGAGGCGGCCGAAAAGGACGGGCGGCTCAAGCCCGGCGGCACGATCGTCGAGGCGACATCCGGCAATACCGGTATCGGCCTCGCGCTAGCCGCCAGCATCAAGGGTTACCGCTGCATATTCGTGATGACCGAGAAGGCATCGGTCGAAAAGGTCCGCTACCTCAAGGCACTCGGCTCCGACGTCGTCGTCGTTCCCGCAACTGCAAAACACGGCTCACCGGACCACTACGTCGAGACCGCACGCCGGATCGCCGCGGAAACCCCGAACAGCTTCTACCCGGACCAGTACTCGAACCCGAACAATCCGGATGCTCACTACCGCACCACGGGTCCCGAGCTCTGGAAGCAGACCGAGGGACGGATCACGCATTTTGTTGCTGGCCTCGGCACCGGTGGGACGATCTCGGGCACCGGGCGATACCTGAAGGAACAGAACCCGGGCATCCGAGTCGTCGGCGCCGATCCCTACGGATCCGTCTTCAAGACTTTCAAGGAGACCGGCAAGCTGACAGAAGCGACGCCGTACATGGTCGAAGGTATCGGACAGGATTCGATCCCCGAGAACGTCCACATGAAGGTCGTCGACGAGATCGTGAACGTCACCGACCGCGAGTCGTTCGACCTGTCGCGACAGCTCGGCCGGGTCGAGGGGATCTTCTGCGGAGGCTCGACCGGCACGAACGTGGCGGCGGCGCTCAAGGTCGGCCGCGAGCTCGGACCGGAAGGCGTCGTCGTCTTCATCGTCTGCGATCTCGGCGAGCGCTACCTGACGAAACACCATTCGGACGAATGGATGAAGGAGAAGCGCCTCCTCGAACCGCAGAAGATGAGCGCTACGCTTCTCGTGAAGACGAAGACTGCGAAGCACCCGGGCGGACTTATCTCCGCTGATCCGACGGCCACCGTCGCCAGCGTGCTCGCGATGATGCAGGAGCACGAGCTCTCGCTCATCCCGGTCATCGAGAATGGCAGGTCGGTGGGCTCGGTGCGCGAGGGACGGGTGCTGGCGCGGGTACTCGAGAATCGCGACGTACTGAACCACCAGATTCACGACGTGATGGACACGGCCTTCCCGCTCGTCGACGAGGATTCGAGTCTTGCCGACGTCGTGAAGCAACTGCAGGCGAGCCCCGCCGTCGTCGTCGAGGAGTACGGCCGCATCATCGGCATCCTGACCCGGCACGACGTGCTCGACGTTCCCCAGGCGAACTGATCATGACGAAAGCGATGAACACGGAAGAGATCTCCGAGATGCTTGCGCGCGAGTTCGGCGCGAACTCGGATTACGTCGGGCAGCTCCTCGAGAAGTACCTGCAGGATCCTTCGTCGGTCGACGACGAATGGCGCGCCTGGTTCGAGAAGATGATCGGCCCCAGCCCGGCCGTGGCGCGCGCTGTGCCGTCCGCTGCGCCGGCGAGCGTCCAGCCGGCGTCCCAACCCGTTGCTGCGTCGCCGGCAGTGTCGGCGGCACCCGCCGCGGCGGCCACTGCGACCGCAGACAGGCTGCCTATCCGCGGCGCGGCGGCGAAGATCGTCGAGAACATGGAGGCGAGTCTCGCCGTGCCGACGGCGACGTCGGTTCGCGAGATCCCCATCAAGGTACTCGACGAGAATCGGCGACTGATCAACAAGAATCTCGAAGTGATGGGCCGAAAGCGCGTTTCGTTCACGCACATCATCGCGTGGGCCATAGTGAAGGCCATCGGCAAGTACCCGGTGATGATCCACGGGTACGAATCGGTCGACGGCGTCCCGCACCGTGTCGCGCGCGAGTCGATCAACGTGGGTGTTGCGGTCGACGTCACCAAGAAGGATGGCTCTCGGACGCTGCTCGTCCCGAACGTCAAGGACGCGGGTTCAATGACCTTCAGAGAGTTCCTCGCCGCCTATGACGACGTCGTTCAGAGGGCGCGAGACGGGAAGCTGACGATTCCGGACTTTCAGGGTACGTCCATCAGTCTGACGAATCCGGGCACGCTCGGTACCACGGCGTCCGCGCCGCGACTGATGGCAGGTCAGGGCACCATTGTCGCAACTGGCGCCATCGACTATCCGGCCGAGTATCAGGCAATGACGCCCGAGTCGCTGTCGCAGCTTGGAGTCTCGAAGGTGATGACAATCACCTCGACCTACGATCACCGCATCATTCAGGGAGCCGAATCCGGCGCGTTCCTGGCCCGCGTGCACGAGCTGCTGCTCGGCAGGGATCGTTTCTACGAGAGCATTTTCGAGGATCTGGAGCTGCCGGTCTCGCCGGTGCACTGGGCGGTGGACCGGAACCCGGCGCTGTTGGGCGGCGATCGGCGATCCGAGGAAATCGAGAAGCAGGCGAAGGTATTCAACCTGATCACGATGTATCGCGTGCGAGGTCACCTCGACGCCGATATCGATCCGCTCGGGCTCCTGAAGGGCAAGCACCACTCGGAGCTCGACATGGAGTACCACGGGCTGACCGTGTGGGATCTCGATCGCGAGTTCGTCACAGGGGGCCTTGGCGGCAGGGACACGGCGACACTCCGTCAGATCCTCGACATGCTGCAGCGATTCTATTGCGGCACGGTCGGGTACGAGTACCGCCACATCCAGAGTCCCGAACAGAAAGACTGGTTGCGGGCGCGCATCGAGTCGGATCCGCCGCCGGTCGATGCCGAGGTCCGAAAGAAGATCCTCTGGAAACTGATTTCGGCGGAGGCGTTCGAGCGGTTCCTCGGTCGAAAGTACATCGGCCAGAAGCGGTTTTCGGTCGAGGGCGGCGAGACGATCATCGCGCTGCTGGACCAGCTCGTCGAAGGCGCGGCCCGGCGTGGAATCGTCGACGTGACGATCGGAATGTCGCATCGCGGACGCCTGAACGTGATGGCGAACGTGGTCGGCAAGTTCTGTGAGCGGATATTCACGGCGTTCGAAGGCATCGTGCATCCGAATTTCCCGCACGACGTCAGCGACGTGAAGTACCACCAGGGAGCCACGGGATCTCGCGAGACCTCCGACGGCAGGCACATCGACCTGACGGTAGTGCCGAATCCGAGCCACCTCGAGTTCATCAACCCGATCGTCGAGGGCCGTGTTCGCGCCAAGCAGGATCGGGACGGCGAGGGCGCGTCCGATCGGTATCTGGCGGTCCTGATGCACGGGGACGCTGCGTTCGCGGGAGAGGGCGTCGTAGCCGAGACGCTCAACATGTCGCAGCTCGCGGGCTACCGTACCGGCGGCACGGTCCACATCATCGTCAACAACCAGATCGGGTTCACGACGACGCCAGAGGCGGGTCGTTCGTCCACCTACTGCACCGACGTCGCGCGAATGATCCAGGCTCCGATTTTTCACGTCAACGGTGACGATCCGGACGCGGCGTACAACACCCTTCAGATTGCGCTCGACTACCGCCAGCGCTTTCACAAGGACGTCGTCATCGACCTGCTCGGGTTCCGCCGGCACGGTCACAACGAAGGCGATGAGCCGACGTACACGCAGCCGATCATGTATCGCCGCGTGGACGAGCATCCGGGTCCACAGACGGTTTACGCGCGCCGGCTCGTCCGCGAGGGAGTCCTCACCGAGGCCGACGTCGAAGCGCTACTCGCCGATCGCAACAACCGCTACGAGGACGCGCTCGCGCGTTCGAAGGCCATCGTCGAGCGGGTCGGGAAGACTCCGGTCGTTCCGACACCGATCATCGATTCGGATGAGCTGCCGGTCGTCGAAACGGGCATCGGTCGTGATGCCGTTCAGTCCATTGCCGAAGCGCTGACGCGAGTGCCGTCGCAGTTCAGTCTGAATCCCAAGGTCCTGACGCTGCTCGCGCGTCGCAACAAGATGACGCTGGGCGAGGTGCCCGTCGACTGGGGAGTTGCCGAGGGAATGGCATTCGCGTCGCTCGTCCTCGAGGGAACGCCCGTGCGCCTCTCCGGTGAAGACAGCACACGCGGGACGTTCAGCCATCGACACGCCGGATTCGTCGATACGCTCACGGGCGAAGTCTGGCGGCCGATCCAGAATCTGTCGGCGGATCAGGCGCGGATGGATGTGTTCGACAGTCCGTTGAGCGAAGCGGGTGTGCTCGGCTTCGACTATGGCTACTCGATCGATGCGCCGTCGACTCTCGTGATGTGGGAAGCGCAGTTCGGGGACTTCGCGAATGCCGCGCAGGTCATCATCGACCAGTTCATCGCTTCGGGAGAAGCGAAGTGGAATCTGAAGTCGAGGCTGACGCTGCTGCTTCCGCACGGTTACGAGGGCCAGGGACCCGAGCATTCCAGCGCCCGGCTCGAGCGGTTCCTCCAGCTCTGTGCCGAGGGCAACATGCAGGTCTGCTGCCCGAGCACGCCGGCGCAGTACTTCCACATGCTGCGCAGGCAGATGCGTCAGCCGGAACCGAAGCCGCTCATCGTAATGACTCCGAAGAGCCTGCTGCGGCTTCCGGAATCCTCGTCGCACATCAGCGAGATTGCCGGCGGCAGCTTCCAGCCCGTACTGGACGATCCGACGACGCCGGATCCGTCGACGGTCGAGAGGCTTCTGCTCTGCACGGGCAAGATCTACTTCGAGTTGAGTGCCGAGCGGGCAAGGTCGGGGCTATCGGGGATTGCGTTGGCCCGCATCGAGCAGCTTTACCCGTTCCCGACTGCACTCCTTCGCGACCTGCTTGCCCGGTATCCGAATGCCAGGGAGGTCGTCTGGGTACAGGAAGAGCCCGAGAACATGGGTGCGTGGAGCTTTGTGTTCCCGCGTCTCCATCGCATCACGACGGGGCAGCGCGCCATTCGGTACGTCGGCCGGGCTGCCGGCGCCAGTACGGCCACCGGCTCGCACGCCGTGCACGTCTTCGAGCAGAAGCGGATCGTGGACGAAGCCCTTGGCGGCTGAACTGGTCGGCAAACGGAAGCCTCACGTAACAGACCCGTGCGCGGTCGCGTACGGGTTGGCCTGTTGATCGTGCGATCAAGGCAATTCCAACGGCGTCCTCTGTCCAGGGGCGCTGACGCGGTCGCTGCCGCGCACGGTAATGATGCGCTGTCGACCGGGTGCGTCTCGTGATGGAGGCCTCCACGAAGCTTCGTATCCTCGTCAATCCATCGGGGGGTCGCGGACGGGTCGCGGCCCGGCTCGACTCGCTGCGGGCGCACGCGAAACGTCTCGGGGTCGAGCTGGAGCTCAGCGACGGCCCGGACGACCTGACGGTTCGCGCGAAGCGGGCCGTGGATGCCGGTGTCGAGCGCCTTCTCGTGGCGGGCGGCGACGGGACGCTGCATTACGTGATCCAGGCACTGGCGCAGAGCGACACCGTGCTCGGGTTGCTCCCGCTCGGCCGCGCGGATGATTTTGCCGCGGCGCTGGGACTCCCGAAGGATCTTGACGCGGCCGTCGAGGTAGCTGTCGGCGGAGACACCCGTATGGTCGATCTCGGCCGTGCCGGTGACCGCTGGTTCGCAGGAATAGCGAGCGTCGGCCTCGACGGTGAAGCGTGCCGGATCGCGAATACGGATTCGGGGCGACTACGTGGACCGCTGGTTTATGCGATGGCGGGAGTCCGAGCGTGGCGTTCGTATGTGCCGATCCACGTGCGTGTCACCGGGCCGTTCGGATCCATCGGCGACGTGGTAGTGCTCGCGGCCTTTGCAAACTCGCCGCGCTATGGCGGCGGCCTCAGACTGGCGCCCGAGGCGAGCCTCGATGACGGCCGACTCGACGTAGTCATAGTGAAGAGGATATCGATCGTGTCGTTGATTGCCGCGTTGCCGACGCTGCTTCTGGGAAGGCACCTCAGGCATCGGTCCGTCCGGTTCGAGCGCGATGCGATCGTGACCCTTGATTGCCAGCCGGGGACTGCGCTCTATGCGGACGGCGAAATGATCGGGTTGACCGGCCCGGCGGCTACGAGGATGGAGTGCATTCCCGGCGCGCTCAAGGTCGCGGTTTCGAAGTCCGTGCCCGATCGTTGACGCCATACGGTAAGCTGGTCTATAGCGTTTTCCGACAACTCGCAAAAACTGCGTTCCAGCTGGAGGGTCCATGGTCCTGGCTCGATTGGTCTGCCTTGCTCTGGTGCTTCTCGTTGCCGCCCCGGCGGTTCTAGCATCATCGTGGTCAGGCCCATCCGCGG
>CAZQBW010000081.1:0-19215 GCA_964591515.1 uncultured Clostridia bacterium
CCATTCTGGAGACAATGCGACCGCTCCGCGGTCGGCGCGCTCTGGGTGGAGGTACCGCGGGTCGCGCGAAGGCTCGCTGCGCTCGCCCGCGCGCGACCCACGGCTATTTCCTTCGACCGCTCCGCGGTCGTCCAGTCGGCCAAACTCCGGTCGACCGCTCCGCGGTCGTTCAGTACGCCAAACTCCAGAGCGGCGTTTCACGCCGCCCAGAGCGCTTCGCGCTAGTTGCGAGGGCGAGCCCTACCGCGTCACGACGATCCGCACGATGAACGCGCCAGAGTTGTCCGCGACCTCGCCTTCGTTGATGCCGAGGTAGAGGATCCCATCTCGCTCCGCCACGAACTCCGCACCTGTCCCGATGAAGATGTACTCGCTGTTGTCGTCGCCGATGACCGCAAGCAGGGCGCCGGTCGGCTTGTCCGCAATCAGCTTGAGCGGATCCGACGTATCGTTGCCCGCGGGAGAAACCGAGATCCTGCCAGCGCGGTCCAGCTTGACGGTCCCGCTCGCCGTGATCTTCACCTTCATGCCCTTCTTGATCGCTATCTGGGTCCCGGTCCAGTCGTTCTTTGCCTGGATCGTCAACTCAGCCGATCCGCCATTCGCGCCGATTGCCGGCGCGGCAGGCTTGGGCGCCGGCGGCGCCGTCCCACCGCCGCCCGATGTACCACCGGCAGGCGCAGTACGAGGAGGAGCTCCGCCACCACCTCCAGCGGCGGGACCCTCGACTCTGATCTGCTCGACCGCAACTCTTGCGTTGAACGTCCCGACGTTGTCCCGGAGATTGCCTTCGTTGACGCTCAGGAACAGGACGCCATCGTGTCGCGAGGTGAACTGTCCGGACGCGCCGAGATAGACGAAATCGTCGTTGTCGTCACCGACGACGGCGATCAATCCGCCAGTAGGACCATTCGCGATGAGCTTGCCCGGATCCGAAGTCTCGATTCCCGCTGGTCCCGTGCGCCCGCCGCCGGGCTTGAGGGTCACGGTCCCGGTCGCCGACACCCTCACAATATTGCCGCGCTGAACTCGGACCTTGGTGTTGGTCCAGTCGATGTTCGACTGCACGACGACGTCCACTTCTCTAACCGCAGAACTGGCGGCCGGAGCGGTCGGCACGTCCGTTCGCGCAGGAGCCGTCGACGGCGGCGGATTGTCTCGTGCCGGCTGAGGCGAAGGCTGAGGATCGACCCGCGACGCCGGCGGCTGCGTGTTTCGCGCAGTCGGCGCACCGCCTCCGCCGCCAGTCGTCCTGGGAGGCGGCGCTGAAGCCGATGGCTGCCCGGCCTCGACCACGATCCTGGCCGAGAACGAACCCGAGTTGTCCTTCAGCATTCCCTCGTTGACACTCAGAAACAGGAATCCATCGCGCTGTGCCACGAACTCAGCCTGGGCTCCCACGAAGACGAAATCGTCGTTGTCGTCGCCGATCACGGCGATGAGTGCGCCCGTCGGCCGGCTCGGCATCAGCTTGTCGCGATCGGGCAAGTCCGTGCCCGCAGGTCCCGCGGTCCGCCGTCCTGCCGCGTCGAGTCTCACGGTGCCCGTGGCCGTGATTCGCACCCGTGCGCCTCGACGAAGCAGGAGCTGGGTGTTCGTCCAGTCCGATTTCGGCTCGACCGGTACCGTCACTTCGCGACGGCCAGAGACTGGAGTCGCGGCCTCGTTGCGTCCGCCCGAGCTCGATCCTCCGCCAGCGAGGGGCGGCTGCGCGGCGCCACGCCCACCGGATCCTCCCGGGTCGGCGGATGCGCCGAGGTCATCAGGCGCTCCGGAATCATCCGGCTGGCTCGAGCCACCGCCAGTGCCGCCGCCGCTGTCGTCACGCGGCTGCGGATCGAACCCGCCCGAGGACGCGCCGTTACCTGTGCCGTCGAACTCGATGCGGTCGATGTCGTCCCCGGCCAGCGTCGCGCGACTTCGGGATCCGCCCGCGCCCGTCAGCTGCACCGAGAACTCTCCGTTGCCGTAGCCGATCACGGTGCCCCGGATCACGCTTCCGTTCTTCATGTAGATGGTGTCGGCGCTCGCACCCGTCGCCAACATCGCCGCCATCACGAATACGCCAACCGCGCGCAGCACTTCACGCATGGAAATCAGACTCCTTCAACCGGCTAAGACCGAAGCCGCAGGTGATCTCGAAGGCACGTCGGTGCATTCACGCGTCCGATGCCCAGGTTTCCAGCGTGCGTTGTATCGAAAGGAGCCGCTGACCTCAATCCTTCTTGTGCCGCATCCGGTCCTGGTAGTCCTCGGCCGAAGCCGGATCCAGCTCCCACCGGTGCTTGTCGCGTTCCTCGACCTTCTCGGTCGTTCGCAACGGTTCGTTGTCTTCGTACGCAAGCCCGGCCGCCAGTCCGATCTCATCGACGATGTCCTGATCGGGAGACGGATTGTCGCCACCTATGGCCTCGTCACCGACGAACTCGGTGTCGATGACGTCGGCGTCCATGTCGCCGCCGCTCAGCTCCCGGCTGTACCCCGACTGCTCACCGATCTCCCGCATCATCTGCTGTCCGCCGGATCGGGCGCCGTGTCCATGCTTGTCCGACTCGAACACTTCGGCGACCTCAGGATCCGATTCGAAGATCTCGCTCTCGGCCCTCCCTGCATCGACGAAGTGGCCGTGTTTCTCGTTGTCTTTCGTTTCCTTCACGTGCCGATCCTCCTTCACTGGGAGCCCTATCGGCAGTGTAGCACACGGCATGACGGCCGTCCGGTCTGCGCTATACTTGAGTTGCGCTTCTCCTCAGGCTGATTCGAAAGGAACGGAGTCCCGCCCGGAGGTTCCCGATGGAGAAGATACGTCCCGCTGCCGTTGCCGGCCGGTTCTACCCCGGTTCGCCCCGCGAGCTCGAGTCGCAGGTGCTCGGCTTCCTGCACGACGCCGCGGCGCGAATGCCGTCCTCGACTGTCGCCCCGAAGGCTGTCATTGCTCCACACGCCGGCTACATCTACTCGGGCCCGATCGCGGCATCCGCGTACGCGCGGCTCGCGCTCGACCGGGCGTCCATCACAAGAATCGTCCTGCTCGGACCAAGCCACCGAGTCAACTTCCGCGGTCTTGCCGTGCCCAGCGCCTCGCTGTTCGCGACACCACTTGGCAACGTGCGTATCGATACCGCGGCAATCGAATCGGTGGCGCATCTGCCGCAAGTCGGAGTGCTCGATGCGGCTCACTCCGACGAGCACTCGCTCGAAGTGCATCTGCCCTTCATCCAGGTCGCGATTGGTGACGTCGCAGTCGCGCCGTTCGCCGTCGGCGACGCCACTCCCGATGACGTGGCGGAGGTGCTCGACGCTCTCTGGGGTGAGGACGAAACCCGGATCGTCGTGAGCTCGGACCTGTCGCACTACCACGGATTTGCGGTCGCGAAGGAGCTCGATGCCGATACTTCGCGTGCGATCGAACTGCTTCGTCCCGACCTGATCGGAGCCGACAGGGCGTGCGGACGCAACCCGATCGCCGGACTTCTGACGGTGGCGCGAAGACGCGGTCTGAAGGTCAGGACGGTGGATCTGCGAAATTCTGGCGAGACGGCCGGGCCACGGGACCAGGTCGTCGGGTACGGTGCATATGTCGTCGCCTGAAGCTGCATCGACCGACGTCGCCCGTCGGTTCGGACGGACGTTGCTGGCGGCGGCGCGAGCCGGTGTGGAGCACGCAGTGCGGACCGGCGGCGTTCTGGTCGTGGACCCTTCCGACGCGGCGCCGGAGCTGCAGACACCCGCCGCGACGTTCGTGTCGTTGCATCGTGGTGATGAACTGCTCGGGTGTATCGGATCGCTCGCCGCGGCGCGACCCCTGATCGTCGACGTCGTCGAGAATGCGGCATCGGCAGTCCTGCGGGATCCACGTTGCCCGGTATTGCGGCCGATCGATGTGCCGGATGTTCGCATCGACATCTCGCTGCTGACTCCGTCCGAGCCGATTCAGGTTTCCTCGGAAGCGGATCTGATCTCGCAGCTCCGTCCGGGGATCGACGGCGTGACGCTCGAGGACCGCGGAAGGCGCGGAACCTTTCTTCCCGTGGTCTGGCAGTCGGTCCCGGATCCGGAGGACTTCGTCTACGAGCTGAAGCGCAAGGCCGGGCTGCCGGAACATGGGTGGTCGCCGACGATGCGCGTGTCGCGCTACCGTACGATCACGATCGCGGACGGAGAAGAGTAGACAGGATTATCAGGATTCGATCAGAAATAACCAAAGAGTCCTGTTAATCCTGAAAAATCCTGATAATCCTGTCTACTCTCCACGTCTCATGTGGGCCTTGAGGTCAGAGCGGAAGCGGTCGGCGCAGCGGATGCAGATTCGGCCGCGCGGGTGTTGCCGCGGCATGAAAAGCGTCACGAATTCGGCCGTCGTGATCTCTGCATAGTCGCGTGAGCCCGGCACGGCGCCGCAGACGGCACTGTCGCTCACGATGGTTCGACCGACAGACGGCCTCAGGTGCAGGATCGACTGATGCATGCGACTAATTGTGCCGATCGGTCGATCGCTTCAGGACGGCTCTGCCGCCGGAACGCGAACGTTGAGCGTCACCAGTCGATCGCAGATCGCCGTCTGCAGTCCGGGAACGACCGTGACGTCGACCGTCGCCCGCCCTTCGGTCGTCATCATGGTGGCGACGTACTTGTCGGCCGCCGTCGCCAATATGGCTCGCTCCCACACCGCGGAGTCTCCGGCGGCGCTCCGAACCAGCTCGACCACCGAGCGGCCTATCAGCTCGAACTCCTGCTTCCGGAAGTACCGCCCCGCTGCCCGGTTCGCAAACGTGATCGTGCCCTCCGTGTCGAGTCCGACGAGCGCCTCGGGTAGCGCCGAGACCAGCGACTGGATCTGCGTCAGCGCGTCCTCGACCTCTTCCTGTGCCTCGCGTGCGTGCGCCGCCTGCTGCGCGAGGGCGTCGTACTGGTGCAACCGCTCGCACGCGACAGACGCCCGCGCGACGACCCTTTCTGCGAAGGCAATGTCTTCGTCCGTCAACCGCTTCGCCGGATCGATCCACTCGCAGACGTAAACCGCCGACACGTGCCCCTTCTCGACGACGGGAATGAGAACACGCGACATCGGCCCGAGCCGCGTGCTGACTTCCTCGGACAGCAATTCACCGGAATGGCCCGACTGTACGACGATGGCCTTGATCGTCGTCGCGCTGCGCGACCGCACGTACGACAGGAAGTGAGGGCCGAAATCGAGACCGTGTGCCGACGCGACCGCCTCGGACCGGCGCTCGTGCGCAACAGGTTTCGTGTGCAGGCCTTCGATCTCGACGACGTAACAGCGGTCGGTCGCAAGCCCCTCGGCGAGAATTCCGACCGCGTTTCGAAGCAAATCCGGCTCCCTGCGAGGTGACTGCAGCGCATCCGCCATTCGCACCTCGGCTCGGTGCAGTCGCGCCGCCGCCGGCGACGGCACCGGAACAGGAGGCGGCGGTACGGGAGGCAGCTCGATCGGGGCGTGGCGCTCCTCGGCCACTGGCACGACGAACTCCGTCATCGGGCGGATCTCGGATGCCCGGACCGCCGCCCTGGCCGCCCTCGAAAGCTCGCAGTGAAGGGCGAGACGGGGGCCGAGCGACGCCGCAGCGCGACCGACGTCCGCGAAGTGACGCATCGGATCCGCACCCGGTCTCGCTACGAGAACGCCGCGCCACGAAAACGCGCCGCTCCACGGCACGGCAATCAATCGCGCCGCCAGCTGCGCCTCGTCGATCAGTTCCCCGCCCGAGCCGTTCCCCGTCGGCGGCATCGGTGGCGCCTGGACAGCGGACTGGGTAAGCGCTTCATCTTCCAGCTCGAACGGGTTCTCGAACATGGAGTCCGCGACGCGTTGCTCGTCGGCGATCCGCTCGGCCTCGAGCTGCGTGGCTTCGGTCGTCGGATCCGCCGGCGGCAGGCCGGGCCTGAGTCCCTTCCCGAGCTCCGCCGTGTCGACGAGGGTCGGTCCGGGGAGCTGGAGGATGAGCGTCGCCGGTGCCGCAGCCGGCATTCCATCGTTTCGCGCGGACTCGTCGCGCCAGAAGGCCCACAAAGACTCGTCGTCACCCCGCCCGGCGTAGACCGCGACGAGTGACAGATCGGTGTGCTGATCGAGAATGTTGCGCAACGCGACCGCGAATTCATCCGGTGACGCGCTGTAGGGAACGGCATCGGCAGCGACCTTCCAGGGGTCCGCGTGCCGCCCTCCCGCCGCGCCCGAGCCTCGCGAGCGCGCAACTACCCAACCCATGGCAACGCCGGCTGCGAGGCAGACCACACCGACCAAGATGACGATCTGAAAACCCATGGAGAAGCGAAACCGGGACAGCGCGCCGATTGTAACACGCACGGGCACGGGGCGTTGCGAGCGTTTTTGACACTGTTTGCAGGCCAGTGGTAGGCTCCGATCGCACTGCACCACGGTGCGGAGATCCGAGCGAGGGGCGCCCGACAATGGACATCAGAGAGCGGGCAGACGGCCGAATCCGGATCCTGCACGTCACCGGAAAAGTGACGCGCGCCGACGGTGAGCGAGTGCTCCGCGCAAGGATCGAGGATCTGAGCGACCGCGGCTACAACCGGATCGTGCTCAACCTCGCGGAGGTGCCGTACATGGACAGCTCAGGTCTCGGAGAGCTGGTTCGATGCTACAGCTCGCTGCGCCGGGAGAGCGGAACGATGGCCCTGACGCACCTGAGTCCGCGGATCGTCGACATGCTGAGGATCACGAAGCTCGGAGAGGTGTTCGACACGTTCGACACCGACGCGGATGCAGTCCTGGCCCTGAATTCGAAGGAGAGTTGAACGAGAGGTCGGATCAGAACCGGGAGCGGTAGCGACCGGGTGGTCTCACGATCCGTCAATGTGCGATTGATCGTTAGACCACCCGGTCGCTACCGCTCCCGGTTCTGAAGGATCGCGTCCGCAGGCGGGATCTCGTGGTCCCAGACGGCAACGATCACGCCGTCACGAACGAGGAAGAGCCTCGGGAACTCCTTGTCGACCAGTCCGATGACCGATGCCTTCGAGATCTGCGCGATCGGGTACTTCGCTCCCAGATCCTGACGGAACAATCCGCGATCGACCCGGTCCTCCATCGCCACGGCCGTCAACTTAGGCAATCGGACGTCGTCGACGAGCGCATTTACCGCCGGCACCGCGGCCTTGCAGTGAGCGCACTCGGTGCTCATCAGCAGGACGAGGTGCTCGCCTGTCGCCAGCGTCTCCGGCGCCTCGGTGACCTCCATCGTCTTGAACGCCGTCGAGCCGACGACGCCGAGCGAGCCCGGTGTCGCAACTGAGGACATCGCGGCAATCGCCGGCACCATCACGCCCGCTGCCAGCGCGGTGCCTACGATTCCGAGCTTCAGCGCATTGACCGTGCTTCGAATGCCGGCCTGGCTCCAGAGCGCCCATCCGGCCACCGCTATCAGCAGCAGGTCCTGCGCAAAGGCCGCCGGCATCGATCGCTTCCACGGTCCGAAGCAGCCGCATTCCGTCGCCGCGCCCGTCGACCACGCCGTGCCGATCGCCACGAGAAACACCGTGAGCAGTGCCAGCGTGAGCACCAGCATCAGTCTCGGCCGCAGATTGGAGAGCAATGCCGCTCCAAGCCCGCACTCCACCACGATCAGCCCGAACGCCAGGATTCCCGTCGCCACCGGATCCGTGACTATGCCGTAGCCCCCGATCTCTTTCGCGAACTCGAGAGGAACCAGCGCCTTCAGAATCCCCGCCGCCAGGAACAGCAGGCCAAGTCCGCGACCGGCGATCCGGCCGACGAGTTTGGCCATCCAGACGCCGCGAGAATCACCCGCAACGCGATCGGCTGCAGCCACCGCTTCGCGTTCGAGTGTCCCGCCGTCCGACACCTCGGACTCCCCCACGCTACTTCCCTCCCGAAGCCGGCTGATCTGCCGGAGGAGGCGCCGGGTTGCCCGCGGGCGGATTCGTATTGTTGAACCGCTCTATCTGCGCCTGCTTGATCGCTTCCTTCGCCTCCGCAGCCATCGCCTCGGCGAGCGGATCCTTCGGCAGCTTCGCATCCATCAGCACGTAACGGTTCGTGACGCTCGCAAGGGACTTGCCGTCGAACTTCATCCGCAACTCGCCGAGATTCTTCGTCTGGAATCGCGCATAGACGAGGTTCACAGGCCCGAGTTGTGCCTCCTTGTCGCGTGACGTCGGGTGCGAAATGATGAAGGTCGAAACCTGGCCGACCGTCCGCTTCGAGAGTGACTGGGCGATTTCAGCGCCTCCATACAGCAGGACGACGACGACGTCGGACTCGGCCCTGGCCTTTGGCAGCACCCGTTCGAGCGCGATCTCGGGACTGACCACCTTGAATCCGGTGTGCTGCGGCAGATTCGGGTTGTTCTCGGTAAGACCGATGAACGCGACGCGGATCGATCCGCCCGGCAACCGGCTGCCCGTCATCGTCCGTACGACATACGGAGGCGGAGCCACCAGGCCCGAATCCGCCTTCTCGGGCTCGAGATTCGCCGACACGAACCGGGCGAGCCCGGGCTGCGCCGCGACGGCCTTCTCCCATTCACCGGCCTTGAGGAACTTCGCCAGGTAATAGATGTCCTTGTGCGAAATGTTCATGGCGTCGAAGCCGAACTTGTCGAACGCCTTCACGACCCACTCGCACTTCACGTTCTGGTCCGACAGGAGCTTTCCGGTGTTGTCGATCAGGTCTGCCATCGAGTTGCCCGCATCGACCTGCAGGTACGCTACGTCCGGGTACGCCGACCGGAAGCCCTCCGTGTAGCCGAGCCGCCACGGCAGTCCGCCCTGCGGGTGACCTGGACAGCCGCAGTCGTCGATCGATCCCTGCAACTCGGCTCCGTAGAAGATCACGCCCTGGAAGCCGTCGTCCTCGCCGAGCACTTCCTTGGCCACCTCGCCCTCGAGGGTGACCCTCGGGGGACCGTCATTGACGTGCGCGCCGGCATCGGCACCGCCGCCGGCGGCCGCACACGCACCCGCTGTTACCGACATCACGAGAACGGCCATCGCCGCCAGCATCCGTCGAGACATGAAGCTTCTCCTCCCCGATTCGACCGAGTTCGCGATCCCCAATAGTACTAGCCTCGCGCCAGACCTGTCAGGCGACCGGCGGAAAACCTTCCGGTAGGCATCGGCGCGGCGACCTGACTTGGTGGCGCGAGCGCGTCCGCCGTATGACGGCCACCCGTCCCGAGGCCCGAATTGACAATGCGTTGGACCGCCCCGTAGCATACGCCGCGCGTCGAACGGGGGAACGGGTTCATGAAGATCTATGACATTTCGGTGCCTCTGTCGCCGGCCATGCACGTCTATCCGGGTGATCCGGCCGTCGACATCCAGCAGACGATGAAAATCGCCGACGGCGACGTCGCGAACGTCTCGTTCCTGCGGTTCGGAACCCACACCGGAACTCATGTCGACGCGCCTGCCCATTTCATCGACGGGGCGATGACCGTCGACCTGATTCCGCTCAATCTGCTCATAGGTCGAGTTCGCGTGATCGAGATAACCTCGAAGTCCATCTCGCGTGAGGTCCTTGCCGAGTCCGACCTCACCGATGACATGCGGGTCATCTTCAAGACGCGAAACTCCTACGCGTGGCGCGAGCCCGAGTTCGTGAAGGACTTCGTGCACCTCACGGCCGACGCCGCCGAGCACCTCGTCGAGAACGGCATCAAGGTCGTCGGGATTGACTACCTCTCGGTCGAGAAGTACAACTTTGTCAATCCGGACGTCCACCGGACGCTGCTTGGCAGCGGCGCTGTCATCATCGAGGGGCTCAACCTGAGCGAAGTCGATCCCGGGGACTACGAGCTCATCTGCTTACCGCTGAAGATTGAAGGAGGGGACGGTGCGCCGGCGCGTGTCGTCCTTCGCGGATGAACGACCACGCATTCATGGACAGGATCCGTTCGCTGCCGATCTTCGCGGCGCTCACGGCTCCGTCGGCCGATTCGGCGCTGAAATCCGCCGAAGCGGCAATCCGCGGCGGATTGAAGCTCATCGAGATCCGGCTCTCTAGCCCCGGTGCCTACCGGGTCATTTCGGACCTCCGACGGGAGCACGGCGACGCCGTGCTCGTCGGCGCCGGCGAGGTGGTAACGCAGGAGATGGCGGACCGCGCGGTGAAGTCAGGGGCGCAGTTCATCAGCTCGCCGCACACGGACGAGACGATCCTGGGCATATGCCGCGAGAAGGGACTGCTCGCGGTCGCCGGTGCGCTGACGCCGACCGAGGTCGTGAAGGCATGGAACCTCGGAACGCCGATCGTCGGCATCGCGCCCGCGGGGCCCTTCGGCGGACCGGCCTACGTCCGGATGCTCGCGGAGATCTACCAGGAAGTGCGGCTGATGCCGTCCGGAGGCGTCAGCATCGACACGATGCGCGACTACTTCCGCGCCGGCGCGTTCGCCGTCTCCGTCGGCGCAGGCCTGTTTTCGTCCGCGGACGTCCAGAGTGGCGGCTACGAGCGCATCGCCGAACGCGCCCGCGCGCTGATCAAGTCGTACAAGGAACTGTCCACAGATCAACACGGATAGTCACAGATCTGATCTGTGACTAGCTGTGTGAATCGGTGGACTGTCACACCCCCCGGGCGGCTTCTTCCCAGATGACCTTGTGCATCTGCATCTGGAACCGGGCGCGCAGACCGTCGTCGAGCATCCACTGGACGACGTCGCGCGGCTCGACCTGGCCGTGCGCGACCGACAAAAGGACGATGGCCCGCTCCTCGAGCCCGTGCCGGCGGATGACGTCGCGCGCCCACTCGTAATCGGCACGCCCCGTCAGCACGAACTTCACCTCGTCGGTCGCCCGAAGATGCTCGATGTTCTCCCAGCGGTTCTTCTCGCATTCGCCAGATCCGGGACACTTCAGGTCCATGATCCGGATCACGCGCGGATCGAGAACGTCGGGAGAAACATCGCGGTGTCCGCCGGTCTCGATCAACACAGTTCGTCCCGAGTCGCAAAGCCGCCGCGCCAGCTCGTCGATGTCTCGCTGGAGCATCGGCTCGCCGCCCGTGATCTCGACGATTCCGGGACCGAGCCGCTCGACCTCGGCGAGGATCGCCTCGATTGACATCTCGACTCCGCCCGTGAACGTGAATGCCGAATCGCACCACGTGCAACGCAGGTCGCACCTGTTCGTCCGCACGAAGATGCACGGCATTCCCGCCCACGTCGATTCGCCCTGTATGGACTTGTAGATCTCGGTGATTCGCATTGGCCTGCTTAGGGATTCCCGGCTAGCGAAGCCGATCCATGAACACCGTGTGATCGCGCGGAAGCCTCCCCGGATCGCCGAGCCCGCCTGCTCCGTAGCCCACTGAAACGACAGTTGCTATCGCGATCGACGGATCGTCGCCGGCTCCGATCACCTTCTTGACCTCGTCCTCGACCCAGCCGTTCATTGGCGCCGAATCGAGCCCGATGCTCGCGGCAGCCAGCATCAGACACATCGCGGCGAGCATGGCATCCTTGACGGCATATTCGCGCTGTTTGGCCGGACCGAGCGCCTCCTGCGACGCCGGTATCGCGCCGGCGTAGTACTCGATGACCCGGTCGGGCCACGCTCCGCGCTTTCGAGCCTCGGCGAAAATCGGCTCGAGGTGCTCGGCCGTCCACGCCTTCGCATCGGCGGCGAACACGAAGGAAACCGGAGCGGTCGTGATCTGCGGCTGGTTGTAGGCCGCGGCGGCGAGCGCGGCCTTCTGAGCCGGGTCCTGTACGACGACGATCCTCCAGTCCTGAATGTTGAAAGAGGACGGCGCGGCCGTCGTCAGCTCGATGAGCCTGTCGAGCGCTCCGGTCGGCAGCGGATCCGGTTTGAACTGCTTCGTCGCCCGCCGCGCTCGAATTGAGCTCGGCACATCGGCCGGACGCTCCATGCTGCCGCCGATCTCGGCGACCGACTTCCATCCCGTTTCCTGATGTTCACCCATCGTTCGTTCCTCGTTTCCTTTCCAGTAATTCGGCCAATTACCGGCCGCGTGTGCCGCGCACGAGCGCCGCGAGTGCCTCGGGGATTGCCGACAGCGGCAGCTCGACGTCCGTTCCGCCGGTGGCCGTCGCGGCCCTCGGCATTCCGTAGATCAGCGCCGTGTCGCTCGACTCCGCAAGAACGTACCCGCCCCGACGCCGGATGTCGACCGCGCCACGGCTGCCGTCGTCACCCATCCCGGTCAGGATGACGCCAACCACGGCCGCGCCAAACACCTCGGCCGCCGAAACCAGCAGCACGTCCGCAGACGGCGCATAGACGTCTCCAGCCTCTCGCGGACGAACCGTGAAGCAGGCGCCGTCCGGTCCACGCCGAACGGACGTCTGCATTCCGCCCGGCGCCACGTGAATCGTCCCCGGCTGGAGAGGTTCCCCGTCGGCCGCCTCGACGGCGCCGAAGTGTCCCTGTCGGGCGAGCCGGTCCGCGAAAAGCCTCGTGAAGCCCGCCGGCATGTGTTGCGCGACGACGATCGGGACGTCGATGTCGCGCGGCAGTCCATGGGCAATCCGCTGAAGCGCAGCCGGACCACCCGTCGAGGCGGCTATCGCGATGACGCCAACGGCCGGCCTGGGCTCGACCGGCTTTGCCTTCTCCCTTCCTGCCGCTGCCTTCTGAATGATCTCCATTCGCGCCTGGGACGCGGCGCGCACGCTCTGGACGATCTGCTGCTCCGAGACCGCAAGCGCATCCGCCCCGGGCGCGGGCTTCGCTATGAAATCCACCGCGCCGAGATCGAGCGCACGGAAGACCGACTCGCGATCCGACAGCGAACTGCAAACCACGATCGGCAACGGTGCGCTCGCCATGGCCCATCGCAGGACCGAGAAGCCGTCCATCTTCGGCATCTGCAGATCGAGGACGGCCACGTCGGGACGCTCGCTCGCGATCAGCCGAATCGCTTCCTCACCGTCGGCGGCCATCCCCACGACGTCAAATCCCTCCAGTCTCTTGAAGAGCCTCGCGATTCGGGCGCGGTAGTACGCCGAGTCGTCGGCAACGACGACCCTCACACGCGCCGAGGTGTCCACGCGACCAGGGCTCATCTCCGGTACACCACGTCGCGGCCCAGGTGTACGAGACGGAACGGAGTGCGCATCGATAGCAGCGACTCGGCGTGGCCAAGCAACAGCCAGCCTCCCTCGCGCAGCGCGTCGTGGAAGATCTCGACGGCCCGCCGGCGTGCCGCGTCGCTGAAATAGAGAAGTACGTTCCTGCAGAGGATGACGTCGAACGGCTCGGAATCCGGTGGCGGGCCGTCGAGCAGGTTCCGCCGCTCGAGCGTGACCTGCTTCCGCACCCGCTCGTCGAGCCTCCAGACATTGGGTCCTTCGTGCTCGAAATACCGGGCACGCTGCTCGTCGCTCGTCGCCCGAAGCGCGCCATCCCGGAAAACACCGGACCTTGCCGCTTCGACCGCCGACGCGATGAGGTCGGTCCCGACGATGTTCACTTCCCAGCCGGCAATCGAAGGATGCGACGCGACCAGCATTGCGACCGAATAGGGTTCTTCTCCGCTGGCACAGCCCGCACTCCAGATCCGCACTCGTCGCGACTCGGCGTTCATCTGCGAGAGCTCCGGAAGGACGTCATCCCGAAGGGCATGGAGCTGGGCGCATTCGCGAAAGAAGTAGGTCTCGCGAATCGTAACTGCCTCGAGCAATCTCTCGAACTCGCTTTCCCGATCCTCGCCGAAAAGCAGCGCGCGGTAATAGCCGGCGAAGTCATCCAGCCGCAGCGCCTGCAGCCGTGGCAACAGGCGACGCTCGACGATGTAGCGCGAGTTCTCGTCAAAATCGATGCCGCTCGAACTGGCGATGAGGTCGCGCAGGCCGAGAAACGTCTCGGCGTCGAGTCGCGGACCGGTTGCCTTTTCGCGCGATCGGGAGAGCGCCGCGCGAAGGGCATCGATTCGGTCTCCGGTCATCGGCTCTCCAGGAGCCCTAGCGCATCGATCGCCGCGGCCGCCCGTGGCGGAGCATCGGCGTCGTGGTACTTCCGAAGCAGGTCTGCGTGCCGACTGGCGAGCACCTCGAACACGCGGACGGCATAGGGCGCCAGCGCGGGCACCTGCATCGCCGCGCCGACCCGCTCGAGCGCTTCTTCCGGCCACACGACGGCAAGAGCCACCAGCGCCTCTCCGGAGACTGCCTCGGACGGATCGTCGTCGACCAGGTCAGCCAGCCTGGGCGCGAGCGACGCGTCTCCGAGGTCGCCGGCAAGCCGCGCGGCGGCGTGCCGCACGGCGTGGTGGGGATCGTCGAGCGCGAATGCGAGAACGGCGCGTGCGTCGGGACGGCCGTGCAGCGAAGCCACCGCCGCTCTCCGGACTTCGAAGTCCGGATCCGACTGCGCTGCCTCGCGCACCCTGTCGCGCGCCGGCGCGTCGAGCAGTCGGGCCAGGCACTCGATCGCGATGCAGCGGATCAGAGCGCGGTCCGACCGTGACGCGGCGACGAGACTCCCGACCGGGATGCCGTCGGCACGATCGGCAAGCGCGACGATGGCGTCTGCGGCCACGAGGCCGTGCCAGTCTCCCGTTGCCTGGCGGAGAAGTGCCGTCGACGTTTCGTCCGAAAATCGCGCCAGCGCAGCAACGGCCGCGCGCCGGACGAGCGGCTCCTCGTCGGACAGAGATTTTTCGAGCGCGGGCCGAGACGCCGTCGCATCCCACGCGGCGATGATCTCGACCGCGCGCTGGCGAACGAACGGATCGCGGTCATCGAGCGCCCGGGCGAGTACCGCGCGCGACGCCTCGGACGCCCCGCACGCCGAAGTCACAAGTTCGGCGCCGGCCAGCCGGGCCGCAAGACTCGCCGACGACAGCAACGCGTTTCCGCCATCGAGGACCGACCGACAATCGACGCGGCCAGCGCTCGAGAGTCGCGACGCCAGTCGCGCGAGCGGAATTGCGGCTTCGGGCATAGCCTCGCGAATTGCCGTGACGAGGCGCTCGACCACAAGGAGAGTGCGCGGCGCATCCGTCACCGAATCGGGACGGAACCGGTCGGCAATCTCGCCGGCCAGGCCCGCGGCCTCCCGCACCGTGTCGGCGTCGCCTGAAGTGAGCAGCCCCACGAGCAGGTCCACAGCCTCAACCGGAGCCGTCGAGGCAAGCGCTCGGACGAGCTCTTCCCGAACCGGATTCGACAGTCGATCCTGGTATCGCTGCACCTGCGCGACGATTCCGGGATCGTCGAGCAGCACAGCCAGTCCGGCCGCGGCCGATGCCTGTGTGCGCGGGCGGCCGAGCGCTACGAGCAGGACCGGCAGAGCCCGGGCGTCCGTCGTCCAACCGAGCGCCTCGAGCGCCGATTCCGATCGCGAAGTACCGGCGTGTGCAAGTTCAACGAGCTCGTCGAATCGTCCTGGATCGTTCGCCTCGCGAAACGCGGCAATGACGGTGTCGCGTGCGGCAACGGAGAGCGACGGTGTCGAATGCTCCGACGCAATGCGCGTGAGTGCCTCCACGAGATCCGCACGCAGCGGGCCGCCATCGAACAGGCGCTTCGCAATCGCCCGCGCGGCGCGCGGGTCGCCGATGCGGACGAGGGCGTCGAGCACCGTCGCGTGCAGCAATTCATCGTCGAGATGGCGCGCGAGCGGTTCTACCGCTTCTGGATCGCCGAGCACTCCGAGCGACTCGATGGCCGGAAAGACGACCCACGCATCCTCGCCATCGAGAATCTCGATGAGCGGGCGAACCGCGTCGCGGCGATTGGTGCGGCCGAGGCCGATTACGGCCGCAGTTGCGATGTTTGCGTCCGTCCCTCGCGCGAGCGCGGTGAGCGCGAGCACGGCTTCCTCCCGGCCTGTTTCTCCGACGACGGGAGCGAGCATGACGCGAACGTCATCGACGCCCGATTCGATCTCGGCGAGCAGGTGCGACGTGATTCGCGGGGCAAAGCGCGACAGCGCCTCGAGCGAGGCACTGCGAAGTCCGGCGTTATCCTCCGACGCCACGCCGTTGAACAGGTAGCGGACGACGTACTGGAGGTCGTGGTCCGAGCTCGAATCGGCTCTCGCCACGAACGCATCGGATGCCGCCCGCCGTACCTGCCAGTCATCGTGCGCGAGCCAGCCAGCAAGCTCGTCGAGGGGACCGTCGCTGCCGAGCGCTTCGATGCGCTTCAGGAGTTCGTTCATGGTAGTACCGTCGGGGTGAACTAGGGCGAATTCGTGCCGGCGCGCCACGAGCGCCGGACTAGCTGCTAGAAATGGATGAGGGAATGCGGATCGACCAACGCGACGTCCAGTCCGTCAATTTGCAACCGGTCCGGCCGTCCGCGCGACGCGCTGCTCGGGTCTGAATCGCCCACGCCGGCGGTCACGACCCCGATCACGCGGTCGGCAAGGATTGCGATGTTGCGGTCGCTCGACAGCGCCACGAGCCGTCCCCTTCCTGTCGGCGAAGGCGAGCCGAGCCGGACGACGAGTCGCATGCTGCCCCGCACCGAGGCAACGCCGACAACCGACCCGAGGGGATGCGGGAGGGGCGCGATCACGCCGGCCTCGTCGATTGCCTCGACCGCGGACGCCTCGACGCCATAGACCGAGCTTCCGCATTCGAAGAGCAACAGCGACGAACCGGCGTCGTCCGGGCTTCCCGCCTCAGTTGCCGCAAGCAGCGCCTCGAGCGATACGGATGGTTGAGTGCGTGCGTGGGGCATTTCGTTTCCTGTCCGTTTCGGTCCACGACTCATCGCGCGGCGGACGTAACCTCTCCGATGAGCGCCGGCAGGTCAATGAGCAGCGCGACGCGCTCGTCCTCGAGGTCGATGGCGCCGTTGACACCCTTAAGCACCGCTGAGTGCCGGCCAAAGGATTTCACTATGACGTCGCGCTCGCCGACGAATCGGTCGACGGCAATGACCGCCTGGGTCACTCCGTTGCGTGCGATCAGGCACGGCACGCGCCCCTCACGGGTCCACGGGTCGACGCCCGCGTGAACGAGTTGCGACAACTCGAAGTAAGGCAGATCGGCATCGCGCCACGAGACCAGCTGCCCGCCTCGCTCGATCGAATCGGATTCGACCGCACCAGGCTCTACCAGTCCCAGCTCGACGAGCTGGTTGACGTCGACCGCGTAGGTCCAGCCCGCGGCCTCGACCAGGAACGCCGACAGCAAGACCAGCGTTGTCGGCAGCTCGACCGTGAACGTCGCTCCGAGACCCGTTCGGGATTCGACGCGAATCTCTCCGCCAAGCTCCGAGATGACCGAGGCCACGGCGTCGAGCCCGACACCCCGTCCCGACACGCCGCTCACGGACTCGGCCGTCGAGACACCCGGAGCAAAAATCACGTCGATCGGGCTCGCGATGCCGAATGACTCCACGTCTACACCTCGCGACCTGGCGGCAAGCACCACGGCCTCCTCGTCGATCCCGCGCCCGTCATCCGAAACCGTCAGCGCAATGCGATTTCCGCTCGAAGCCGCCGCCACTCTCACGCGGCCCGCAGCCGGCTTGCCCGCCGCGACGCGGTCCGCCGGGGGCTCGATCCCGTGGTCGACCGCGTTACCGAGAAGGTGCGCGAGCGGCTCGGCGATCCGGTCGACGATGGTCTTGTCGAGTCGGACTTCCTCGCCCTCCGCAATGAAATCGACCTCGCGGCCGAGCTGACGCGCGAGTTTCTCGACCAGGCGTCGCGCACGAACGAGAGTCGGACCGAGCGGGACCAGCCGCGCGTCGACGAGGCGCTCCTGAAGTTCGGCGAATGAACGCTCGATAGCTCGACGCTGCTGCCTCAGCTCGAAGCGCTCGCGCGGGCTCAGTGACAGATTTCGAGCCATCGAGGCGCACGTGGCGCCAAGTCCGGCGACCTGGATTCCAAGATCGTCAGCGAGAAGAGCGAGGTCGTCGAGGACACTCATGTCGACGCGAATCGAGGTCGAGACCGGCGCCACCGTTTCGAGCGGAGCCTCGGCTTCCTCGTCTTCGTACCTGCTCAGCTCCTCGAGCGCGCCGCCGAATTCGGAAGCGATACCGCCCAGCTCCCCCGACGGCATCTCGCTCGAAAGGAGGATCCGGAACGCAATCTTCATCGGATCGTTTGGAGCCATGCCCGGAAGCGTGCCGATGACCTCGGAAATGGCGGTGAGCCGATCGCTGAGCGCCCGGAAGCCGGAGTCGAATGACGTCAGGTCGAACGCGACACGAAGCTCGAAGATCGGGCGCCGGTCCCGGATGTTCTCCCGAAGCCGATGCTCCTCGTATTCGGTCAGCGTCGCGAGCAACTCGGGGTCGACGGAGACGAGCTCCCGGCCATCCGGGACGTGCCCGCGGGAGCCGCCATCGCGAACACCGTCGAGCTGCTCTAGGACCCGATCGGCATCAATGTCGGATGCCGCTCCGTGTGCGGCCTTCCGGACGAGACCGCCGAGCTCGTCCGCGACGAGTGCGAGCCCGTCCGCAAATCCGCGGTCCACGCGAATGCGTCCCATGCGCAGGTCCTCGAGCACGTCCTCGAGAGCGTGGGCCACACGGTGAACGATGGCGACATTCGCCATGCCGGCCAGTCCCTTCAACGAGTGCACGGTCCGGAAGAGCCGGTTGACGAGCGCCGGATTGGGGCGGCCGACGTCGACCGCGCGCGCAAGCTGCTCGGCATCGGCCAGGAGCGATTCGACGAGCTCCTCGGCCTCCGCGTGAAAATGCTTCAGTAGCTGTCGCTCGTCCATACGCGCGTCGCGACCGCGCCCGAACCGGGCGCTACATGCCGAGGTGGTGTTTGATGACGCGCTGGAGATCCCCGGGGACGAACGGCTTCGTGATGTAGTCTGAGGCGCCGAGAGAGAGTCCGCGTTCGCGGTCCGCCTCGGTCTTCTCCGTCGAGATGATGATGATCGGGATCTTCTTGTAGCTCGGGTGGCAGCGCACGAAACTGATCAGTTCGAGACCCGTCAAGCCAGGCATGTTGATGTCGGTGAGGATCGCATCGAATTGATCCGCCGGCAGTGCCTTGAGCGCCGCGAGTCCGTCCTCCGCGTCGACGCATTCGATGCCGGGTACGGTCTGGACGATCGAGACGATCATCGCCCGGACGGCGGCGGAATCTTCGACAACGAGGATCTTTTTCATGGGAGTTCTATGCTACCACCGGGAAGGTGAAGTGAGATCTTGTGAAAGTCTTGCCTGAATCATCATGATCGGCCGCTCAGCCGAATACTTCAGCCGACTGCCGGAGATGGAACGCGCAAGGTGGGTGATTTGTTTCACCCAGTATGTC
>CAZQBW010000082.1:0-18495 GCA_964591515.1 uncultured Clostridia bacterium
GCGGCGAGGGCGAAGCGAACGGCGAACGAGACGTACGGGTTCGCGATCGGTATGAGCACGATTCCCGCATACATCACGCCCGCGACGCCGAGCAGCAGCACGATCCGTCCCCACTCGTACGCCACCGGATGGTACTTCGTCGACATGTACCACCGGAACCAGACCATGAACGCGTAGGCGACGAGCGTCGCGACGGCCGCGCCCATCATCCCGTAGGTCGGGATGAGCGCGAAGTTGAGCGCGATGTTCACGATCGCTGCCGACACGACGATGATGGGATTCCAGAAGGCCTTCTTCTCGGTCATCAGGCCGACGTTGACGCCCTTTCCGCTCGCCACGAGCAGGTAGTAGAGGACGAACATCGGCACGATCGGAATCGCTCCCCAGTATTCTTCGCGCAGCGTCGCGCGAATCAGGTCGGGCACGAGTACCGACACGCCCAGCCCGAAATAGAGCGACAGAAACACGAGGTACGTCAGCACGAGGCTGTAGTACTCGTCGGCGTCCTCGTCCTTCATCACCTCGAAGCGCATTGCCGGCCAGATAAGGCTGAACGGGTTCGTGACGAGGATCGGCAGGATCGACGCGAACTTGTTGGCGAGCTCGTAGAGGCCGACTTCCTTCGCACTGAAGTAGTAGTTGATGAAGAACCGGTCGGCGGTGATGAGCGCCTTGGTCGCGAGGGCGTTCGCGACCATCGGCACGCCGAGCTGCAGCATCGGCTTGAGCTCGGCGACGGAGAACCGAGCGTCGAACTGCCCGCGCAGCATCCAGAAGTAGATGACGGTCTGAAGCGCGGTGCCCGCGACCCAGCCGAGCATCGCGCCGAACAGGCCGATCTTGAGGACGGCCACGAGCACCACGATGATGCCGAACTGCGCGAGTCCGGCGATCCACTTCACGGCGACGTATCTCTTCGACTGGCGCGTGGCCTTCAGGATTAGGAACGGTACGTTGTTGACGGTGTCGAGCGCGGTCAGCACGATCATGAGCTGCACGAGCCGGACGTCGGGAATCTCGAGCAGGCCTGCGTACCAGGCGGCGAACGGAAACGAGAAGAGCGAGAAGAGGACGTTCACGCCGACGAGGAACCAGAGCGTCGTGGCGGTGATGACGCGGCGACGATCGACGGCGTCGTCGTCGAAGTAGGAGCGGAAGAAGGCCTGGGTCATGCCGAGGCCGAGGATCTGGGTGGCGAAGGCTTCGGTGCCTAGCAGGAGGGCGAGCTGGCCGAGGTCCGCCGGGGCGAAGTACTTCGCGTAGATGAAGGTGAGGAGGAAGCCGGTGACGCTCGTGGCGATCGGGGCGACGCCGAAGATGGCGGCCTCGGTGACGGTGTCGCGGAGCTTGGAGTAGAGACCCAAGGTTGCCTAGCTCTTCCTTTGCGCCTTTGCGAGTCCTTGGCGCCTTTGCGAGAAGAGCAGAACTTCGTCGCAGAGGCGCCAAGGACTCGCAAAGACGCAAAGACACGAGAATCGCACTACGTCAGATACCCCAACGCCCGAAGCTGCTCCTCGAGCGCGGCATCCTCATCGCCCTCGATCGCCGTGCCGGCGCCCGATCGCAGATTGGCCGCAACCAGTGCCGACAGCTCCGCAACGACCTCCGGATGCTCGGCCGCTACGTTCCGGCTCTCGAGCGGATCCGCCTCGAGATCGAAGAGCTTCACCGGCTCGCTTGCGGCGTGCATCTCGCGCAGGAGCCGCCCGCGCAGGTCCGCCTTGAGCGCCGCGCCGGGGTTTCGCGCCAGGCGCTCCTCGAACGCCTTCAGCTTCTCGTCGTTGCAATCGTCGTGGATGAACTTCCATCGCCCCGTGCGGACGCCGGACAGCAGCGGCTCGCCGAGCGCGTCGTCATTGAGATGGCCAGTGAAAAAGGCAGGACGCACTGCCGTTTCGGCCTCGCCACGGATAAGCGGTGCGAGCGACGCTCCGGCAAGCGGCAGCAGCTCCTCGCGAGGCGGCAGTCCTGCCAGCTCAATGAGCGTCGGCAGGATGTCGACGGTCCTTACCTGCGTGTCGATACGTGTCCCAGCCGGCACGGCCCACGGCGCGTGCAACACGAGCGGCACGCGGATGACCTCTTCGCGGCCGCCGTGAATAGGTCCGTGAAGCGGCGCGAGTCGATGCAGTCCCTCACCGTGATCCGAAAGCGCGACGATGACCGTCCGGTCGAGCTCGCCGAGGTCCGCGAGGTGGTCGACTAGCTCGCCTACCATCGCATCGGCGCCTCGGGCGTTGCGGACGTATAGTTC
The DNA here is from genome assembly GCA_964591515.1 of uncultured Clostridia bacterium. Lineage (GTDB taxonomy): Bacteria > Acidobacteriota > Blastocatellia > UBA7656 > JADIYM01 > JADIYM01. Next base: position 2,255 of record CAZQBW010000082.1, read on the forward strand.
GCGGACGGCGCTCCAGTCGCCACTGTCCCACGCGTCGGCAAAGAGCCGCTCGCACGCCTTCCCGGTCGTTCCGTACGGCCAGTGCGCGGCGAACGTGTGGAAGAAGAGAAACCAGGGCTTCCCGCGCGCCTTCTGCAGCCACTTTTTCGTCGCGCGGTCTACGCGTCCGGCGAACATCGACGCCTCGCAGCCCCGCCCGAGCCCCGTTGCGGCGTTCGCGAACATCACGCCCTCGCCGTCGGTGCGCCCGGCGCTCTGCGCGGTGCGGTAGCCGGCGGCGGCGCACCTTTCGGCGAGCGTCCAGGCGTCGGCGGCGATCGGCGTCCTGTACTGATGGTGAGCGCCGTGCTGCGACAGCCATAGACCCGTGAAGAGCGAAGCGTGCGATGGTGTGGTGAACGGCGCGGCCGAGACCGCCTGGGTGAAGAGCGCGCCACCTGCGGCGAGCCTGTCGAGGTGCGGAGACGCGACGAGGTCGGCTTGCGGTCCGAGGAATCGCCGCTCGCCGATGGCCGCAAGGCAGTCGAACCGGAGCGTGTCGAGGGAGATGAGAAGGATGTTGGGCGTCATGCCGATGTTGTGGCCGGGGCTCGATTGAGGGTCGCGCGGGTCGCGACGACCACGTCGTCGACGCGAATCGTCGACAGGCAGACGTGGTCGTTGCACAGGTGGACCTTGCTGTCGCCGGGCATACGATAGCACGGGCTGCAGGGCAGATTCTGGAACAGGACGGTGTGCCGCGGATCGCGCGGCCGGTTGCGCGGCAGGTCGCTGGGGCCCCAGGGAACGACGACCGGGACGCCGAGCGCAACGGCAATCTGCATCGGTCCGCTGTCGTTGCCGACGAGGCACCGCGAGCGTTCGAGGACGGCGGCGAGCTGCGGGACGTCGGTCGCGCCGACGAGGTCGATGAACCGGGGGCCGATGGCGTCGGACAGTCGCGAAATCGCCGGGAGCTGCTCGTCGCGCTCGTCCGGCGCGCCTACGAGCGCGAAAGTGAGCGTCGGATCGCTGGAAGCGAGCTCATGGACGACTTTCTCGAATCTCTCCACTCCCCATTGCTTCCATCGCATGACCTCGGAGGTTCCGGCGTGAACCGCCACTAGAACGCTGCCCTGCGCGACGCCGCGTTCAGCCAGTAGCCGCTCGGCGAAGTCCCGCGCTTCGGGCGCGATAGTGAAGAGTGGCTCCGGGTCGATGTGTTCATCGTTTGCTCCGACCGCGCGCGCCAGGTGAAGGTACCGGTCGATCTCGTGCTCGTCGCGCTCCATGCGGGCCGGAAGGTTGTAGAGAAAGTCGTACGGGTTGGACCAGCCGGGGCTCGAGACGTGGCCGCACCGCCATGGGATCGCGGCCGCGGCCGTGAACTCTGCCTGCTCGGGCATCGCGACGTGAAAGGCGTTCACGACGAGGTCGAAGTGCTCGTCGCGCAGGCGCTCGTGATCGCTTCGCTGTCTGTCGGCGGGCGCACCGAGTGGAACGTCGATCACACGATTGATGATCTCGGGACCGAGGACTTCCTCGTTTCGGCGATTCGTGCCGACCGCGGCGACGATCTCGGCGTCAGGGAAGCGACGCCGGATGGCGCGCAGCGCCGGGCCGTAGAGCACGATGTTCCCGATTCCTGCGTAGAGCGGGACGAGGATCTTCCGGACGCGGTCCGGCTCGTAAGGCGGCGAAGGAAGGCGGGCGGCCAAGGCCCTGAGACGGCGGTACGCGACCTCGCGTCCTACCTTGCGTGCGATTCTGACGATCACCGGAGAACTTTACCATCCTGCCTCTGTGGTCTCTGTGCCTCTGTGTTCTCTGTATGGCAACGCCATTGCCGTGGGCATACAGAGAGCACAGAGGCACGGAGGGCACAAAGAAGGATCTAGTTGATGTACCCGAGCCCTTTGAGCTGGTCCATGATGTCGTCCTCCTCGGCGGCGCTGAACGGATCAACGCGGTCGGTCGACGCAGCGACGGCATTCGGCCGGAACGTCAGCGAGTGCTCCGAAGCAAACTCGAGCGTGAACAGGTCCGCGACCGGACGCCCATCCATGTCCTCGTTGAGCGGCACGCCCATCGCGTAAAGCGCCGTCGGAGCAACGTCCATCAACCGCGCGCCAGCCACCTCGACGCCCTCGGCAATTCCAGGTCCCGCCGCGATGATCACTCCATAGTCCGTATGCGATCCGGTCGCGCCGTTGCACACGGCAAAGACGTCTTTCGGCTCGAGGTGGCACGACGGCACGCCGATCGGCATGCACGTGACGATGTCGGGCGCGAACTCGAGGTACGGCCCCTCCATCACTTCCTCCCGTCGATACACCCGGTCGAACACGCGCTCGCCGCTCGGATACGTCAGCGTCTTGAGGTCGGCCATCACCCGGTCGCGGACGTTCTCGTAGTCCGCCGGCTCGACGATGCCCTGCGGCTCGCGCCCCTTCAGGTTGATCCGCACACCTCGCGGCACGAGCGCGTACGCGACGGTCCTGGACCAGTCGATGTTCTCGATGATCCGGTCGATGTTCGATCGCTTCGTCGCCATCTGGCCGGATTTCATGTCCGAGTCGAGCGCCGTTTCAGGCGTTCCGAAAAGCGTGTTCCGGACCGTTCTCGCCGTGTCGAGCAGCCCGACGGACTCGAGCAGGTCGCGCGTGGCGTGGCGCACCTTCTGCGCGACGTCCTCGGTGATCAACGACGTAAGGTGACCGGTCTCGATGAGGTAACGGTTGATGTAGACGTAACTGTTCTGGGGGCCGAATCCGTGGTCCGAAACGATGTAGACCTGCGCGTCTGGCCCGACGGCCTCGACGAGCCGGCCGATCTCGACATCCACGGCTTCGTAGACCCGTCGGATGACGTCGCCGAACCGGGCGCCGCGCTCGGGGTTCCAGGCCGGATGGTTCTGATCCATGTCCGCCCAGAAGTAGTGCTGCGCGCGGTCCGTCTCGGTGAAGACCATCATCGCGAAATCGAGGTCGTTCGTCTCGAGCAGATGCCGCATCGCCGCGCCGCGCAACTCGGTCGAGCGCAGCAGCTCGTCGCGCATCTGCTCGCGGGGAATGTGCTTGGACCGCAGGTCGATGATGTAGTCACCCGTGTGGGCGATGACGTCCTTGATGAGGCCGGGCGGGTGCGTGAAGTCGCTCTCGAGGCTCGGCGAAAGCATGCCGCCGATGAGAAACCCATTGACCTCGACCGGCGGGTACGAGCACGGGACGTTCATCGCGCCGACGCGGAAGCCATCGCGGCTGAGGATCTGCCAGATCCGTTCGTAGCGGATGTCGCGGGCGTTGACGACCGACATCCGGTACTCGTTGAGGTTCTTGCGGATGAGGGCATTGAAGATGCCGTGCTTGGCGGGGTTGACGCCAGTCGTGCACGACGTCCAGCCGGGAAAGCTGTTCGGGATGACGGTCGACTCGAGGGGGCCGCGGGCGCCGCGCTCGAGCATGCGGGCGATGTTGGGAAGGCGGCCTTCGGCGACCCAGGGGTCGATGAGGTCGAAGGTTGCGCCGTCGACGCCGATGATGAGGACTTTGGGCTTCTTCGTCACGGGTGTGGATGATAGCAGGGGTGCCCAGAACCGCGAGCGGTAGCGAGCGGCCGGCCCGACGATCTCAGCGCGCCGGTTCGCACGGCCGGCCGCTCGCTACCGCTCGCGGTTCTGGTTCAGTGCATGTACCCCAGGCCTCGCAGCTTGTCCTTGATGGCCTCGTCGTCGTACTCGTCACCGTCATCCGGCAAGATGGCGGCATCGGGCGTGACCCGCGCTACGGCCCGCGATCGAGTAGCGGAGCCCTCCCGGAACAGCTCGAGCGCCACTCTCCCGTCCACGTCATCCGGCACCCCGATCCCGAGCATGTGCATCGCCGTCGGACAGACGTCCACGATCGACATCGGCTCGAGATCCGATCGCGCTTCCACGTCGGGACCCGCGACCACCCAGATACCCCGTCGCGTGTGATGGAAATACGGCACGTCGACGAGCGTCCGCACCGGCGTGTCGAGAATCCGTCCCGTGAGACCCAGCGACTCTCGTGACGTCGAGACCATCAGGTCCGGTGCCCGGTCCCGAAACGGCCCCTCGTAGACTTCCTCTCGAGTCTGCACCACGACGCCGTCCTGCATTCGCAGCAGGTCCGCGACGAGCTGACGAGTCTCCTCGTAAGCCTCGGGCTCGACCGCGCCGAGCGGCTCGCGGCCCTTCAGGTTCAGGTACACACCCGATCCGTACCCGAGATCGACGAAGAAACACGTCGTGTTCGCCCAGTCGATGAGCGCCTCCGACAGCCGCGGTTGCCTTCGTCCCTCGCGCCCGAAATCGAGCGTCCGGTTCGCCCGGCGCTGCCTGAGCGCCTCGGCGAGGCCGCGCGTGGCGCGGTTCTTCACGAGCGGATTGTCGACGAGCGGAGAGCGCTTGATCCGATCGACCAGACCGAGGGCGCGGTCCTCCGCCGTCCCCGGCGTGTCCCGGCGTCCGAGCAGCCCGCTGCGCCAGAAAAGAGCGTTGACGTGAAGGAACTCGCGCAGTGTCGTCATCCCGTGATCCGAAACGAGCATCACCGTGTCGTCCGCATCCAGTCGCGACATCATCTCGCCAACGTGGGCGTCGATGCGCCGGAACATCTCGCGGTGTGCGTCCGGCTCGGATGGATGTGTGTGGAAGATGCCGTCCGATGCGCGAAAGACCGTAATGAACACCCGCCACGGCGCGCGATCGAGCATGTGCAGCGCGAGCCGGGCCTCGTCGTCCGGCAGCCTCACCGAGCCTTCGAGGTCTCGCAGTTCCTCCCAGTCGATGACGAGCCCAGCCGAGGCCAGCTCGGACTCGAGCGCGGCGGGCGCGGTCCGCGGTTGTCCGTTCGGCGTGAGCATTCCCGAAACGACCGTTGCGTTGTCGGTCTCGAACACCGGGAACGTCGCGGGAACGCCGCACGCGACGGCGGCGATTCCGGCGCGGCCGGCGTGCGCCCAGAGCGACCGGGCATCGAAGGTGTTTCGCGCGACCGAGAACTCGTACTGAGTTCCGGGCTTGCGGTTGAGCAACCCGAAGAAACCGAGTTTTGCCGGGCCCAGGCCCGTGACGAGCGCCGGCCATGCTGGAGAGGTCGTGGGCGGAAACGTGCTGAGCAGCTCGGCCCGGGCGCCCCGCGCGAAGATCTTGCCGACGTTCGGCATGTCGCCCGATGCGACGAGCGGATCGAGGATGTCGAACGTCCCGGCGTCGAGGCCGATGATGAGCAGGCGTCCGGCCATCGCGCTACTCGATGTACCCGAGGCCGCGCAGGCGTTCCTCGACGAGGGCTTCCTCGTCCTCCGACAGGCCCTCGGCCAGTGACGACGCGTCCCTGGCCGAGCTGCCGAGCGGGGCGGCGCTCCGCGACTCGCGCGTGGCCCCGTCGAAGAGTTCTGCAAGCACCCGGCCGTCCATCTCGGTCGTTGGCCGTTCGCCCAGACTGAAGAGCACCGTCGGGGCGACGTCGATCAGCCGTGCGGCTTCGACCGTCGCACGCGGAACCACTCCCGGTCCCCAGGCGACGAAGACTCCGTACCGTCCGTGCTCGCCCGAGTTCCGGTGCCGGTCGACAAGGAACCGATGACCCGTCACAGGTCCCGGATATGCGTCCGTGCGAGGAGGGATCACGACGTCGGGACCGCGGTCTGCGACCGGACCCGAGAAGCACTCTGAAGCGAGCAGCACGTGTTCGAAAATGGGCTCGCCGTTCGGAAAACGCTCTGCCGCGAGGCGATCGCGGATCTCCGCGGCGATCCGATCCGCTCCGCCCGCATCGACGATTCCGTGGGGCTCGCGCCCTCGGACGTTTACCCGGATTCCGCCGTCGAGAGTCGCATACGCCGTGGTCTGCGACCAGTCGACGTCGATGTAGGTCTTGCCGGTGGCGGCTTCGTCCTCGACGTCGCGCATCCGGTCGACGCCGTGGCGCGCTTCTGGCTCGACAGCCGATCGCAGACGGCGGTAGACCGCGACCGCCTCGTCCAGGATGCCTACCGACGCGAGTGCCTTCTTGATTCCGGCCTTGGCGGCCTTCTGGACCGTGTACCCGTTCTCGATAAGCCAGCCCGTCACGTCGAACGTGCAGTAGAACGGCGCGAAGCCATGGTCCGAGACCAGGAAAACCCGAGTCCCCGCCGGCGCCGCGTCGACGAGCTTTCCGACGGCAGAGTCGAGCTGGACGTATACGTCGTCGACAGCGGTCGGGAACTCGGGGTTGTAGCGCGGATGATCGGTCTGCTGGTCGGCCCAGAACCGGTGCTGGACGCGGTCCGACTCGGTGAACGTGATCCACGCGAGCTCCCACTCCCGCGATGCGAGCAGCCAGAGCGCCGCGCGCAGTCGCGCATCCGCGGATTTCACGAGTCCGTCCAGTATTTCGGCCCTCGACTGGCCAAACAGGTTTACGTCGACGACGTAGTCCGGGACCTCGGCGAGCAGCTCGGCCTTGAGCTCCGCGGGCTGCGTCCACTCGACCGACGGATCGGGCGTCGTCATGCCCGAGACGACACAGCCATCGATGCGTTGCGGCGGATACGAGCACGGATCGTTGACGACGATGGATCGACGACCCCGGTCGGACAGGATCTCCCAGACCGTCTTCATCCGGACGTCGGTCGCGTCCATCGCCTTCATCGAGAAGTTGTCGGCGCGGCGTACGAGCGGCATGAAGATGCCGTGCTTGCCTTCGTTGCACCCCGTCGTGCACGACGTCCAGCCGGGAAAGCTGTTCGGCATGACGGTCGACTCGAGGGGCGCTCGCACTCCCTCCTGCATCAGGCGCTCGAGGACCGGCATGCGGCCGTCCGCCACGAGACGGTCGATTACCGAGAACGTGAACCCGTCGAGCCCGATGACCAGCGTGCGTTCGCCCATCGGAGCGGTCTACCTCGTGACGGCCAGCTCGGGCGTCGAGAGGCCTGTCCGGCCGTCCACGACGCGGACACGGACCGTCACTCCGCGGGGGAAGAACGTGTCGAGATTCTGGGCGACGCCGAACATGCGCGTCGTGGTATTGCCGTCGATGAACTTCGCTTCGACCGCTGTTGCGGGCAGCGGGACCCCGTTCACCTCGATCCGCTGGAATTCATCGCCGAAGCGGCCGCGGAGGATGAGGTCGCCGTTCGTCGTCGCCTTGAACTTGACGCTCTGGATCCTCGGACCGCTCGACGAACGGATTACGAGCGGCACCGAGGTATCTGCCAGGCTCGAGCCGTCTTCGATCCGCGCCGTGACGCGAAGGAACGCACGGCTCGAATGCGCCTCGGCCGGCACCGTCCAGTACGCGACACGCCGGTCGCCCGGCAAGCCGCTTACGACCGGATTCCACGTCGCGCCGTCGTCGAGCGAGGCATCGACGTCGAAGGCGGTGATTCCCTCGCCCGAGGCCGTCCAGTCGATCGGCAGTACGAAACCGCCGTAGACCGTCGTGCGGTTCGTGGCGAACGGTACGCGGACCGATAAGGAAGGCGTCTCGCCAGCCGGCTCTCCCGCGAGTTGTCCCAGCGCGGCAGCGTTCATTCGCAGGATCTGCCCGCCCATGTCGATGCGGACGTTCTCGATCGCGTCACGCGACGTGTGGTAGTCGCGATAGACGTCCCAGTCGTTCTCGATCGTAAGGACCGTCGGGATGTTCGCGTCGAGGAACGGGACGTGGTCGCTGCCGAACGGATAGAAGCTCGTGACGACTCGCAGGTCCGTGACGGCTGCAGCCGCCTCGGCGAGCACGTCGACGAGGTCGCCTCCGACCGTCGACGTCTCGAGCAGCACGTCGAGATCCTCGTCGCGCGAGAATCCGATCATGTCCATGTTGATGACGGCACGGATCCGGCGCGATTCGCCATTGCTGACCGCGCGGCGAACATAGTCCCAGCTGCCGTAGAGGCCCTCTTCCTCGCCGCTGAACGCGATGAACCGGACGGTCGCCTGCGGAGCCCGGGCCGCCAGCACGCGTGCGATCTCGAGCACTCCGGCTGCTCCGCTGCCGTTGTCTTCGGCTCCCGGCGCCAGCGTCGTCGCCTGCTCTGAGATCGAATCGTAGTGACCGCAGACGATGAAGAGCTCGTCGGGACGAACAGTGCCGCGAAGCTCGGCGACGACGTTCTGGGCCTTGTGCGAGCCGACGTTGAACTCCTGAGTTTCGACCTGGAGGCCTATGGCCCGAAACTGCGCCGCCAGGTAGTCGCGCGAATCGGCGAGTCCCTGCGTCCCCACATAGCGAGTCCGGAACGCCGCGAGCGCTGCGACCGTCGCGTGCCAGCGCGCGGGGTCGACGGCATCTGCGTAGCTGTGCAGCGTCGAGAGCTTCGACGGGGAGTCCGGCGAGACCGGGCGAATGTCGTTTACGACCGAGCGCGCGACGGTGACGCCCGACTCAGCGGCGATGAAATCCGCGTGATCGTGGCCGTGGTCGAGGAGCGCCATGTCCTCGGGCTTCGCGGCGACAAGAGCGTAGAGCCCCGAGCTCGCGAGCATTCGCGGTGCGCGGCCGCCCGGACGCGAGATCTGTACCTGCTCGATGTCGTTCGGGTGGACGTGGCGCGTCACGAAAAGCTGTTCGCCGGGCCGCGGCGCCTCGACCTCGGTGACGACGGCTTTCGCCGCCGCACGATTCCGCGACGCGGAAGTACCGGCGACCACCAGCACGTCGCCGAGCTCGTACCAGGCGATGACTCCAGAATCGGTCCGGAGCGCCCGCAGGACCTGCGGACCAACCCGTGAGACGTCGACGGCGTAAAAGACGCCACCCGACTCGACCGCTGAAACCGAGGGTGTCGGGGCAAGTGCCGCGACGGCGACCATCAGGATCGAGATCAGCGCTCTCACGTCGGCGTTGTCCTTTTCGCGGTTCCGCGACCGGATTCGGTTACTGGAGCAGCGACCGTCCGTCCATCACTTCCGGCTTTGCAATCCCTAGCGCGTCGAGAATCGTCGGCGCGACGTCATAGATCGTCGCATCACCCGAAGCCGGCGACCCGCCGCCGATCCAGAACAGGGCATCGTCCTGAGTGTGCATTCCCGTGAACACGTCCCGGTCATGCAGCACCGTCTTGTTGACGGCGCCCTTCAGATCGTAGCCCTTCTCGGGCAAAAGGCACAGGTCGGGAGCGACGTCGAGCAGCGGACCCGTGAAGATCTCTTCCTTAGTGAAGATCCGGTCGATGATGCGTACGCCGTCGACCTCGATGGTGGCCAACTCGGCCTTGAGCCGGTCGCGCACGGCGTTGTAGTCCGCCGGATCGACGTGTCCGAGCGGGTACCTGCCGCGCACGTTGATGTAGATCCGCGCCGGGTCCATCGCGAAAGCGGTCGTGCCGGGCCCGATGTCCTCGAGCGACTCGGCCACGGGCTTCGTCCAGTTCAGGTATCCGTTCTGGTTGAGCCAGTAGTTCAGGTACACCTGCTGGTTGAGCGGCGCGAATCCGTGGTCCGACATCATGAACAGCCGGTCGTTCGGACCCGCCGCATCGGCGATCTTGCCGATGCACGTATCGACGCGGGCGTAGAACTCGCGGAAGCGCGCGTGGAACCGGTGGTTCGGATCCTCGATGGCTTCCCAGAAGAAGTGCTGCAGGCGGTCGGTCTCGGTGATGACGCCGATGAACAGGTCCCACTTCTCCTGCTTGAAGAGCTCGAGGAGGATGATTTCGCGACGCTCAAGGGTGTGGAACACGTCGGCCATCAGCGCATCGTCGGATTCCTTCTTCTTCCGGGCGTCGACGTCGATCTGGTATCCGACTTCCTTCAGGCGCGGAATCAGCGACAGGGGCCAGGTCGCGCGCTCGAGCTGGATGGCGACAAAGCCCGAAATGAGCACGCCGTTGATTTCGCGCGCCGGATAGGTCGAAGGGACGTTGACGACGACCGCCCGCTTGCCGTGCTTGTTCAGGACGTCCCAGAGCGTGTCGCCCTTTACGTGGGGCGCGTTTGGAAAATAGATCTTGTAGCTCGACGGCTTGAGGTCGAGAAAGCCGTAGACGCCGTGCTTGCCCGGGTTCGTACCAGTCATGAAGGACGACCACGCGACCGACGAGATCTCGGGGATGGTCGTCGTCATCGACTTGAGCGTGCCGGTGCCGAGCAGTTTCGCGACGTTCGGCATCGTGCCGTCGGCCGCGAGCCGGCTGAGCAGTGAGCACGGGGTGCCGTCGAGGCCGATCATGATCGCGCGGCTCTGTGCGTCGGCTGACGGCGCGTCACCGGCCTTGGATTTGAAGCGATCGAAGAAACCCATGCGGTTAGGTCATCCGGGAGTAATGATCTTTCTTACCTTTGCGACTCTGCGGGACCCCTGAGCCTCTGCGAGAAACTGTTCCGTGAAGAGCATTTCTCGCAGAGGCGCGGAGGTTCCGCAGAGTCGCAGAGGACAGTGCTTCTAGACGTATCCGAGCTCTTCGAGGCGCTGGCGCACCAGCTCGTCCTCGTCGTCCTCGGCTGCGACCTCGGCCACCGCGATAGGATCGAGGTAGCCGAGCTCCTCGAGCTTCGCGATGATCTTGTCGGCGCTCGCTTCCTTCGACTCGAGGTCCGTCTCGAGGACGATCTCGGCGTTGAGCGGCTCCTCGTACGGGTCCGAGACTCCGGTGAAGTGCTTGATCTCGCCGGCGATGGCCTTGGCGTAGAGGCCCTTCACGTCGCGATCGGCGCAGACGTTGACCGGGCACTTGACGTAGACCTCGACGAAGTTGCCGATCATTGCGCGGCATTCGTCGCGAATGTCGCGATAGGGCGAGATGGCGGCCGTGATGGCGGCAACGCCGTTGCGCGAGAGGAGGTGGGCGACGAAGCCGATGCGGCGAATGTTCGTGTCGCGATCTTCCTTCGAGAATCCGAGGCCCTTGCTTAGATTCGTGCGGACGACGTCGCCGTCGAGGACTTCTACGTAGCGGCCGCGCTCCTTGAGCTTCTGTTCAATGATCTCGGCGAGTGTCGATTTTCCGGCTCCCGAGAGCCCGGTGAACCAGAGAGTAAATCCACGGTTGGTCATGTAAAACTGCGTCTCCTTGCGTATGCGTGTCACGGCGGGCCACGCCGCCGTCAATCAAAGCCGCCGATGATACACGACAGGGTGGTGCCGAGAGAAGTCGAGATTCGGTCCTCCACCGTGCCTCCGTGCCTTTGTGTGCGAAGCTCTTCAGACGCTTCGCACACAAAGGCACGGAGGCACAGAGGCACGGAGAGAAGTCCGTCTGGCTATAACTTGTAAATAGGGCTTACACTGTCGGGGCAGTCATAGGGGCTCGCACTTCGCAGTAAGCCAACTCGAAAAATTGCATACACAAGAGGGGGAATCGGGAATGTCAAGGTTCTCGTTCGCTCGGAGCCGTGCACGACGCGTCTTTGGAAGGCGTGGCAAATCGTCGTTCACGATGCTGATCCTTGCGGTCATGCTCGTCCTGACGCCGATCGCGTCGGCGCAGCACACCGCAGAACAGCCGAAGCCTCGCGCGGGAGCTCCAGGCAAGGGACGATTGACATCGAAGCCCGCTGCCAAACCCGGGGAATCTGCGAAGCCTGTCAAGGCGAAGCGGGTTGCACTCCAGGACTTCGAGCAGAAGGTGGAACCAGATGGTTCGATTGTCGGCGTGCCGATCGAGCTCGAAATGGGCGTGACCGAGTCCGTGTCCGAGATCATGGCGAGGCAGTCCGAGGCCGACAAGCTTCCCCCGCCCGAAATGCACGGCGCACGAGGCGACAGGCTCCCAAAGACGAACCCGCTGCGGCCCTTCAATCCCCAGAACCCGGATTCGCCCGATGTGCCGAGCTGGCCAATGATCGATACAGGCCCCGAGAATGAGAAGACGCACACCGTCCTGGCTCCACAGACTCTCGGAACCAACTTCACTTCCGCGACACTGCAGGGGACGAATCCAACCCTTGCGTTCCCGGCCGACACGATGGGCGCCGTCGGACCGACGCAGTTCATTACTGCCGTCAACGGCCGGATCGTTTCGTTCAACAAGACGACCGGCGTTGCGGACGGCGCCCTCAATGCGTCGACGAACACGTTCTTCAACAGCGTCCGCAACGCCTCGGGCACGAGCGATCCTCGCATTCGATACGACCGTCTGACGTCACGGTGGTTCGTCATCATCATCAACGTCAGTACACCGAACCGCGTACTGCTCGCCGTCAGCAATGTGAGCACGATTACCTCCAGCGCGAATTTCACGTTCTTCTTTTTTCAGATCGACACGTTGCCACCATCGATTTCGGCCACCTGCCTTTTCGACTACCCGACGCTTGGAATCGACGCGAATGCGCTCTACATCGGGGGAAACAACTTCTGCGGATCGCCGTCGCAGACCTTCAACTCGTGCGACGGATTCGTCGTCCGAAAGTCATCGATTCTTGGCGCGGGACCGATCGTGGTGACCGCGTTCCGGGGACTTGTGCCATCGGCTGCAGGGGCGGGTCCGTATACGCCGCAGGGGGTCGATAATTTCGACGCGGCGGCAACGCAGGGGTATTTCGTCGGTGTCGACAACGCTACGTTTGGAACGCTCATGATTCGGCGAGTCAGCACGCCGGGGGCGACGCCAACAATTTCGGGCAATCTCTCCGTGACGGTCCCGGCAACGACATTCCCGGTCAAGGTGCCGCATCTCGGCAACACGGGGGGCAACAACGGCCGTCTCGACGGACTTGACGATCGCCTCTTCGCAGCACACATGCGGAACGGTCGTCTCTGGACCGCGCACAACATCAGCGTCAACAACACCGGAACGACGACGACGCCGAACCGGAACGGCAGTCGCTGGTACGAGCTGCAGAACCTGGCCACCACACCCGCGCTCGTCCAGTCTGGAACCGTCTTCGACCCTTCAGCGCCGAACGATGTGACGGGACTGAACTTCTCGATTCCGTCGATCATGGTGAGCGGACAGGGTCACGTGGCCATGGGGTTCACGCGCGCAGGCACGAATGCCCGTGCCGACGCTTACACGTGCGGACGCCTATCCATCGATACTGCAGGGACCATGCAGGCGGTGACGGCGATCACGGCGTCGTCGACCGCCTACAACCCTGCTTCGGATCCAGGCGGCGCGGGTGGCCGGCGGTGGGGTGACTATTCGTACACATCGCTCGATCCACTTGACGACATGACCATGTGGACGACGCAGATGTTTTGCGATGCCACGAATTCCTATGGAGTTCGCGTCACGCGACTCATTGCACCGCCGCCGCCGACGCCGCAACCTGCCAATGACGCCGACGGCAATCCCGTCGCGGTCTATCCATACCCCTCGGGCAAACCCAGTTTCGACGTGACGTTCATCGGAACTGCAGCGGAGCTTGCGGCCGGCGAAGGCTTCTACGACCCGGGTCCGGGATTCACCCGCCTCGCGGCATCAGTGTCAGGGGGCGTCACCGTCAACTCGGTGACGTGGATCGACAGGACGTCCGTTACGCTCAACCTTTCTTCGGTGGGGGCTCCCACCGGACTGAAGACCGTCACGTTCACGAATCCGGATGGTCAGCAAAGCAGCGCCGCGGTCCTCAACATCCTTGCTCCGAACGCCGTGGGCCTCGAGTCTTTGACGGCAACGCAGGCAGTTGGCGGATCCGGCGGCGGATCGGTGAAAGTCCGCTGGACGACCGGATTCGAGGTGGACAACCTCGGTTTCAACGTCTATCGCGAGAACGCGCGCGGTCGGCGGGACCTGATCACGCCGCGGCTCGTTGCCGGCTCAGCCCTGGTCTCGTCCGACGCGAATCACGCCGTTGGCAACCGAGAGTACGCGTTGACGGACAAGCCGCCAGGCAGCTCGAAGCGAGTGCGCTACTGGCTCGAGGACATCGACACGAACGGTCGGTCGACGATGCACGGGCCTATACGTGTCACCAGAGCTGCTCCCGGCAACGCCGCGGAAGGCAAAGCCGAGGCACCGCTCACACTCGATGAAGTCGGGCGCGTGCGGCACGAGGCCCTCAACTCCCCGATGCCGTTCCTTCCCGAACCGTCGGTCGCCGAGCTTCCCGAACTGGAGGCGCAGCGTACCGCTGCTCCGCCACCCAACGGAAACTCGGACGTTGCGGCCGTCAAGATGACCGTCCGCAGCGAAGGCTGGTACGCCGTGACGGCCGCCGACATGGCGGGTCTCGGACTCGACCTGTCGAAGATCGATCCGCGCAACCTGCAGTTGATCGCCGAAGGGCGTCAGATTCCGATGCTCGTCACCGGAGAGGCGGACGGCCGTTTCGATCCGACTGACCGCATCGAGTTCTACGGCCTCGGACTCAACCTGCCGTCGACCGACGCCAGAGTGTGCTGGCTTGTCTCGGGATCTCAGCCAGGGCTTCGGATTCGCCAGACTCCGGCCACCGCTTCGCCAGTCGCGACGGGCAGCTTCCCGTTCACCGTCGAATCGCGTGAGCGGCTCGTCTACTTTCCGGCGCTGCTGAACGGCGACGCCGAAAACTTCTTCGGGCAGGTCGTCACGTCGGAGGCGGCGGACCAGCAGATCCTGCTGCGCAACGTGGATAGAAACCCGCTGAAGCGGGCGACCATCGAAATCGGCTTCCAGGGCGTCACGACGGGTGCCCATCGCGTCACCGTCGCCATCAACGGGAATTCGCTTGGTGAAGTGTCGTTCACGGGTGCGACCCTGGCGAAGCTCCGCGCAACGATTGCGTCAGACGCACTCGTCGAGGGTGCGAACACGATCACGATGACGGCGGTCGGTGACGGCGTGGACGTGAGCCTGGTCGAGGCTGCCCGTATCACGTACTTCCATCAGCCGCTCGCCGACGATAACCTCGTTCGCGCGAGCGTTGCCGCTGCCGGACAGGGCGGCGCCATCACGCTGACCGGCTTCACCTCGCCGGACGTTCGCGTCGTCGACGTCACGAGCCCGGCACAGCCCGTCGAGCTCGTCGGAACTGTCGTCCCCGCTCCATCCGGACACGCGGTCGCCTTCCGCTCGCTGCCTGGCGTGCGCACGGTGCTTGCGTTCGCGGGCTCGCGCGTTCGACGTCCGGACTCGATCGTCGTCAACCAGCCTTCGACGTGGCGAACGTTCAACGGGGCCGATCTGCTGATCGTGGCTCCGAGGGATCTGATCCCGTCGTTAGCGCCGCTCGTCGCCGCGCGGCAGGCCGAGGGACTCTCGGTAGCCGTCGTCGATCTCGAGGATGCCTTCGACGAATTCAGTTTCGGCATTCGCGATCCTCGCGGATTGCAGGCATTCATCGGTCAGGCGCTGGATCGTTGGCCGGTGCGTCCGAGGTACGTATTGCTCGTCGGTGACGGCACGTACGATCCGCGCGACTATTTCGGGTACGGCCCGGTGGATCGGCTGCCGTCGCGGGCGTTCGACTCGCGATTCCTCGAAACGGCGACCGACGACTGGTTTGCCGATCGTACGGGCGACGGTGTCGCGGACGCCGCGATCGGACGACTGCCGGTTCGAACACCGGCCGAGTGCTCTACGGTCGTCGCGAAGATCGTCGGCTACGGCTCGGCGCCAGTCGGAGGAGAGGCCGTGTTCGTCTCGGACACGGGCGACACGTACGACTTCCACGCCGAGAGCGCGCGCGTGCGCGCGCTGGTTCCATCGTTCATTCCTTCGCGGGAGATCGAGCGCAGCGTGCTCGGCGACGCCGGCACGCATTCGGCGATTCTCTCGGCGTTCAATGCGGGACCGAGGCTGCTGACCTGGAACGGTCACGGCTCGGTCGGCGTGTGGCGTGGCAACGTGCTCACGTCGGCGGACGCGGGCGGACTGACGAACGGCGGAGCGCTGCCGATCGTGACGACGATGACGTGCCTGAATGGCTACTTCACCGAACCGTCGGAAGGCGGGCTCGGCGAACGGCTGCTTCTCGCTCAGGGCGGGGGTGCCGTGGCGGTCTGGTCATCGACGACTCTTACGGCGCCGGAAGAACACACGCCGCTCAATGCGGAGCTCTATCGCCTGTTCTTTGCCAATCCGGGAATGCGTCTCGGCGACGCGGTCCGGGCTGCAAAGGTCGTCGTCACCGAAACGGACACCCGCAGATCTTGGGTACTCATCGGCGATCCGTCGATGCGTGTGCGTCTGCAGTAGGCGAGGAGAGTGGGCAGAAGTCACAGGATTTGGAGAGGACTTACGGGATCGATTCATCATCTTGATTCCTGTCAATCCTCTGGAAATCCTGTGAATTCTGCCCACTCTTTCCTTCTCGTCGCCGTAGTGTTAGCGGCGACGAGCTGTGCCGGAGCTGCACAGAGGCCGGGGAAAGGCACTGAATCCAC
>CAZQBW010000083.1:0-18358 GCA_964591515.1 uncultured Clostridia bacterium
TTCTCGATCACCATCTCGACCGTGACCGAATCGTGTGACTCGTGCCAGCAATCGTAGTCCGTGACGAGCGCAATCGTCGCGTAGCAGATCTCGGCTTCGCGGGCGAGCTTCGCTTCCTGCAGGTTAGTCATGCCGATGATGTCGGCGCCCCACGAGCGATAGAGGTGCGATTCGGCCTTGGTCGAAAACGCCGGGCCTTCCATGCAGACGTAAGTGCCTCCGCGGTGGACCCGAACACCGTCGAGCACCTTGCTGCCGCGCTCGATCACGTCGCAGAGCTCCGTGCAGACCGGATCGCCCAGTGCCACGTGGGCCACGATTCCATCCCCGAAGAAAGTCGAGACGCGGTTGCGCGTGCGATCGATGAACTGGTCCGGAATGACGATGTCGAGAGGCCGGTGTTCCTCGCGCAGCGAGCCAACCGCCGAAGCGGAAAGGATTCTCTCGACGCCGAGCATCTTCATTCCATAGATGTTGGCCCGAAACGGGATTTCGGTGGGCATGATCCTGTGTCCGCGACCGTGTCGAGGCAGAAACGCCACGCGCTGCCCTTCCAGGTGACCGATGACGAACGAGTCCGACGGCTTTCCGAAGGGCGTGTTGATGGCCACTTCCTTGACGTCCTCGAGTCCGGCCATCTTGTACAGGCCACTTCCGCCGATGATTCCGATCGTTGCTTCAGCCATTGTTTTCCTTGGAGCGATTGTCGGCAGCTGCCCTGCTGCGAGCGCGCCGGATGTTCGCGAGTGCACGAGCGCGCTAGGCGTGCGCGACGGCCTCGGCTGTCAGTTTCCCTCCGGCGTCTCGAATGTGCGCCATCGGTGTTTCGTGGTCGTGTTCGAATACGCACACCCAGTCCTCGGCGACCGCCCGGGACAGGAGCTCCTTTTTCCGCTCGAGAAGCTCGACTGGATAGAGGTCGTAACCCATCACCCACGCCGGGCGAAGGTGACGGGTCGTCGGGATGATGTCGGCGAAATAGACCGCCCGATCGCCGCCGCTCTCTACTTCGACGAGTTGCGTCCAGTCGTTGTGTCCGCGAACCGGAAAGACCCGGATGCCGCGAAGCACTTCGACTTCCCCTTCAACGGTCTCGAGCTGTCCGCTCGTGACGAGAGGCTCCCAGTTCTCGGGCATGTAACTGGCACGCTCGCGCTCGTGCGGATTACGAGCGGTTTCGAGTTCTCCCCGCTGGACGAAGTATCGGGCCCGCGGAAAAGTCGCAACCACGGCCCCGGAATCGTCGCGACGCGTGTTGCCGCCGGCGTGATCGAAATGCAGATGCGTGCAGACAACGACGTCGATGTCGTCGACCGTCAGCCCGAGCGATTCGAGCGAGTCCGGAACCGTCGTTTCGTGTGCAATTCCGTACATTTCGAGCTCGCGATCCGACCACTTCGTTCCGATGCCCGTGTCCACGAGCACGTTCGCCTCGGGAGTCCGGACGAGCAGGGCGTTGAGTCCGAGCAGAATGCGATTCCTGTCGTCCGGCGGATAGACGCGTTCCCACAGCACCCTCGGCACAACGCCGAACATTGCGCCGCCGTCGAGCCGAAAGGTGCCGTCCGAAACGATATCCAGCCGAAATTCGCCGAGCTGATAGCTCATCGCGCGTGCGCTACTGTGCGCCCTTTGCCGGCTTGGCTGCCGGTTTCGCCGCTGGCTTGGCGGCCGGCTTCGGCGCCGGTTTGGTGGCAGGTGGCGGCTCCATGCCTTCATCGCCCTGCGGAGGCCCGCCCTGAGGAGGCCCGCCGTGCGGTGAGCCGCCACCGTGCGGATCCATCATCGGCATCTCGGGCATCTCGGGCTTCGCGACCGTGAAGTCGGCCGGCAGCGTGACGGGGTTCTTCTTCGCGATCTCGTCGACCGCCTTCTCGAACCGCCTCTGGGAAAGGGTGTCCTTGAGCCGCGCCGTGATTTCGGGGGTCAGGTCCGGCGCCGGTTTGCGCTCGATCATCTTGATGATGTGCAGACCGAAGTCAGTCGTCACGATCTCGGACACCTGGCCAGGCTGAAGTTTCCAGGCCGCTTCCTCGAACTCGGGCACGAACGTGTAGCGCGGCTTCATGTCGAGATCGCCGCCCTTCTCCTTGCTGCCCGGATCGTCGCTGTACTGCTTCGCGAGCTCTCCAAAGTCCTCACCGTTCTTGATGCGCTTAAGGAGTTGTTCCGCGAGCTGACGCTTCTCCTCGACGTTCGGTGCTGCGCCTCCGCCCATCGGATTAGACGGGTCCGGCATCGCCACCGTGGCAAGCAGGATGTGCTGAACGCGAACATCATCCATCTCGCCTGTGGTCCGCATCTTCTCGTACTCCGCCTTCACGTCGTCGTCTGTGTACTTCGTTTCTTCCTCAATCTTCGGAATGATCGCCTGAATGAGCGCGCCAAAACGATTGAGCTTGAGCTGGAGCGCAGTTTCGGGCTCTCGCTCGAGGCCCTCGGCCCGCGCCTTGTCGGCAATCACGAAGACACCGGCAATCTCCTCGGTCTTCGGCGCCGGCTGGCCCTTGGCCTGCTTCGTGATCGCCGCGGTCACTCGCGTCACGACGTCGCCGTGAGTGGCGATCCACGCCTTCACTTCCTCCGGTGAAGCCTGCGGGCCGGCCTGGCTGGTCGACGCCTCGGGATGGGCCTTCGAGTAGGCCTCCTGCAGAACCTGCGCGGCTCCCAGTTCCTCCATCGCCTTCGCTTCGTCCGTCGTGCCGAGTCCCCGTCGATCGGCTTCGGCTGCCAGTGAAAGCTGCTTGCCGAGTCTGTCGAGGAACTTCTTGCGCGCGTCGGCATCGGTGGCGAACTGGCTCTTCTCTCGGAAGCCCAGCTGCTTGTCGACGAACAGATCCAGCTCGGCCTGGGTCAGGCCGATCGGTTCGGAAGTCTTCAACCGATACTGCGACATGATGCCCACGCCGGCGACAACTGCGACGAGTGCGATGACGATCAGAGCCTTGAAGAATGAACTCACGAAATGTCTCCTTGCGAGGGGTGGGCGGAATGTTCCGTCCCGGCTTCTTGCGAAATCTCGACGAGGACACCCCCGGTCACGCTCGGATGAACGAACGCTACCAGGTGTCCACCGGCGCCGACTTTCGGCGATTCATCGATCAGGCGCGCGCCGGCGGCCTTGAGCCGCGCGAGCGCCGCGTGAATGTCGTCGACGCGGTAACAGATGTGATGGATCCCGGGGCCTCGCTTTGCGAGGAACTTCCCGACGGGAGTCTCGGGACCGGTCGGCTCGAGCAGTTCGACGCGCGATGCACCAACCGGAAGCATGCACACATTGACGCCCTGTTCGGCGACGGTCTCGCGGCCTGAGACCTCGAGTCCAAGCGCATCGCGATAGAACGCGAGTGAATCCTCGATGGACTCCACGGCGATCCCAAGATGGTCGATTCTCATAAACGCCGGAGTATAGCGGATCGACTGAGCCCGCGGCCAGCAGGACGGGACTTGTGGTGAAGTGGACTCAGGAAGAAGAAGGCTGCGCGTACAGAGGGCACGGAGGCACAGAGCCCCACAGAGACTCGTTCGACGATCGAAGCTCTGTGCAGCCTCGTGACTCCGTGCGTTCCGCGAAGGCCTGGCCGTTGTTCGCCCCCGGTGCGCTGGTCTAGTGTCACGCCAGCATGCTGCCAAGAGACGTCAAGCACCTTGCGGCCGATTCGGACGGGTCGGTATTCGCCTCCGACGGAGGTCGACGTATCGCCCGCCTGGCGGCTGGATGGCTTGTCGACGTCGGGGCGTTGCCGGCGGAGGCAAGGATCTCGGCAATAGCCGGCCTTCCGGGCGGGGGCGTCGCCATCGCGGACACCTGGCTCAATCAGATCAGGCGAATGGACGCTCGCGGACGGATTCTCTCGGTCGCCGGCGTGGAGCAGCCACCCGGACTTCAGCGCAAAGTCGCTCGCTCCGACGGTCCGCTGGGCGAGGCGCGTTTCCGTTCGCCGTGCGCAATCGCCGCCAACGCGGCCGGCGAAGTGTTCGTCGCCGAGCCTGGTGCGGACCACGTGGTGATCAGGACGATAGCAGGAGGCTCCGTGTCATCGGCCGAGATTGCGGGAGTGCCGCCTGCGCAATTGTCCGGGCTCGCTTGTGTCGATGGAATGCTCTTTTCAACGTTCGGAGTCGAGGGCCCGCCAGCCATCTTCATTCTCAATAGACTCGATAGTGATGGAAGCGCTGACACATCCGGCAGCCCCGCCGTCTGGCGATTGAATTCGATCGTCGGCTCACGCACCGAGCGAGGCTCGGCCGATGGTTCGGCCTCGATAGCCCGGTTCGTCGCCCCGGCCGCACTCGCGGCAACTCCGGACGGCTGCGCGGTCGCCGATGGCGCCCGACTTCGGACGCTGGCCGGAGCAAACCGCGTCGAGACACTCGCCGGATCCATTCCGGGTTATCTCGACGCGCGTGGCAATCTTGCCCGCTTCGGACGGCTTCGCGCCGTCGCCGCAGTGCCAGACGGAGGTTTCATCGTCGCCGATCCCGAAAACGATGCGATCAGGTCCGTAAGTACCGAAGGCGACGTCGGCACGATCGTTGGCGCGCTTCGACGCGAGCGTATCTCCCGAAGCGATGTCGTCACGCTCTCGAAGTGCTTCGGCAACGCTCTCATCGACGACGACGTGCACGAGGGGTGGGGTCTCGCTCGCCTCTTCCTGCGGGATCACCGGCTCGAGGGCGAGACCTGGCCGGACCGAACCATTCAGCCCACGTCCGTTGCGTCGGCAAGACTTGGAAAGGAGCTGGCGGAGTCGTGGTCGCGCGACGCCGATCCCGACCGGTCTGGCGTCGGGATGTTCTGCCTCTGGCTGATCGGCTGCGAAGAGCGTGCCCAAGGCATCAACGAGGTTCGCGATCACCGCCTGCGACGCGCCGGCGAGGAACTTGACCGCCGAGCCGGATGACCTTCGTGTCCGCCGTACATCTTCCGGGTGGCGAGGCGTCACGTCATCGGGTAGAGTGCAGGGTTCCGTATGCCGCTTCTCGACGCGCAAGCTTTCGTCCTTCGGACCTACAAACTCGCGGAAGCCGACAAGATCTGCGTGTTGCTGACCCGGCAATCCGGAAAGCTCCGGGGCGTGGCCTACGGCGCGCGCAAGCTCAGGTCGCGATTCGGATCCTGTCTCGAGCCGTTCACGGAAATCTCGCTCACCTACTTCGAAAAGGAAGGCCGCGAACTCGTGTCGATCTCAAACGCCGAAATCGTCCGTTCGCATTACGAGCAGGCTGCGGGCTCGGTTGTCGCCGGTGCCGCGATGTCCTACGTGTCTGACCTCTGCTGCGAGTTCCTCCCGGATCACGAGCCCAGCGACACCGTCTACAGGTTGCTCACCGCCACGCTCGATGCATTTGGCCAGGGCACCGACGCGCACGCGCTCGTCCGGTACTTCGAAGTCTGGATGCTCAAACTCGCCGGCTTCTACCCCGACCTTCGCCGGTGTACGCGGTGCGATGCGCCGACTGCCGACGACGCCGACATCTGGCTGTCCGGCGACGGTGCGCCGCAGTGCCCGGCCTGTTCTTCGAGTCGGGGAGTGCGAGTAACGCCGGCAGTCCGGTCGACAATCGCTCGAATACTCGCGGAGCCGCCCGCCCGCTTTGCCGAGCGTCCTCCGCCAGCCGATCACCTCGACCGGCTCTCCGAGTTCTCGCTTCTGATCATTCGCCACTCGCTCGAGCGCGATCTGAAGTCCTTTGCCCTGTTCAACCGTCTCCGCCGTGATTCGGAGACGCCCTAGCACGCACCTGGAGAATTTCGAATGACCCGAAAGTACGTCTACATCTTTAGCGACGGGAAGGCCGATGGCCACGGAACCATGAAGGATCTGCTGGGTGGAAAGGGATCCGGACTTGCCGAAATGACGAACGCCGGCCTCCCCGTGCCGCCCGGCTTCACGATCACGACCGAAGCCTGCAACGAATACTACGCTGCAGGCCAGACGCTTCCCGAAGGACTGTGGGATGAAGTGAAGGCGGCGCTCGCGAAGGTCGAGGCCTCGGTCGGCAGGACTTTTGGCGACCCCGAGAACCCGCTGCTCGTGTCGGTCCGGTCGGGTGCGAAGTTCTCGATGCCCGGGATGATGGACACCGTGCTCAACCTCGGCTTGAACGAGCAGACGCTCAAGGGTCTGGCGACACAGTCGGGCAGCGAACGTTTCGCGCGAGACGCGAACCGCCGATTCGTCCAGCTGTTCGGGAAGATCGTTCTCAACATCTCGGGAGAGAAGTTCGATCACGCGCTCGAAGCCAAGAAAAAGGCCGCCGGAGTCACGCTCGACACCGAGCTGACCGCCGATCATCTCGAAGAGCTCAACGAGCAGTACCTTGCGATCGTGCGCGCCGAGACCGGCCGTGGTTTCCCGAGCGATCCGATGGAGCAGCTCGAGCTCGCCATCCGCGCGGTGTTCCAGTCGTGGAACGGCCGCCGTGCCGTCGACTACCGGCGCATCAACCGCATCGACGACACGCTCGGCACGGCCGTCAACGTGCAGGCGATGGTCTTCGGGAATCTGGGTGAGGACTGCGGCACTGGCGTCGCCTTCACGCGCGACCCGTCGACGGGCGACCGTCACCTCTACGGCGAGTACCTGCAGAACGCGCAGGGCGAGGACGTCGTCGCCGGCATACGCACTCCGAAGAAGATCGCGCAGCTTCGCGACGACATGCCCGAGGTCTACGAGCAGTTTGCAGCCGTCGCCGAAAGGCTCGAGAAGCACTACGGCGATGTTCAGGACCTCGAGTTCACGATCGAGCGCGGCCGTCTGTTCATGCTCCAGACCCGAAATGCGAAACGCACGGGCAAGGCGGCCGTGAAGGTCGCCGTCGACATGGTGAAGGAAGGCGTCATCGATCGCGACACGGCGCTGATGCGCGTCGAGCCTAATCAGCTCGACCAGCTGCTTCACCAGATGATCGACCCGGCGGCGAAGATCGACATAATCGCGCACGGACTGCCGGCAAGCCCCGGCGCCGCGGCCGGTCAGGTCGTGTTCGATCCCGATGAGGCCGACGAACTTCACAAGGATGGCAAGAAGGTCATCCTCGTCCGGATCGAGACGTCACCCGAGGATTTCCACGGAATGGTGGCGTCCGAGGCGATCCTCACGGCGCGCGGCGGAATGACGAGCCACGCAGCCGTTGTCGCCCGCGGAATGGGCAAGTGCTGCGTCGCCGGTTGCTCTGACATCACGATCAACTACACGCAGAAGAGGTTCGTTACGAAGGACGGCCACACGATCAACGACGGCGACTGGATCACGCTCGACGGCACGCACGGCCACGTCATCCAGGGTCACGCGCCACTCATCGATCCGGTGCTCGACGAGAACTTCCATACGCTCATGAAGTGGGCCGACGAGGCCCGCACGATGAAGGTCCGCACGAATGCCGACACTCCGGCCGACTCGAAGGTCGCACGGGGCTTCGGCGCCGAAGGCATCGGACTGTGCCGAACCGAGCACATGTTCTTCGAGGGAACCCGGATCGACGCGGTTCGCGAGATGATCGTCGCGGAGAGTCTGGAGGAACGTGCTGCCGCGCTCGCAAAGATCGCGCCTTACCAGCGCGAGGACTTCATCGGCATCTTCCGTGAGATGGACGGATTGCCGGTGACGATCCGCACACTCGATCCACCCCTGCACGAGTTCCTGCCGCACGAGCAGGAAGACATCGACGCGCTCGCCGTGAAGATGGGAATCTCGTCGGCGCTGCTCACCGCGAAGGTGAACGCGCTGCACGAGGCCAATCCGATGCTCGGACACCGCGGCTGCCGACTGGGTATCGTGTATCCCGAGATCACGGAGATGCAGGCGCGGGCGATCTTCGAGGCTGCCGTGCATTGCACGAAAGGCGGCGTGAAGGTCCTTCCGGAAATCATGATTCCGCTCGTCTCGACGGTTGCCGAGCTGAAGCTCCAGGAGGCCGTCGTCCGAAAGGCGGCTGCGGACGTCTTCGCCGAAACAGGCGTCACGGTCGAGTATCTCGTCGGGACGATGATCGAGCTGCCGCGCGCGGCGCTGACGGCCGATCGAATCGCCGAGGTCGCCGAGTTCTTCTCGTTCGGCACCAACGATCTGACCCAGACGACGTTCGGTCTCTCTCGCGACGATGCCGGCCGCTTCCTCCCGAAGTACGTTGATATGAAGATACTCCCGGAGGATCCGTTCCAGGTGCTCGACGTCGAAGGCGTTGGCAAGCTCGTGGAGATGGGCGTGAAGCTGGGCCGGTCGACGCGTCCGGACCTGAAGGTCGGAATCTGCGGCGAGCACGGCGGCGAGCCGTCATCGGTCGAGTTCTGTCACCGTACGGGGCTCAACTATGTGTCCTGTTCGCCGTACCGGGTGCCGATCGCGCGACTCGCCGCCGCCCAGGCTGCGATCGCGGACAAGGACGGCAAGCGCGCCTCCTCCGGAACCGCCTGACAGTGAGTGGACAGGGTTGAAGGGATTGCCCGAGGATTGCAGGAAACAGATTGTCTTTGACCCTGCGAATCCTCGGGCAATCCTGTTCATCCTGTCCACTCACCTCCCCCGTTGCCCTGAGATCCAGCCCAGCGTAGACTCGCGCGAGATTCACTCAGCGACTGACGCAACGACAACTCACAAAATCACGTTCGAGGAGGAATCCTTCATGTTCATGCGCACCTATGCGGCAAGGGTGACGCTGGCGCTCGTGCTCGGCGTTCTGCTCGCCGTGCCGGCCGCAGCCCAGACGTTCCGCGGCAGCATTCTCGGTACGGTGGTCGACAACTCGGGCGCCGTCGTTCCGGGCGCCACGGTCACTGCCAAGAACACGAGCACCGGTGTCACACGCACGACGACTACAGACGCGGACGGCTCTTTCAGCATCAGCGAGCTGCCGATCGGATCATACGACCTGATCGTCTCGCGCGACGGTTTCCAGACCGCCAAGGTCGGAGACCTCGAGGTCGAAGTGTCGGGCGAGCGTCGTGTCGACGTTTCCCTGGTGCCCGGCGCTGTCTCGGAGGAAGTGGAAGTCACGGCCGACGTCCCCCTCGTCGAGACGACGACGAACGTTCTCGGCGGCAGCGTCAGCGCGAAGGAAATCCAGAACCTTCCGGTAAACGGTCGCGACTTCACCAAGCTTCTCGTCCTCTTTCCCGGTACTACCGGTGACCCGAGCGGCGCCACCGACTCGCCCGGCTCGTTCGGCCTGTTTTCGGCAAACGGAAACCGCGGCCGCTCGAACAACTACCTTCTAGACGGTACCGACATGAATGACGGATACCGGAATCTGCCAGCCATCAACGAGGCCGGCGTGTTCGGTACGCCTGCGACGATCCTTCCAGTCGAAGCAATCGCCGAGGCCGCCGTCCTCTCGAACTTCGAGGCCGAGTTCGGCCGCAGCGCGGGCGCAGTCGTCAACATCGTGACGAAGTCCGGCGGCAACGAGATCCACGGCAGCGTCTTCGAGTACCTGCGCAACGACATCTTCGACGCGCGCAACGTGTTCAACCAGGAGCCGAACGATCAGACCGCGTTCCGCAACAACCAGTTCGGGTTCTCGCTCGGCGGACCGTTCGTAAAGAACAAGACCTTCTGGTTCGTCGCTTACGAAGGCCAGCGTGAGCGCGTCGGCCTCGCCAGCGCGGCGCGCGTGCCCGATCCGCGCGAGATCGCCGCGGCCGGTGGCGCCACGAACGACGTCATCGCTCAGCTGCTCGCGCGCAATCCGTGGCCGGCGCCCAACCGGCCGGTCGCCATCGGCGATCCCACCCCGAACCTGCTCGTCTCGACCCGCGCGCTCAACGACATCGATTCGTTCATCGTCAAGGTCGACCATTCGTTCAACGACAAGAACCAGCTCGTCGGACGTTACTTCTTCGGCGACAGCTCGCAGAGCTTCCCGCTCGCCATCCTCTCCGGCGGAGTGCTGCCCGGCTACAACACCGTGACGCCGACACGAGTGAACCTGATTGCCCTGTCGTTCCTCCACGTCTTCTCGGACACGAAGGTCAACGAGGCGCGATTCGGTTACAACCGCTTCGACGAGAGCTTCTTTCCCGAAGACTCGAACTTCGACCCGCAGTCGATCGGTCTGAACACGGGTGTGCAGGGACCGCAGGACTTCGGACTCCCGCAGATCCGCGTCGCAGGGTACGCGCCGATCGGCGCCACGCTGTCGGTGCCGCGCGGACGCGTCGACACTAACTGGCATTTCGTCGACAACTTCTCTTGGAAGGCAGGCGATCACGACCTGAAGATGGGGTACGAGTACCGTCGGACTTTCGTGAACGGCTTCTTCGATGCCGGGTACCGAGGTCGCCTCGACTTCGACTCGCTCGAGGACTTCCTCGCCGGAAACCTGGCCGGCGGTCGCAGCGCCCGCGGCGATTCACGGCGCGGCACGTTCCAGAATTCTCACGGGTTCTTTCTCAACGACAGCTATCGCTGGAAGAAGAACTTCACGGTCAACCTGGGCCTTCGATGGGACTATTACGGGATCATCGGCGAGGAGCGAGACCGATTCAGCATCCTCGACCCGACGGCCGGCCTTGTGCAGGTCGACCAGCTCTATCCGAAGGACCTGAACAACTTCTCGCCGCGCGTGAGCTTCGCCTGGGACATCGGCGGCAAGGGCAAGACGGTGATCCGCGGCGGTTACGGCCTGTACTTCGACGCGTTCTCGCAGGACTTCTTCGTCGGACAGTTGCCGTTCAACACGTTCAATCCGGGACCGGGTTACAACCCGATCGGCTCTGACCCGGTGCTCTTCTCGTTCTCGACTGTCGGCCAGATCGTCGCCGGCCAGCCGGTGTTCACGGATTACCTGGATTCGGACGTCTTCACGGTCGACCAGAATCTGGCGACGCCGTACATCCAGAACTTCAACGTGAACATCCAGCAGGAGCTGTTCCCGGGCGGCGTACTCCAGATCGGCTACGTCGGCTCCCAGGGCCGCAAGCTCTTCCGGTACCGAGACATCAACCAGTCGGTGCCTGGCCAGGGTCCGGCGCGTCCGTTCGACAACGGCCCGTTCGCGCCTTCGGGCGGGACGTTCTTCTACGTCAACGAGCTGGCGACGAGCGCCGTGTCGAACTACAACGCGCTGCAGGTCGACTTCTCGGTTCGGTCGTGGAAGGGACTCTCGGGCTCGTTCAACTACACCTGGTCGCACTCGCTCGACAACGCGTCGGACGGGCAGGACTATGTCGCGAACGCCACCCAGCCGAACGACAGCAACCGCCCTGACCTCGAGTACGGCAACTCGAACTTCGACGTGCGCCATCGCGTGCTCGGGTCCCTGACATACGAGTTCCCGAAGTTCGACAACGACGCGGAGTGGTTGACGAACGGCTGGCAGGTCAACGCGCTTGCTACCTACCGCAGCGGTGCGCCGTTCCACGTCAACTTCCTTTTCTACGGCGACTATGACGGAACGGGCGAGTTCTTCCCGCGTCCCGATCTGATCGGCGACCCGTACGCCGGGACGTCGACGCCGGACAACTTCCTGAACCTGTCGGCGTTCGCGGTTCCGTGCGTGCTCGACAGCAACGGTGACTGCGTGCCCGGAACAGAGCACGCCGGCTCGCTCGGCCGCAATTCGCTCATCGGACCGGACTACAAGAACGTGGACTTCTCGGTCTACAAGAACACGCAGCTGACCGACAACGTGATGCTGCAACTGCGCTTCGAGTTCTTCAATCTGTTCAACCATCCGAACTACTCGTCGCCGTTGCTTCCGGGCTTCTCGGTGGATGCCGGTTTCAACGGCATCAGCTCCGACGGACGCGGCATCGGCTACCTTCCGATCACGGTGACGCCAGACGTCGGCGTCGGTAACCCGTTCCTCGGCGGCGGCGGATCGCGGAACATCCAGATGGGCATCAGGCTGGTGTTCTAGCCGGGAAAGGGAGAGGCGTAGCCGTACAGAGAGCACAGAGTCACGAAGAACACTGAGTCAGGACACTTGTCCGACCGTGTTCTCCGTGACTCTGTGCTCTCTGTACGGCTACGCCTCTCCCATCCAGCCGTTCTCTCCCGCTACTGATGCTGAAAAGGCCCCTATGACCAAGAAAAGCTCGCTTGCCGCCCTTGTCACTCTTGCCCTGATTCTCGCGACGCCAATGACGGCCCGGTCGTTCAAGCCGCGAGCAGTACCGATGAGCTACGATCTCACTACCGAGATTGAAGGCTCGCCCGAACCGGTAGGGACCGGAGAGCAGCTCACGCTGACGATCACGGTGACGAACAACGGCGACATTCTCGCGGATCCGGTTCTCGTCCAGTCCGCTACGCCCGCCGGGACGACGTTCGCGTCGGCCTCGTCGACGAACGGAATCGTCACGACCCCTGACGTCGGCGCCTCGGGTCCGATCGAATGCACCGCGCGCAACCTTGACCCGGGCGACAGCGTCGTCGTCGAGCTCGTCGTCGACGTGGTCGCCGAGCCGGGAGCGACCATCGATGCGTCCGCGAATGCCACGGGACCGGACGACGAGAACCTGGAGGCCAACCCGGACGACAACTCGGTCGAGACGGCGATTCCCGTTCGCGTGGAGGGCGCCAGCGTCGACCTCGAGCTCGACATCGAGACCCTCGGCGACGAGGCCGGCACCGGAGCACCATTCGAATTCGACGTCGTCGTCACGAACCTCTCGGAAGACACTACGGCGCAAGGAGTGATCATCACGACGGGAACGCCCAACGGCACGACGTTCGCGGATGCCGGAGCATTCGGCGACGTCTCGGCGCCGGAACCCGGAGACCAGGGCGACATCATCGCCGAGTTCGCGTCGATCGAGCCGGGAGAATCGGAGGTCCTGACTGTCACGGTCGACGTAACGGGACCCGCAGGTAGCGACTTGGACATCGACGCGTCGGTCGCGTCGTCGTCCGACGACCCCGACCCCGACAACAGCTCCGCCGCGGTCTCGGTGCCGGTCGTCAACGCCGATATCTTCACTCTGGACTGGGATGAGCCCGACTTCGACGCCGACACGCTGGCTCCGCCGAGACATCTCGTTGCCGTGGAAGGCGGCGCGGCGAAGGAGTTCTTCGGACGTGTCGAGAAGGCAAATCGCACCCCGTCGCCACGGAACACGCTCGTCGGATACAACATCTACCGCTCGACGCGCCCTGGTGAAGCGCCGTCGCCTGGAAACTTCTATCAGTCGGTCCCGGCGACCGCGACGGCTGCAACGTCACCGGCCGCTCCGGCTGGAACGTTCTTCGTCGTCACGGCGCAGTACGACAACGGCGAGTCGGCGGCTTCGAACGAGGCAAGTGCCGAGGTGCCGGCGGCGGTGCTCTCGAGTGTTAAGGTCAAGTCGACCAAAATCACGGCCGACGGGACGGGCTTCAGCGCGACGGTGCAGGTCTTCGTCGATGGAATACCGTTCGCGGCGGCGGCGAAGCTCAAGAAGGGCGGGACTCGGGTCATCCAGAAAGGCGCGCTGATCTCGGGGGCTTCGCTCGCAACCTACCTCGCCGGTCACCCAAGCGTGCTCGTCACTTTCCGGAACGAGAACGGGGGCGTGGCGGCGTACCGATATCCGCAGTAACGAGCTCTGGGAATGAGGCGTGGCCGTACGGAGAGCACAGAGTCACAAAGAGCACGGAGTTACGAAAATGACGGTCTGACAAGAGTCTGGACTCTGTGCTCTCTGTGACTCTGTGCTCTCTGTACGGCTACGCCTTCCCCACTCCGGACTACGCCTTCCCGAATCCCCCACCTCCCGGCGTTTCGATCCTCACGCGATCACCCGGTCCGGCGTCGATCGAACAGACCGCCGGCAACGCCTCCGGTTCACGACCACTGCGGATCAGCCAGTTTCGACCGGGCATTCCGTCGAGCCCTCCCGCAAGTCCATACGGTCCCCGCTCTCGGCGGTCCGACAGGATCGAGACCCGCACATCCGATAGGAACTCGATCTCTCGTACGATTCCGTTCCCGCCCGTGAAGGCGCCCGCCCCGCCCGATCCACGCCGCACACCATATCGACGGACCCGAAACGGATACGCGAGCTCGAGCGCCTCGGTCGGCGTGTTCAGCGAATTCGTCATGTGAGTGTGCACGGCGTCGAGCCCGTCCAGGTTCGGCCTCGCGCCCATCCCGCCTCCGATGGTTTCGTAGTACGTGAACTGCCGTCCGGTCCGCGGATCGACGCCGCCGATCGTCAGGTTGTTCATCGTTCCCTGACTCGCTGCCGGAATAACGTCCGGCAGCGCCCCGGCGAGGGCGCGAAACAGCACGTCGACGATCCGCTGCGACGTCTCGACGTTGCCGGCGGCCACCGCGGCAGGCGGCAGGGCATTGACGATGCTGCCTCTCGGGGCGATGACCCGAATCGGCTCGAGCAGTCCCGCGCTTGCGGGAATGTCGTCGCCAAGCAGACAGCGGAAGACGTAGGTCACGGCCGAGACCGTGATCGATTCGACGGCGTTGAAAGGCCCGGCGACCTGGCCGTCGCTCCCGGTGAAATCGACCGTCGCGCTGTCGCCCGCGATCTCGATCGTCGCGGCGATCCGGACCGGTCCACCGCCCGCACCGTCGGAGTCGAGCCAGTCCTCGGATCTGTAGGTTCCATCCGGCACCGAGCTCAGCCGACCTCGCATTCGCTTCGCCGTGTAGTCGATCAGCGCGCCGGCGCAGGCATCGGCCTCGGCGAAACCGGCGCGCTCGACGATCTCTGCGAGACGGGCGGCGCCCGTGCGCATGGCGCCCAGCTGCGCCGCGAGATCTCCGCGACGCTCCTCCGGAACCCTCATGTTTGCGAGAATCAGTCGCTCGGTATCGGCATCGAGTCGTCCGGCACGAACGAGGCGAATCGGTGGAATCCGCAGCCCCTCTCCGTAGACGTCGGTCGCTGCCCCCATCGAGCCTGGCGTCGGTCCGCCCACGTCCGCGTGATGCGCGCGCGCCGCGACGTAGAACCACCGCACGCCGTCGCCGCCCGTGACGGGCGCCACGAGCGTGATGTCCGGCAGGTGCGTGCCGCCCGCGAACGGGTCGTTGAGCGCGACGACGTCACCGGGCTCCATCGGGCAGATCTCGACAGCAGCGGCGACCGCGGCTGGCATCGAGCCGAGATGGACGGGCATGTGGTCGCCCTGCGCGATGAGCCTGGCGTTCCGGTCGAACACCGCGCATGAGTAGTCGCGGCGCTCCTTGATGTTCGGCGACAGCGAAGTACGGCGCAGGCTTGCACCCATCTCCTCGGCAACGGAGGTGTAGAGGGCGCGATAAATCTCGAGCGTCGCAGGATCCACGCCTCTACTCCCCTCCCTCGAGTTTTCGTTCACATACGAGGTTTCCCATCCCTTCGACCGACAGCATCCACCCCGCCGGCAACACCGTCGTCGCTCCGTACTCCTCGACGATTGCGGGTCCCGTCACTGTCGCTCCCGCAGCAAGTGAAGCACGCCAGTGAACCGCAACGTCGGCCCAACCTTCCGAGAAGCAGACTGGGGTCGAAACAGTGCGGCGGTCACCAGATGTCGCCGAGTCGCCGGGCTGGCTGAGTCGAATCGGTGGCGACGCTCCCGCAGCACGGACGCGCAGATGAACGACGTCGACAGGGCGCCCGCGATCGTCGTGACCGTAACGTTTCAAGTGCTCCCGATGGAACTGCTCTTCGGCATCGTCGCCCCAGGGCACGTCGATCTCGAAGGACTGGCCCCGGTAGCGCATTGACGACGTGCGCTCGAGTCGAATGCGCGACGACTCGACCCCTTCCGCCTGAAGTTGCTCGCGCGCCTCCGCTTCGAGCTCGGCGAGAATCACGTCCGGATCGACATCGGAGCCGAGCACCGTGCGGCTCACGTCGCGAACGACGTCGCCGAGCAGCAGGCCGAGCGCCGAGAACGCGCCCGGGTGAATCGGCACGACTACGCGCGGCATTCGCAGCGCCTCCGCGAGCGCGCACGCGTGCAGACCGCCGGCGCCTCCAAAACTGAGCAGTGACGCGGAGCGCGGATCGTACCCGCGCTCTACCGAAACGACGCGAAGCGCTCGCTCCATGTTCGCCTCCGCCACGCGCAGGACTCCGAGCGCCGCCCGCTCACGGGTAACGGGTTCGCCCGAGGCTTTCGTCATCGCGGCGGCAAGTCGATCGATGGCGACGTTGGCCCGCTCGACGTCGATGGCGAAAGCCCCACCCAGCAGATTGCGGATGCGCCCCAGGACGACGTTCGCGTCCGTGACCGTCGGCAGCTCGCCGCGGCCGTAGCACGCGGGACCCGGACTTGCACCTGCGCTTTCAGGGCCGACTCGCAGTGCGCCGCCGTCGTCGACGCGCGCGATCGAGCCTCCGCCGCTGCCGACCGTGTGGATATCGAGAATCGGCACGGCCACCGGCACTCCGGCAACCACGGCCTCGTTCGTCGACCGGGCACGCCCGCCCGCAACGAGCGCCACGTCGGTCGACGTGCCGCCCATGTCGAACGTCACCAGATCGCCGAGGTCCGCTGCGCGCGCGAGTCGCTCCGCCGCGACGAGTCCGCCTGCTGGTCCGGAAAGGATCGTCCGCACCGGCTCGCGCGCCGCCGTGGCCGCCGAGATCGCTCCGCCGCTCGACTGCATCACTCTGAGTCGTCCCACTCGTGTTCCGGCAACGCCGAGCGCAAGCCGCTCGAGATATACGCGCATTCGCGGCGCGAGATAGGCGTTGATCGTAACCGTCGTGGCGCGCTCATACTCTCGGTACTCGGGCAGGATGCGGTGCGAAACCGACACCGGAATGCCAAGCGACTGAAACCGCGACTCGACCGCGCGTTCGTGTTCCGGATTGGCGAACGAGAAGAGCAGGCAAACAGCAACGGACTCGGTCGCGAAGGCGCGCAGCATTCTGGCCAGCTCGTCGATGTCCTCGTCCGACGGTGCGATCCGCACCGAGCCGTCGGCGTCGATTCGCTCGTCGAGCCCGAACCACAATTCCGGCGGCGCCAATGGCTCAGGCGCGCGCACTCCGAGGTTGTAGAGCTCGGGCCGCGCCTGGCGTCGCGTGGCGAGCACGTCCTCGAACCCGGCCGTCGATACTAGCGCGGTGCGAGCGCCCGTCCGCTCGAGAAGCGCATTCGTGCCGACCGTCGTGCCGTGGATGACCTCGACTTCGCCGTCCTCCCCCGCGATGGCGAGCGCGCGTACGACGCCGTCGAGAATTGCCTGCGACGGATCGTCGGGCGTCGACGGGAGCTTGAACGCCTCGAGGCGGCCACCGGACCAGACGATGACGTCGGTGAACGTGCCCCCCGTGTCGATGCCGATGCGGACGCTCGATTCCGGGTCCATGCTTTCGAGGGGACGATTCAGAAGGAGAGAATGGAGCGGGTGACGAGGCTCGAACTCGCAACTTTCAGCTTGGGAAGCTGACACTCTACCATTGAGTTACACCCGCTCTCGACGCGTCGCCGATGATACGGACGGCGCCAAAACCTGTCAACCAACGGTCCCGCGAGGCCTCGCAACCACTACGGCTTGCTGGTTGCAGCCTTGGCCGCCGGCTGCGCGGCGACAGCCGGGTTTGCCCCCGTGCTGAGCTCGAGAGTCCGGACGGTGTGGAATGCCAGCTGAGCCGCAGCTTCGCCCTGCTGACTCGGGAACGCGACGGCGACGAGCGCCAGGACCGAGTCGGACTGGATCAACTGCACCCAGAAGGTCGTGTCCACTGAGGATCCGTCGACGGCTTTCCCGGTTCCCTGGGCCTTGACGCGCAGCCATTTGGCTCCGCTCTTCGAGGCACCAGTCGTCTGGCGGAAGAGCTTCACGCCTTCCTTTGAGCCAGTCGGATTGAGCATCGTCGCGAGAAGAGTGTTGACGGACTTCGGATCGGAGACATCGATCGGCGTCTGGAGCTGCGTACGGTCAACCGAGATCGCCGAGATCACGGACCCGGTCTTGGGATCCTGGAACACCGCGTCGTAGCGAAGGTACCCAGGCGCATCCTTGGCAACCAGATCAGGGACCGGCGCCCAGCCATCGGGTCGCTCGAACGAGTATCCGCTGGCGGTCGAAACGCGCACGTAACCCGGCTCGGCGGTTCCGGTCACGGATGTCTTTGCTTCCTCGGCCTTTGCGGCGGCCGCTTTCGCCGCTGCTGCTGCCGCATTGGCATTGGTGTCACTGTGCGGGTAGAAGATCAGGTCGTCCGTTTGAAGCGACGGAACCGGTTCCTGTCCGTCCTGTGCGAGGACCGGCAACGCGACGGCTCCGATACACGCCGCAAGTAGCAACCCCTTCAAGCGCAACATCATGGCGCGACCCTCCGGCAACTGGAAATTCACTGTCATCATAGTCGCGAGGGGGCAGTCGAGCAAACTTGGGGGGCAAATCGCCTGAGAGCAATGCGCGAAGCGCTTTGATAGGGGTAGGGAGGATCGATTGGGTTCGGTCCCCCCTC
>CAZQBW010000084.1:0-18188 GCA_964591515.1 uncultured Clostridia bacterium
GCGCCAACCGTGACCCAGGCGCCCTGGCCAGAGCTACTCGCGAGCAGGACGCGAGCGCCCCAAGTCGCACCGCCGTCCGTCGTACGCACGAACGACATGCCGCCGCCGCCGCCGAAGTCGCGGTAGAAGTTGTAGAAGTTGCCCTGACCGGCCCCCGCGAAATTGTCGCAGGTGATCCACTCCTTGTCGTTGTTCGTTCCACCGCCGTCGCAGTCGATCGGCGCCTGGTAGGTCGCGCCGTCGTCATCCGTGCGATACGACTGCAGCGCCGCCGCGCTGTTGAACGAGAGCGTGGCGAGAATGATCCGGCCCGTGGTGTTGTTCCGGGCGTAGACGGGATCGCCGGCGTCGCTGTTGGCGCTCACCGGAAGGCGGCCCTGATCGGTGAAGCTCGTGCCGCCATTGGTTGACCGGGCAATGCCCGTGAAGGACGCATTCGGCGCGATGTCCGATCCCGAGTCGTTGAACGACGCGAGAATGTTAGACCCGCTTCCGAGCACGAGCGTCGTCTCGCTCTGCGTGTCCTGCGTCGTCGCGTCCGCAGCCGGATTGTTGACGAGCGTGTTCGGAGGCGGCGCAAGCGGACTCGTTGAGTCACCGCCCTGGTCGCCAGCACCGATACCGCCCTTGACGGAACGCACCACCTTGCCGCGACGCCCGTACCGCCGCTCGAGATTGCGCTGATACGCGCTCGAGAGTTGGTTGTACAGCGCCGGATCCCAGTAGAGCTGCCAGTCGCGACTGCCGTCCGGCGGCTGGACGTCCTGCTTGACGTCATCGTTGAGCCGCAGGCCACGGGCCTGCATGGCCACGGCATTCTCGGTTACGTATGTGCGCCAGCGGCCAAGCAGGTCGTCGGTCGCACTGTCGGCCGGCGTACCGGCGACATAGACGTTGTAGAGCGACCTGGAGATCAGGACGAGCGCCTCGATCTGCGCAACCGGCAGTCCGTCCTGCCAGGCGTCGAGGATCTCGAGCTCGTGAGCCGCGAACGGCACGCCGGATCGGCGCTGGTCGACGAGCGACTCGATTGCCTCGAAGCCGCCGTCGAGCTTCGTGATCAAGCGGGCATCGTCGGCGGGCGACGCCTCGGCGCGCAGCGCGGCGGCGCGAGGTGCTAGACGTGTCGTCGATGTGAACGCACCAGCTGGCTGCGCCGTGCAGACCGCAACCATTACGATGGCCGCGACCAGTGATGTATGGCGGGACAATATGCGAACGGGGTGGATGGCTGTCATGTGAGACTCCTCTGAAACTCGCGCAAGGCTCCTGCGATTGGCGCGCAGGACGACACAGCACCTGGGGTGAAGTTCACCCGCGGCAATTCCTGGACATTGTTTGAAGAGAGATCGACGACCGGACCGCACGCCGTGCGAGAGCCGAAGGAACTGGCTCAGAACGAACCGGTGTCGAGTGGCACCGACACAATAGACGAAAGAGGAAAAGAGTGGAACCTGAATCGTTGGAGAGTGGACAGGATTGTCAGGAACTGCCGAGGATACACAGGACGTCTACAATCAAGATCTATCGTGGCTGCACGCCTGGTTCCTGTGAATCCTCTTCAAATCCTGTAATCCTGTCCACTCACTGGTCTCTAGAACCCGTCCCAGTTGCCGATGAGCGGCGTCGCGCCGCCCACTCCGAACGTGTAGATCCAGTCCGCCGGTCCCGACGTCGTCGAGTTGCGAACGAAGAACGCGCCGGTCGACGGAGCGTAGATTCCGACTGAATCCACGCCGTCGTTGTTCCAGTCACCGGTCACGGGCACGAAGCCCGCGCCGCCGGCACCGAACGAGAAGACCAGATTCGCGGCTCCGGGGGTGTTCGAGTTGCGGAGGAAGAAATTGCCCGTCGCCGGGTCGTAGAGTCCCACCGTATCGGTCCCGTTGCCGTCCCAGTCGCCCAGAAGCGGCACGAAGCTCGACGCCGAGGGTCCGAACTGGAACGCCAGATCGGCTCCGCCGCCAGCGTTCGAGTTCTTCAGGAAGAATGTCCCGGTCGCGGGCAGGTAGATCCCGATCGTGTCGGATCCGTTGCCATCGAAGTCTCCCGCCAGCGGAGTCGCAGCCGCGGGTCCGAAACCGAATACGAGATCCGCCGCTCCGCCGGCATTCGAGTTCTTCAGGAAGAAGGTGCCGGTGCCGGTGTCGTAGATCCCGATAGTACCGGTCCCGTTGCCGTCCCAGTCCCCGGCGATCGGCCGGAAATTGGGCGTGCCCGCGCCGAACGTGAACGCGCCCGAGGCGGGGCCCGGGGAACTCGAGTTGCGGATGAAGAACGTACCGCCGTTGTAGAGGCCCGGGGTGTCCGGACCGCCGGCAACGGCAAGCTGAACCGCGCGCAGCGCGTTCACGCGACCGTAACCGTAATAGAGGCTCTTGCCCTGCGCGTCGTAGGCGCCGAAGCCGGGATCGATCTTGTCCGCCGACTGCTCGAGCACCATCTTGACCTGACGCCAGGTCAGGTTAGGGTTCGCCGATAGCACGAGCGCGCCGACGCCGGCCGCGAGCGGACACGCCGACGACGTTCCGCCGAACGTCGAGGTGTAGTTGCCCGAGCTGTAACCGACCGCACCGGTGACGTCGGTCGTCGTGATCGACCGCGTTCCGCCGTTCGACGGCGCGGCAATCGACGTGGAGGGGCCGAAGCTGCTGTAGCTCGCCTTCACATCCTGATTCGTCGAAGCCGCGACCGAGATCACGCCGGAGTACGACGCATACGTGTTGTTGTTTGCGGTGTCGTTGTTGATGTTGCTGTTGCCTGCGGCGAAGAAGATGACCGTGCCCTTGCCGCCCCGGCCGTTCGTCGCGCAGTAGTCCATCGCCGTTCGCGTGGCGTCGGGCAGCAGCGTGCCCGTGTTGTCCGGTCCCCAGCTGTTCGACATGACGTCGGCGTGATCCGCTGCCCACGTGAAGGCCGCCGCCTCGGTCGCGTTGGGCGTGAACGTCGACTCGGCGTAGAGCTGAATCGGAACCAGACGGCACTTCGGCGCGATTCCCGAGACGCCGAGATTGTTGTTGCCGTACGCGATCGACACGCCGCTTGCCGCCGTGCCGTGCGACCGGTCTGCATCGACGGTCTGCGGGAACGGATCGTTGTCGGAGTGCACGACGTCGCGCGGGTCGTGGATCTTCGCCACACCGCCGTCCATCGTCACTTCGAGGTCTTCGTGGTGCCAGTCGATTCCGGTGTCGGCGACGGCGACGGAGATCGACGTGCTGCCCTGGGTGATGTCCCACGCCTGCTCGGCTTTCACGTCTGCACCGACCGTTCCGCCACCCTGGCCGGTGTTCTTAAGGTGCCACTGGCTCGTGAAGCTCGGATCGTTCGGGATGAACTGGAGCTTGCGATAGGCGAGAAAATCCGGGTGCGCGAAAATGCAGCTACCGGATTCGAAAAGGGCATTCGCCACGGAAAGCGCGTTGCGCTGCATGTCGGCGGAGTTCACGCGGAGGTGAAAACCGTTCGGCGCGTACTTGAGCGGCTCGAGGATCGAAAGGCCCTGCGCTGCGAGCGCCGCGTCGATCTGTTCGCGCGTGACGTCGGCGCGGAACTGCACGAGCAGGTCGTCGGTGATGAAGAGTGTCGACTGGTCCCGTTCGACTCCGGGCTCGTGGAAGACCGGCAGCAGCGTCGCGCCGCTCGAACGTCCGACCGCGGCAAGCGCAGACGGGATCGACGAGGTGCTCGCGAGTCTTACCTCGATGATGCCGCCGGCGCGGATGTCGCGAACGCCGACGACACCGTCGATCGTTTCGACCGAACTGGCAATCTCTCCGGTCTTGGACGCGGAGGTCGTCCTCAGTGCGACACGCGTCGTCGAAGCCACGATGGGCACCCGCCGTCCGGCGTTGTAGTAGTACGGGCCGGACGCGAGTCCTTCATCCGAGGTCCTGGGCGAAGCCGGCGTCACGGCGAACGCAAGCGCGGAAATCACCACTACGGCGACAGTTCGGGCGGCATGAATCACGTGAATGTCTCTCCTGAGGGAAGTCGGAAGAACGAGGATCGCCAAGTTAAGCACATGCGCGATGCCGGATGCCAGACAAGCGCGCCGGCGTGCCCACGACGCACGAAGGGCCGGCCCCGAAGGACCGGCCCTCTCGCTCAGCTCGCCAGGACGGCAAGCTGCGAAATGAGGAGGAGAACTACTTGGCCTTGATCTCGAGCGGGAGGCCGACCGTCAGCGTCTCGCCGTCAACCGTGACGTCGAGAACGATGAAGTACTGACCGGGCTTGGCGCGCTCGTTGATCGTGAGCGAGCGAACCGCAGTCTTGGTGCGGCCAGCAGTCATGGTCTTGACACCGCTGCGCAGCGGGATACGGGTGACAGGGCCATCTTCCGAAAGAAGCGCCATGTTGAAAATGACCGGCTTGCGCGCGTTCGTTCCGTCATTGTTCAACGTGATCGTTCCGGTAAAGCGAGCGGTCCCGCCGGCGGTGACGACCGTCGGGCCGTCGATCGAGATGCTGACCTTGTCGTTCGATCCGGAGCTCGAAATCGGCGGAGCAGCGGAGACCGAACCAAGCGAAGCGAGCATCATCAGAACGGCGGCAAGTGAAACGACAGCTTTCCTCATGTAGTTGGATCCTCCAAAAGCATTTTCCGAAAATTGACCGAACGGGGAGATCGAGATGCTAAGGCCATGACTGAAGAGAGTCAACAAGATATTTTGAGGGTGAATGGGTGCTATTGAGAATTCGACTGGAGGTTTCTGTGAGATTCCCGATATCGATGGCGTGATTGGTCCGTGGCGGCCTGTTTGAGTGATTAAGGAAGACCGAAACCGGAGCGAAGCGACGGGCCGGCCTCGAAATTGCGCCGATCCCGGGCCTGACTGCCACCTGCAGGCGTGGCGGTCCGAGTTGGACGGCCGGCCCGTCGCTTCGCTCCGGGTTTGGTCCAGCGCAGGCGGTCCACGGCGGCGGAAGGCTCCTACCGGCCGCCGACGGCGTCCTGCGCCTTCAGGATCGAGTGATGCGCGCGGACCGGGTCCGTCGAGGCGAGCGCAGTGCGGAACGATGCCCACTGTCCTCGGGTAAATCCCTCGGCCCGATTGGCTTTCAGGCGTGTCCTACCTTTCGGACAGCGCATAAGGTAATAGCTCACTTCCTTGAAGACCATCTTGCCGCGCTCTCGGTCGAAGTAGTGCTCGCGCAAGAGAAACGGACCGACATCGACCCGCGCAAGCCCACTTTCCTCAAGGACTTCCCGTCGTGCCGCTTCCCGCCGACTCTCGGATCGCCCCCGCTTTCCCTTCGGCAGGACCCACCGCTCCGACGTTCCGGATTTCTTGAGCAGCAAGAGGATTCGGGGCTGCGTTCCGGACGTGACCACGACGCCGCCCGCGGCATCGACCCTTGGCACCTGAATCGACGACGGCAGGTGCGGGCACGCCGCGAACTTCAACGGCACGCTGTGGCTCTCGTACCGTCCGCGGCCGCCATCGTAGAACCGGCTTCCGCGCTCCGCCGCCGCCCTCGCCGAGATCCGCAGTATCACCTTCGACCCGCCGGCGCTCTTCTTCGAGACCCGATTCGGTCGCTCGAACATCGCCAGCGGCTTCCCGCTTATTCGGACGAGCGTTCCGGACTTCACTGCGAGCCGCAACGCCCTGCGTGATACGGCTGCAAAAAGGACGGCCGGAACCTTGGACGGTCTGAGTTTGGCACGTTGCGGAGAGCTCATGAGGCGGCGGCAGCGTACCCGGTCTCGATCGGAGAGGAAAGGGCGATCGATGCCCTCTTTGGTCGCCAGCCCGTAACTTGACCGCATCTACCGTGCCGACTAAGGTGTTTTGGTTGCGGCAACGGGCGCGAGGAGGCGTCGGATTCTCATGAGCATTGCGACGAAACACGGCGACGACGGAACGACCGGTCTCATCGGCGGTACGCGGGTCTCGAAGAGCGATCTTCGCGTCGAAGCCTACGGCACTCTCGACGAGCTCGGCGCCGCGATCGGGTTTGCCAGGTCGATCACCGAAGACCACGAGATCGTCGAGATCTCGAAGAACATCCAGCGCGAGCTGTTCGCCGTTTGCGCCGCAGTCGCAACCGATCCCGAGACGCGCCGCAAGGGCCCGGCGCCCGTGACCTCGGAGATGGTAGAAGCGCTCGGCGCCCACGTGGATCGCATCGAGGCGATGCCCGGCATCCTTTCGGACTGGGCCTTGCCGGGTGACCACGCCGCAGCGGCGGCTTTTGATGTCGCGCGTACCGTTTGCCGACGGGCCGAGCGTCACATCGTTCGACTCGTCGAGCACGGAGAACTCGAAGACGCCAATGTCGTGGCGTACGTGAACCGCCTCTCGGATCTGCTGTGGCTGCTTGGCCGTGTGCTCGAAACACGCGCCGGCATCGACTCGGCACTTCGCGAGGGCGGCGGACAAAAGTGGTCGCGGGCCTGGTGACAGGTTCGCAGCCACGCAGAACTCAAGGGGG
Source organism: uncultured Clostridia bacterium (assembly GCA_964591515.1). Classification (GTDB taxonomy): domain Bacteria; phylum Acidobacteriota; class Blastocatellia; order UBA7656; family JADIYM01; genus JADIYM01. The sequence goes on from CAZQBW010000084.1 coordinate 6,442, forward strand.
CATGTTTCATGGGCAGGAATCCGCGAAGAATCGGGATGCGGGCAATTTTGGCGATTCTCGCCATTTCGGCCGTCACGATGACGGCAGTCGCGCAGTCCCGAACGCGTACCGTGGCGACGACTGGTGAAGCCGCGCCCGGTGGAGGAGTCTTCTCGCCGACCATCGACCGCATCGTCCAGAAGGGGCTGCCGTCGATCATCGGATACACGATCGTCTTCGGCTCGGACGTCATCCTCAACGGACAGTCCGTCTACGCCGTCTTCGCCGAGAGCAATCGTGTCCTGCGGACGGTGACCAGAGTCGGCGCCCCTGCCCCCGGGGGCGGCACGATCCAGGACATCGAGCACTTCACGGCCGATCGGTTCGGCAACGTCTTTCTCACCACTCGTACCGCGGGCGGCGCCGGAGCCGACCGTGTGCTCAGCTACTCGTTCGGCGTGCTCGAGGACGTCGTGCACATCGGTGACACGATTCCAGGCGATCACGTCGTGACGTCCATCGGCCCGTCCATCGCCGCTGACGCAATCGGCGGCTGCTACGTTCAGGTCGGTTACAGCGCCGTTCCGGGCAGCAACGACTCTGCGTTGCTTCACGTGCGTGCCGACCAGACCTTCGAGGTCGTGGCGGCGACAGGGTTGTCCGCACCTGGCGGCGGAGTCTTCGGGGGAATCTCGCCCGCGACGATCGCCTCGAGCACGAGCGGACTCGTGGTCTTCGCGGCGACAATCGATGGCGGGCCAGTCCCTGGCGGGCTCTTCGCCGGAAGGACCGGAAACCTCCTGCGCATCGACGCCGGCGCCGACGCACTCCCGAACATCACGATCGCCGACAACGACGAGGCCGAGGTCTCGTTCATGGTTCCGTCGACGCCGGGAATCCGGATGTCGAGTCTAACCGGCATCAGCACGTTCGTCGCCAACGGCATGACGGCACCCCGGTCGGTCGGCACCGTGAACTTCGGAGCCTTCGCTGTCGGCCTGGCGGCGGACGACGAGGGTTCGCTGTTCTTCTTCGCCCCGATTCAGGGAGACCCCGATCGTGGCGCCGGATTGCTCTCGAAGGACCGCTTCACGGGAGCCGTCGCGTCGATCGTGCTTCAGGGCGATCCCGCGCCCGGAGACGTGAGCGGCGTCCTCGGCCTCTTTGCGCTCACGGCGAACCGTCCCGCGCGGATTGCGAACGACGACGGAAAGGTCGTCTTTGCGGCAACGGCGGGCGACGGATCAGACAAGACCGCCATTTTCACGACGCTCAATGCTCCCGAGGGCCTCGTCCCGACGGTTTCGGCGGCCCAGATCAAGGGATCGAAGCTCATCGTGTCGGGGTCGAGTTTCGAGACCGGTGCGAAGATCCTCGTGAACGGAGCCGTGCTCAACGATACGAAGAACAACAAGAAGTTCCCGACGACGAAGCTGCAGGCCAAGTCGGGCTCGACGCAGATCGCGCCGGGCCAGACCGTTTCAATCACCGTGCGGAACGCGACAGGATCGGTGTCGGCTCCGTTCAGCTATCGCCGTCCGAGCTGATGGATCGAGGGAAGGGATGAACGTGGAGCTCGTCGTCCGGGAACCGCGTTCATCCCGACCCGCTGCCTGATGCCCTTCGCCCTGGCCATCGACCTCGGCACGTCGTCCATTCGGGCATCGCTCTGGGACGATCGGGGATGTCCTGTTGGCGAGATGGTGCGCAACCCGACGTCGGCCGCTTCGACTGACGGCGGCAACGGTCAGTTCGACGCCGAGCGGCTTCTCGAAATCCTCGAATCGACGCTCGACGAGGCACTCGCACGGGCGGGTGCGTCCGCGTGCCAGATCGTCGCCGTCGGCACGTCGTGTTTCTGGCACAGCCTTGTCGGCGTCAACGAGGCCGGGGAGGCCGTGACTGCCGTGAGCACGTGGGCCAACACGAACGCCCACGAGACTGCCGCTCGCATGCGCGCGTCAAACGACGAGAGCGCGTACCACCGTCGAACCGGCGCAATGCTGCACTCCAGCTACCCGATCGTCCGGATTGCCTGGTCGATCGAGCAGGCGGGTTCGTCATCCGGCCCCGTTGCAAAGTGGATGTCGTTCGCCGACTTCGTGCGGTTCCGGTTGTTTGGAGAATGCGCGACCGGGGCCTCGATGGCGTCGGGAACCGGCCTTTTCGATTCGAACGCGAATGACTGGGATGCCGAATCGCTTGCGATGGCCGGGGTCGAGCGCTCGCAGCTTCCGATACTCAGTGAACTGCCGGCATCGGGACTGGCGGGCCCGTATGCGACTCGATGGCCCGCGATCGCGATGGTCCCCTGGGTTCCGGCCGTCGGAGACGGAGCGTGCGCCACGATCGGAAGCGGCTGCGTCGGATCGGGGAGAATGGCGTTGACACTCGGGACGTCCGGAGCGCTGCGGGTCGTCATCGAGGCTGGCCGCGTCGAGATACCCGACGGACTGTTCGCATATCGCATCGATGGCAGGCGCTGGGTCGTCGGAGGTGCGTTGAGTGAAGGCGGAGGCGTTGTGCAGTGGCTATGTTCGATGCTCGGCCTGACGCTCGGCGCCGACCTCGACGCCGAGATCGACTCCATACCTCCGGATTCTCACGGCCTGACGCTGCTGCCGTTTGCGGCCGGCGAGCGCAGTCCCGGCTGGAAGGACGACGCGCGATGCACCATCTCGGGATTGGCGCTCGATACGCGCCCTGTTGCGATCGCGCGTGCTGCGCTAGAATCGGTCGCTTTTCGCTTCCAGCTCATTGCAGATCGCTTGCGGGAATTCGCTCCCGCGTCGGCGGAAATCGTCGGATCGGGAGAAGCGCTCGGTGCGTCTCCGGCCTGGTGTCGAATCCTGGCCGACACCCTCGGGTGTCGCCTCGTCTTACCGGGGCTCGCCGAGAGCACGAGTCGCGGAGCCGCTCTCCTCGCGCTCGAGGCGACCGGCGACATCGGGCGGCTCGATGAGGTTCCCGCGCTTGCCTCCCGAACGTTCGAGCCCGATGCGGCGGTTCTCGACGTGTACCGGGCTGCGGCCGATCGTCAGCAGAAACTCTACGACGCCATCATCTCGTGATTCAGGAGAACAGAACCGTGGTCTCACGCCTCGCGGTATCGCCTTCGGAAGAGCTCGAGCAGACTCGAATCAACACGATCCGCATGCTGGCGGTCGACGCGGTCCAGCAGTCGAACTCGGGCCATCCCGGGATGCCGATGGATTCGGCGGCAATGGCCTATGTGCTGTGGGCGCGCTACCTGCGGTTCAATCCCCGCAATCCGGCCTGGCCGAACCGCGACCGATTTGTACTGTCAGCGGGTCACGGAAGCATGCTGCTGTATGCATTGCTGCACCTGACCGGCTACGACGTCACGATGGACGACATCCGGAACTTCCGTCAGTGGGGGAGCAAGACCCCGGGCCACCCCGAGCTCGGGCACACGCCCGGCGTCGAGGTCACGACGGGTCCTCTCGGACAGGGCTTCTCTCACGCCGTCGGCATGGCGATCGCCGAGGCGCACCTTGCCGCGCGCTACAACCGGCCTGGGCACGCAGTCGTCGACAACTTCACGTACGTCATCGCCAGCGACGGAGACCTGATGGAGGGAGTCGCGAGTGAGGCCGCATCGCTCGCGGGCCATCTCAAGCTCGGCAAGCTCGTGGTGCTCTACTCCGACAACCGAATCACTATCGAGGGCTCGACCGATCTGGCTTTCACCGAGGATGTCGGCGAGCGATTCCACGCCTACGACTGGCACGTCCAGCGGGTCGAGGGCAACACTCTCGCCGAGGTCGACGCGGCAATCCGGAAGGCGTGTGCAGAGACTACGCGACCGTCGCTGATCGTCGCGCGCACGCACATCGGCTTCGGCAGCCCGAATCGCCAGGACACCGCGAAGGCTCACGGTGAGCCGCTCGGCGCCGAAGAGACTCGTTTGACCAAGGAGAACCTCGGCTGGCCGCTGGAGCCGGCGTTCTACGTTCCCGACGAGGCGCTCTCGTACTTCCGCGAGGCAGTCGGGCGAGGCAAGGCCCACGAGGAAGCGTGGACTTCGGCTTTCGAGGCTTACGCGGCGGCATACCCCGATCTCGCCGCCGAACTGCGCGACCGGCTTTCAGGAAACCTGCTGCCGGACGGCTGGGACTCCGACGTGCCGGAATTTCCGGCCGGGAAGGGACTCGCGACCCGCGCGGCTTCGGGCCTGGTTCTCAACGCGATCGCGAAACGCGTCCCGGCGCTGGTCGGCGGATCGGCCGACCTCGCGGGATCGAACAATACGCACCTCGATGGCGAGAGCGACCTGCAGGCGGGCTCGTACGATGGCCGGAACATGCACTTCGGCGTGCGCGAGCACGCGATGGGCGCGGTTCTCAACGGAATGGCGCTCTCGAAGGCGTTCGTTCCGTACGGCGGGACGTTCCTGATCTTTTCCGATTTCATGAAGCCGGCGATCCGGCTCGCGGCGTTGATGGGCCAGCACGTCGTTTACGTCTTCACGCACGACTCGATCGGGCTGGGAGAGGACGGGCCGACCCATCAGCCGATCGAGCAGCTCGCATCGCTGCGATCGATTCCGAACATGATCGTCCTGCGACCGTCCGACGCGAACGAAACGGCCGAGGCGTGGCGCGTGGCCGCGGCGCACAGGGGCGGGCCGGTGGCGCTCGTCCTCACGCGACAGAAGGTGGCGACGATCGACCGCGCGACGCACGGCGCCGCGTCCGGTGTCGCGCGGGGAGCATATGTACTTCGCGATGCTGAAGGAGGCGCACCGGACGTCATTCTCATCGGGACCGGATCGGAGGTCGACGTCGCGCTCGCGGCCGCGGACGTCCTGTCTGGCGAAGGCGTGCGGGTGCGGGTCGTCAGCATGCCGAGCTGGGAACTGTTCGCCCGGCAGAGCGCGGAGTATCGCGACAGCGTGTTGCCGCCGGCCGTGACGGCCAGGGTCTCGGTCGAGGCCGCGGGCGGTTTCGGATGGGAGCGGCACGTGGGAACGCGCGGCCGGGCCGTGTGCATGACCGGCTTCGGAGCGTCGGCGCCGGTCGAGGACCTGATGCGGGAGTTCGGGTTTACGGCGGAGAATGTCGCGGCCGTGGCGAGGGAAGTACTGGCGAAGGCGTGACCGGTCCCGACCGAAGGTGACTTTCCCGCAGAGGCGCCGAGGAAGACGCAGAGGCGCAGAGTCAGACGATCACGTCCATTGCTGACTCTGCGCCTCTGCGTCTTCCCTTTGCGTCTCTGCCAGAAACTTTCCTCGCGGTTCCTACAGCTTCTTGATGCTCTTCGCGAACTTGATGAAGTCCTCGGCGTGCTTCTTGTTGCCTGCCTCGTTCGCGACCGAGAGGAAGATCACCGGCTTCTTCGCCTGGACGATGTCCACGGACCACTCGACGGCCTCGCCACCGGTCGTGCCGGTGCCGCCGACCGAGATGCCGGGCATCCCGTTCACTTCCTGCTCGCGAGCTTCGTTCGTGATCTTGATGTCCTGGATGTTCTTGCTGATCTCCTCATCGAGAGCCTTGACGGCCGCGTCGAGCGAGCCTTCATCCGAGACCATCACGAAAATGGCAAGCGCGTCGTCCGGCGTCGAGATGACGCCCTGGTCACCTTCCGGCTTGAATGTCCAGCCCTTCGGAACGACGAACGAGAGGCCGCCTTCCTCGTGGCTGAAGAGCTCGCCTTCGTCGGTAGACGAAACCGGCTTCGCCACGGCAGAGTTCGTGGCGGAAGTGTTCGTCGCCGGCGCGGCGTTCGAATTGGCGGGCTTGGCCGCGTTGGCTGCATTCGCATTTGCCGGTGCCGTCCCGGTTTTGCCGCAGGCGACCGTGAAGGACAAGACCAGGGAAAGGGACAGAAGCGCGTAAAGCTTTCTCACAGTGATTTCTCCTGAACTGAAGTGATTCCCTGTCTCGGAATACCGGCAATCGCCATTGCGATTGGCCGGGGGCATGGAGGCAGGAGGTGGGTCGCCGAACGATGCTCCTACAGCTCATTCAAGTCAAGAGTGTCGGGGGATGTTTAACCGTCTTGGCCAATCCGTCCTGCGCGGTTTAGACTCGCGGCCGCACCACCACCACGCCATCGAATCAGGAGGACCCCCACCGTGAGCCAGCCCGACATCATTGTCTGCGCCGATCGCGACGCGCTCAACCTCGAGGCCGCGAACCGTTTCGTTGAACTCGCCGATGCGGCAATCGCCGAGCGAGGCCGATTCATGGTCGCGCTCTCCGGCGGCTCGACGCCCAAGGCCCTGTTCGAGCTGCTCGCTACCGACGTGTGGCGGGACCGCGTGGACTGGGACCACGTGCATCTCTTCTGGGGCGACGAGCGCGGCGTGCCGAAGGATCACGCGGACAGCAACTACGGCATGACGAACGGGGCGCTGCTCTCGAAGATCGCGATACCGGAGGCGAACATTCATCGTGTGCGCACGGAAGCAGGCACGCCGGACGAGGTGGCCGAGCTGTACGCCGGTGAATTGCGGGCGGCCTTCGGGCTCGGGGCCGACGGCGTTCCGCGGTTCGACCTGATGCATCTCGGGCTCGGCGACGATGGACACACGGCGTCGATGTTTCCCGGCACGACCGCAATGCACGAGTCCGAGCGTCTCGTGGTGGCCGTCTGGGTCGAGAAGTTCCAGCAGCACCGGATCACGATGACGCCGGTCGTGCTGAACAACGCGGCCGAAGTTCAGTTCCTCGTGGCCGGGGCGTCGAAGGTGGACGTGCTGCCGCAGGTCATATCGGGGCCGTACGAGCCGGACCGGCTGCCGTCGCAGACGGTGAAGCCTTCAAGCGGTCAGTTGCGGTGGATTCTCGATCGCGAGGCCGCGGCGAAGCTCTAGCTGTGACGAGGTCGGGGAGAAGGCGTTGCCGTACAGAGAGCACAGAGGCACGGAGTACACGAAGGAATGAAGGCAAGACCGCGTGTAACGCGGATTCGGGAAAGACCCACCGTCCTCCGTGCTCTTTGTGCCTCTGTGCTCTCCGTATGCCAACGGCAAAGGCCTTGCCCTGCAGAGTGCACGGAGGACCCGGAGTGACTCAGTTGATGTACACGTCCAGTTCGTCCGCCCGCTTGTAGACGGCCAGCCCGAGAATCGCCGCCATCATGATGCTGACGAAGAACGTCACCATGGACTGCAGGATGCTTCCGGTGAGCAGCCCAAGGCCTTTTGCAACCGATCCCCACGTCTCTGCGATGGGCTCGATGAGCCCGAGCATGCTCGTCATCACGAGTCCCGCGACGTACACGAGCACGCACATGAAGTACGCCTTGACGTAGACCGTCCCCATCTTCCACATCGTGACCAGTCCGACGAGCGGATTGATGGTCGACACGAAGTCGGCCGTGTATCCGGCGACCAGCAGCGCCATAGGGTAATAGAAGATGGCCCAGAGAACCGCGAGCAGAAAGGCGATGCCGATCGCGCCGATCGCCGCGAGGCTGACTCCGCCCTCCTCGTCCATGAAGCTCTCGGCGTTGCCGATGCCGGTCACGATCACGGCGATTACCGGGCCGAACGAAATCAGCATGACCGCGATACCGGTCTTGACGGCGTCCCAGATCAAGTCGATCGGATCGCTCAGGTCCGGCGCAGGTCCGTCTTCGTATCTGCCACGCGCCACGCGACGGATGGTGTTCGACACGTAACCGAACAGGAGTCCCATTCCGAGCGCCGTTCCATACCAGCCGAACAGCACCACGAAGCCGTAGAGCAGTCCGGCGAAAATCATCGCGATCGGATCCTTGAACGGATAGACGATCGCCGCGGCGAAGTCGCTCATTCCGAATCCGGAGTAACGGTCCGCCGACTTCTTCAACTCCTGTGTCGCCTGCGCATACGGCCGGCAGAGCTGACCGCAGAGTACGCAAACCGCCGTGCTGGCGTAGCGCTTGACGCACGCGCCGCAGAGCGAAGCGCGACAGCCCTGGCACATGAACTTGGCCGGCGCCGTCGTGTGGGTAACGCAGGTCCCGGCCGCGCTGGCGTGCTGGGCGTAGCCACCGACAGCCGGCGTCCCGTACACGGGCGCGGAATCCGCTCCCGTGTACATAGTGCCGCTATCCGTCTGCCATTCCGAATCGGCGCCCGGCCCCGTGTTGTAGGACGATGGACTGGAGCCTGCGGGCGTCGGCCACGACGCCCCCGACGAGGCGCCCTGACCCCACGTCCCGCTCGACACGTCGCCGCCGCCACCCCACGAGCCCGTTGCTGCCGGATAGGGCGAAACCTGATCGGTCGGGAGCGTTGCACCCGGATCGTACCCGGAGAACAGCGCGCGAAACGCCGGGGCGCGGCCCGCCTCGATCGGTTTGAGCGATCCTTTCTGTACCCGGGTTTGAGTGGTGACGTAACCGTCGAGAATCCACTGCTTGACGGTGTCGGTATCGGCTTCGTATTGCTGTCCGTCTATCTCGACGAGCCAGAGGTCGGTTGGGTTTTCCATCGGGGCTTCCTCTCGGGCGCGGAAAGGATTCGGGCACGGGGCCGCCGTATTGTCGCCGAGTGTAGTCGATCACCCGCGGCAAGTGAAGCAGGACAAGTCCGGGGCCAAGAGCCGTTCGATCGCGAACGAACGAAGGGCCGCCGGATGTCCGGCGGCCCTTCACTCACTCGCGTCGGGAGCGTGACGTCTACAGGCCGTCCCAGTCGCCGGTGATCGGAGTCGCGCCTGGCGCCCCGAAACCGAAGATGACGTCCGCACCTCCGCCCGTGTTCGTGTTCCTCAGGAACCAGGATCCCGTTCCGGGAAGGTAGTTCCCGATCGTGTCGCGGCCGTCGAGATTCCAGTCGCCGACAATTGGAGTCGCTCCAGGCGCCCCGAACGAGAACAGAAGATTCGCTCCACCTGAGGTGTTCGAGTTTCGAAGGAAGAAGAACCCGGTCGTCGGGTCGTAGATGCCAATCGAGTCGACGCCGTCTCCATTCCAGTCTCCGGCAACAGGCAGGAACGCCCCGCCCGGTCCGAAATTGAAGACAAGCACGGCTGGACCGATTGCACTCGAGTTTTTCAGGAAGAAGGATCCCGTCGACGAGACGTAGAAACCAACGGAGTCGATGCCATCACCTTCCCAGTCTCCCTTGATCGGGATGATTCCAGGTCCGCCAGGGCCAAACGAGAAAACAAGATCGGCTCCGCCGCCCGCGTTCGAATTGCGCAGGAAGAAGAAGCCCGTCGACGGGTCGTACAGACCGGCCGTGTCAGTATGGTTACCGTCCCAATCGCCGACGAGCGGCACGAATGTGCTCGATGACGGGCCGTAACCGAAGATTACCTCGGCGGCGCCCCCCGAATTCGAATTCCTCAGGAAATTGGCGCTCGAATCCGCAAACCATATACCGGCGCTGTCGCCGCCGTTCGCCGCGGCCGTGATCGTGAAGTTGGCGTTCGAGATGTCGAAGAAGATGTTCCCGGCGCCCTTCACCTTGATACGCGCCGTCGTCGACGCGACATTCGGTATCGTGATTAGCTGGCTGCCGTCGTTCGGCGTGTTGGCGAGCAGGCAGATCGGGAACGAGTTGCCGCCGTCGAGCGACAGGAAGATCGAGACGTTGGCCGTGTTGACCGGCGCTGCGTTTGTGTTCGCGACGTTCCAGGAGACGGTCTGCGCCGAGCCGCCGGCGAAAGTCGTCGCGGTGTTCGGAGCCGTGACGGAGAACGGACCTGCCGAGGTCGAGGAGGTGACGGTGGTGTCGTCCTGGTCCCTCCCTCCGCCGCCCGCGCGGTTGTCGCGCACCGTACAGCGGAACGTCATCGTTCGGTTCGACGCCGGGAGGATTTCACCGTATGGAAAAGTTCCGGAGATGAGACTCGAGATCTTCGGGAAGACGCGAGTCGGGCTCGTCGACGGATTGAACGACCTGAAGATCGGTCTCGTACCGTTGTCGACCGTCACCGCAGAGGCTTCGGTCGCCGTCGCCAGATCGTACTCTTCCCAGCAGAAGGTAAGTTCGTCGCCATTCGGATCAGAGTAACTAGCCGGCGTCAGTTCGAACGGAGTGCCCATCGGAATCGTAAAGGCCTGCCCCGCGTCGATTAGAGGCGTGCCATTACCAGTCGAAGTCTGGGCTGCACATGCTCCACCTCCGCCCGTATAGGTCTCGATTTCAGAGATACTCTTCGCGTGGAAGTAGGCGTCTGAATTTGGCTGCAAATTCGTCGCTTCGCAGATCCCCGCATATGCCTGAATAGTGGATCCGCTTCCGACCTCGTAGGCCGCGTTGGCGCTTCGATTGCCGCCGCCGCAGTTGCTGACCACGCTGTTGAAGGTGTGGTTTCCGCCGAACTGATGGCCCATCTCGTGGGCAACGTAGTCGATGTAGAACGCGTCGCCGATCGGCGAACCCAAGCCAGTCACACCGCGCGCCTTCTGCGAACTGGCGCATACGACTCCGAGACCGGCGACGCCACCGCCGCCCGTGCTCACGACGTGGCCGATGTCGTAATTCGCCGAACCGATGACGTTCGTGCACGTCGTCTGGTTCTGGCCGAGCATCGTTACGCCGTTGTTGTTCGTGTAAGGATCCGTTGCCGAATTGGTAAAGATGAGAGATGAGTTGTTCGCTACGAGCACCATTCGAACGGCCAGATCGATCTCGTAGACCGAGTTCAGCCGGTTTACGAGTGTTACGTACTGAGCCTCAACAAGCGGAACGGTGCCTCCATGAAACGCCGCGTACTCGCCCGTGCAGGCGAGGGCGAGTCTGTATGTGCGCAGGGTCGGACCGGTCGCCTGCGTTGCTGAAAGCTTCTGAGCGGCAGTGTCGATCGGATCTGCCTGTGTCTCGCAGCGCCAGCCCGTGTCACGCACGTAGTCGCGCTTGTAATAGCTGATGTACGTTCGCGTGTCGTTCTTCCGATACGGATCTACGAACACCGTGCCGTTCGGCGACAGGACCATTGCGTGAAATCCGGCCGGCGTGTAGTCGAACCGCATCGCGTCAGCCGGATCGTCGATCCCCTGTGCGATGAACGTCCGCAAGTCGGGACGTCGATTCGCGAGCGCAGGCTCCATCACCGGCGACTCCTGGATGCGGAAGCGCTGCATCGAGCCGTCGGGCATCGGGAGATTCATCACGACCGGTGCGCCGATCTTGGCGGCGGCGGAGAACTCCAGTGGTGCCCGATCGAGCGTCTCGGCGAGCGCGGCCTCGTCGAGCTCGAAGACCCGGTACCGCTGCGGCACGATCTGTCGATCGGCGTCCTTCGCCGATCCGAGCGACGCCTCGTCGATCTCGCGCCAGAGATCCGAAGGGGGTAAGGCGGCGGCAACCGGGTTGAGCGCGACGGACTTCAGTCGTGTCGCGGCGACCGGGCTGATGATGGACGTACCGACTACGAGCGCAACTAGGGCGCAGCGGACCAGGAGCTTATTCACGTAACGACCTCCGCGGATTCTTGGGTGGTGCTTTGAGTCGGGGGGAGCCGACGCTGAAACGCTAACGGCGATTCCCGATACGCGCAAGAACCGCGGTCGAATCTCAAGCCAATCGCAACATTCGCGGTTGACCTGATCCCGCTCCAACCATTGCGCGAAGCGCCTTGGAGTGCGGCGCGAAGCGCCGCTTTGGATCGATCCAAAGCGGCGCTTCACGCCGCACTCCAAAGCGCTTCGCGCATTGCCCGAGCGAACGCGCGAAGGGCCGGGGGATCGCTCCCCCGGCCCTCCGGTTACCGACATTTTGGGGTCGGGCTGTTACATCGGAGGCGGAGCCACCGTGCACGTGTTGTTGTTGATGTTGCGATCGCGCAGGACGAAGTTGCGTC
>CAZQBW010000085.1:0-18146 GCA_964591515.1 uncultured Clostridia bacterium
CCAGCCCGGTGTCGCTTATGCAGTCCCGCAGAAACGCTCCTTCTGGAGCCGGCACCGTGACATTCTCACGGTCGGTATTGGAACGGCGCTCGGCACGGCCATCGGCGCAGGCGCCGGCGGCAAGAAGGGCGCACTGATCGGCGCGGGCGTCGGCGCTGGCGGTTCGGCGCTGTACACCTACGGACTTCGAGATCGCTCGAGGCGCTACTAGCGGTCGCCGGCCACGGGGTGCACTGCATGCTCCGTCACCTGCAACGTCAGATCCCAGTTTTCACGATCCTGCTCGGGGTTGTCGCGATGTCCGTGGCCGCCCCGAGCACACCCGCCTTGTCACACGCTTCCAGCCAGCGAGTCGAACGGTTGGTCGTTCCTCTGGAAATTCCGTTCCGCGAGGACGAGCGCGGGCTCATGACCAGGGTCTGGGTGAACGGAGCGGGTCCCTTTCTCTTCGCGATCGACACCGGGGCTGGCGTTACGGTCGTGTCCCCGAAAGTGGCTGCGGAGGCTGGGCTTACAGCTGGACGCGCCGTCTCGATCGCGGGGCTGAGCGGGCGTGTGACTGTGGCGCACGAGACGGGCCAGGCCGAGCTCGCTGCCGGAGATTCGGGGAATCGACTCCCGACGGCATCCTCGCTCACGATCTCGGGCGGTCTTCCCGCCAGAGTTGACGGATTGCTCGATCCGGCGGTGGCGCTCTGGCCGCTGGGATTCGAGTTGAACTTCAACGACGGGTGGTTGCGCGCTTTCGACCCGGCGTTTTCGCCGGTACGAAGGGACGCGGTGCCCGAGGGTGGTGCGGTGACGACGTGGTTGATGAGAGGAGAATCGCGCCGGCCGTTCGTGGCCCTCGGATCCGGTAGTCGGGCACTGATCGACACGGGTTCGACGTTCGGATTCGCGGTTGACGCAAAGGCGGCCAGGGCGTTCGGAATAGAGGATGCCGGTTTGGTGAAAGGCGCCGCCGTTGCCGACATCGGGGGAGGCGCCGTCACGGTTCGACGCTCGAGGGTCCCCCGGGTCATGCTGGGCGGGATGTTGCTCGAGAACGTCCCGGCCGATGTGCTGACCGGCGTCGAACGAGGGACTCCGATCCTGCTCGGCCGAGACGTGCTCCGACCATTCGTGATTGCGTTTGACCCGAGGTCGCGGCTGATCCGGATCTCGCTGCGGTGAGAGATCGTTGCGCCGCAATCGTAACCTCACGCCAGACCGAACCCGGAGCGTAGCGACGGGCCGGCCTCAAGCCCCGGCCGAGTGCCGAGGCTCGTGCGCAGATCTCTCACTCCGAAGCAGTTACGGCCTGTCCTCCAATCACCGGTTGATAACCGAATTCACCCTACCGCCACCGTCATCCTCGAAATTCGTGTTCGACGGATCGATCATCATCCGGCCGTCGACGACGAACTTGTAGGTGTGCTTGCCCGGCGGCAGGTCGATCCGGCACACCCATCCGTCTCCTTCCTTCGCGAACAGCGTCGCATCGGGATTCCAGTCGTTGAACGAGCCAGCCAGCGCCACTCGCCGCGCAAACGCCGCGCCTTTCAACCGGAACTCGGTGTTGCCCGCAAGACTGGCCGGCGTCTCGGGCTTCGTCTTCGCCATCGCCTCGTCGAGCTTCTTGGCTGCTTCCTGCAACACTTCTTCGAGGTCACGGGCGCGCGGCGTTCCCTTCGCCCCCTCGATGATCTTCTTGATCGCGTCGTGGTATGCCCACTCGAGGGCGTACCCAGCCGGGATCTTCACGTCCGGCTCGACGCCAGGGCCCTCCCAGTTCGTTTTCGTGATCGGATTGATCGCCCGTCCCGTCGGAACGAACATCCTGAAGTGCGGTCCGAGCCTCTCGCCGCCGCCGGGGTTGGCGCCGCCGCCCGTCGCTTCGCCGACTATTGTCGCGCGCTTGAGCGTCTTCAGGTTGTTGGTGAATTCCTCGGCGCCCGAGAAGGTGCGCCGGCTCGTAAGCACGTACACCGGCTTGTTGCCGTACTTCGGACCAGGCACATAGGGAAGCGTCCAGAACTCCGTCGTACGGTTCTCCTCGCGGAAATACAGGTCGTTCAGATGTACCGGCTCGTCGCCGAACAGGTAGGTACACAGCAGCGCGACCATTGCAGGATCTCCGCCGCCGTTCTGCCGAAGGTCGAAGATCAGGACGTCGGTGTTCGCCAGAAACGACATGGCGTGCGTCGCCGTTTCAGCGGCCAGGTTCGCATCGAAAAACCCGCGGAGGTCGATGTAGCCGACGTTGCCCTGCATTCGCTCGAGTTTCTCGAAGCCGTGATTGAGCCTTCGGGACTGTTGTCGATACTCCTCGATCTCCTCCGCCGACGGCTCGCGCTGATTCTGCCGCTCCGGCAGCGGCTCGGCACTGTAGCCGATCCGGATGTGACGGTCGCCGGTCACCTCCTGAACGTGCAGCGTAAGGACCTCGGCGAAGGCCGGCCCGAGAGTGAGATTCTCGTATTCGCCCCGCTTCTGGCGATCGCGGATCGACGCAGCCACCTTCTTCGCCATCTCCGGAAAGACATAGCGCTTGTCGAGCGTGTCGAGCACGGCGTCTATCACCGACTGTCGCGTCGCCGCGTCTATCCGAATGTCGGGCTTTGCATCCTGGGCCGTTGCCCTGCCGCCGAGCCCGGCGACCGCCAAGGCGGCCAACAGGACGAGGTTGATTGCTCTCCGATTCATCGCTTTGCTCCTTCAGATAATGACTTGCGTCGTCCCGCAGCCGGTTCCGGAACGGACGTCGGTTTCGAAAGCACTCCAGCCACTACGATCGCCGCGTTGCGTCGAGCCCGCCGCTCGACGTCCTGGCGATTGCCGAGTTCGCGCGGACTGAGGCCGTAAGGCAGAAGAGAGTTGGTCGATTCGAGAAGCGCTTCCGCCGCGTCACGGGCGTCCAGGACCAACCCGCCGGCCGAGTCCGCCTCTCCCAGCAGTACCGCCTCGAACACGGCGGCTTCCTTCTCGAGGTTCCTGCCGCGGCGTTCGAGGTAGGACAGTCTGAGCGAGGCGAAAATCTCGTCGAGGCTCGCCGGATAGTGGCTGACGCAGTCGAAACGAAACAGCACGCGCTCCACCAGCATCGCCTCGAGCCTGTCGGCCAGTGTCCCCGGTCCTATCGCGATCATCCGCAATCGCTCGCACAGCCGATCCACGATCCGGTCGATCGTCGTCAGGAAGACCTCCTCCTTGCTGCGGAAATGGAGATACGTCGTGCCCTTGCCGATCCTGGCCTCGCGGGCGATGTCGTCCATCGTCGTCTTGCGATAGCCGTAACGTCCGAGCAGTGCCTCGGCTGCGTCCAGAATCGAGTCGCGGGCCGTCGCCGGGACGGGCTCCGGATCAGCTTTTGCCATAACGAATGACCAATTGAGGATTTCGGTCAACATCTTGCTGCCGCCCTAGACGCCCTTGCAAGACCGAAAGTTCCAGTTCTTTGTCGACACGGGGTGAAGAGCATCGCGGATGGAGCGGATTTGGCGGATCGGGCGGATCTGAACTGAATTGATAGTCAGATCAAATCGATCCGCTTGATCCGCTTGATCCGCGTTGCTCTTCAGTCCTGTTGACGGGGGCAGGCGCCGCCCGTACTCTCGGTCGCTTGGCCGCAGAAGGATGGTCGCGGTCGGAGTCATCCGAAGGCACCCGGGGCATCGGCAGGGAGAATCGATGGACGAGGCACTGCAGAACGAAATTGCGAGACGGCGAACGTTCGCGATCATCTCGCACCCCGACGCGGGCAAGACGACGCTGACCGAGAAACTGTTGCTGTATGGCGGGGCAGTTCGACTGGCCGGATCCGTCACGGCGCGCCGCAACGAGCGCCACGCGCGCTCCGACTGGATGAAGCTCGAGCAGAAGCGCGGCATCTCGATCACTTCGACGGTCCTGCAGTTCAACTACAAGGACCACGTCATCAACCTGCTCGACACGCCGGGTCACGAGGATTTCAGCGAGGACACATACAGGACGCTGGCCGCGGCCGACAGCGTCGTGATGCTGATCGACGCGGCAAACGGCATCGAGCCGCAGACGCGGAAACTCTACGAGGTGGCGCGACTCCGACGGCTGCCGGTCTTCACGTTCATCAACAAGATGGATCGCCCGGGTCGCCAGCCCCTCGACCTTCTCGACGAGATAGAGCGCGAGTTCGGCATCTCGGCTTTTCCGCTCGTATGGCCGATCGGTGACGGTGCCGACTTCCGCGGCGTCTACGAGCGAGCTTCGAAGCACGTTCATCTCTTCACGCGCGAGGCGGGAGGAGACACGGCGACCGTCGCAAACGTAGTCGAAACCGACTCGCCGGCTCTCGACCGGGCCTTCGGCGTGGAGAATCTCGCGCGATTTCGCGAGGAAACCGCCCTGCTCGACGCTGCCGGAGCTGAGTTCGACCACGATGCGTACCTCAGCGGTGACCTGACTCCGGTGTTCTTCGGTAGCGCGGTGACGAACTTTGGCGTCGAGCTGCTGCTGGATCGAATCGTGGACCTCGCGCCGCCGCCCGGGCCGCGTGCCACACGCGACGGCGGTGCGGTCGCACCGTCCGAGCCGGCGTTCAGCGGCCTCGTCTTCAAGATCCAGGCGAACATGGACCCGAACCACCGCGATCGAGTTGCGTTCGTGCGCGTGGTGTCGGGCCGCTTCGAGAAGGACATGGTCGTGACGAACGTACGGACGTCGAAGAAGATCCGCCTTGCCCGGCCGCAGAAGCTCTTCGCCGAGGAGCGTGAGCTGACGGCGGAGGCGTACCCCGGCGACGTGATTGGCCTCGTTAATCCCGGAGCATTCGCAATCGGCGACACGGTCACGACCGGCACGCCGAAGGCCTTCGAGAAGATCCCGCATTTTTCGCCGGAGGAGTTCGCGTCGATCCGTCCGGCAACTCCGGCCAAGCGCAAGCAGCTGCTCAAGGGCCTCGAACAGCTGGCGGAGGAAGGCGCGATCCAGATTCTCTGGAAACTCGGACGGACGAGCCCGGACCCGATCCTCGCCGCCGTGGGATCGCTGCAGTTCGACGTGGTTCGGTTCAGGCTGGAGGACGAATACGGCGTCGAGACTCTGTTGCAACCGATGCCGTACGCGCTTGCTCGCTGGGTAGGGAACGACCCCGGACCGGAAGTCCGGATCGAGCAGCGCGGAACGATGGAGGTCGAGGATCACGAAGGCCACCGTGCGCTGCTGTTCGAAACGCAATGGGCCGCGAGGCGACTGACGGACGAGCGTCCCGAGCTCGGCCTCGTGAGTTCGATCGTTTGAGAATGAGAGTGGCCAGGATTAATAGGATTCTCAGAGGATTAGAGGATTCAGACAGGTCTCAAAGTCCTGAAATCCTCTGTGAATCCTGATAGTCCTGTCTACTCACCCTTTGCCTCCGCGAACGCCTTCGCAACCCCGGCTCCGTTGACGTAGTTCTCGAAGATGAGCAGCAGGGAGCGGGAGTCTCCGCACAATCGCTTGCGGAACGGGCTCAGGTCGACGCTCTTGCGGGCCTGCTCGAGGGTCTCGCCCTTCGCGACCGCCGCCTTCGTCTGATCCCTCATCGACGACAGCAGCTCGATCATGACCTTGACGTAGCTCGTCTCGCGAAGCACTGGTCCGTGGCCCGGCACGATGACTGCCGGCTTGAGCTCGAGCAACCGCTCGAGCGTGCTGACCCAGTCGCCGATGAACGACTGGTCGCCGGTAAGTGGCACCGGCGCAACGACGAGGTCGCCGGCTGCCACGACTCCCTCCTTCGGCAGAAAAACGACGAGGTCGTTGTCGGTGTGGCCGCGCCCGAGGCTGCGGATCTCGATCGTCCTCTCGCCGCGATGGAGCACCAGCTTGTCGTCGACCGTCAGCGTCGGAAGGGTAGTCCGCATCTCCGGCGCCTCGGCGACGTACCTGTCTATGAGGCCGGCAGCCGCGAGGTAGCTCGAGTCCTCGTCCGGGGTCATCGGTGTACCGAGGAAGCTCTTCTTCGTCTCGACGGCCGAGCGGAGGCTGGTCGAGTACTCAGGCCCGGCGGTCAGGTACAACTTGCGCGTTTCCTCGCTCTTCGCTTCGAGGGTGGCCCTCGCTTTCGAGCTTGCGACGATCTCGACACCGGGAAACGCGTCGCGATAGACCTGGTCGCCAACGACGTGGTCCTGGTGCCAGTGCGTGTTGACGACACAGGAGACCGGCTTGTCCGTCAGCTTGCGCAGGGCGGCGAGGCAATCGCGGGCGGAACCGGGCGTCAGGTTGGCATCGACGACGACGACGTCCTCGGCATTGATGATGAACACGCTGTTCGCGTCGACGAAGATCCCCGGCGGTTCCTTGCGAATCGCGGCGAACACGCCGTCGGCGACCTTCTGGACGTCGAAACCGGCCGACACCGCATCGGGTGTGGCTGGATGGCAGTCGGCCAATGAAGCAGAAGGCTTCAGGACCGCGAGAGCAAGCGTCATCACGACGAGGAGTTTCATGAACATATCCTCTACGGAACGGATTTAGCGCCTCGCGGTTTCGCCGCAATTGCAAAGAACCGTAAAAGGACCGGGAGTTCAGCACCGGGAGCGTAAGCGACCGGGTTGTCCCGAGGACCGCAGATCTGCGATCCCCCAGACCACCCTGTCGCTTACGCTCCCGGTACTGGTCCGATCTGTATGACCCTATCGGCCGTCGAAGTTGCCGACCACCGGCAGGTCACCTGTCGTTCCGAAGCTCACGGAAATATCGTCCGGCCCGGACGAATTCGAATTCCGCAGCGCGAATCTCGTCGCGGTCCCGATGAAGCCACGGACCACGACTCCGATGGTATCGACGCCGTCCCCATCCCAATCGCCAGCCACCGGCCGGAAGTACCCGCCGCCGCTCGTCACATTGAACACGAACTGCAGGTCTGCCGCGCCGTTAGAGTTCGAGTTCCGCAGCTGGTATGTTTTCGTCGACGGAATGTAGAGGCCGATCGTGTCGATACCGTCGCCATTCCAGTCCCCGGCAATCGGAATCGCACCCTGACCGGCCACACCGAAGTTGAATGCGATGTCGGCGCCGCCCTTCGTGAACGAGTTCTTGAGGAAGAACGCCATCGAGGCCGGGTCGAACACGCCGATCGTGTCGATGCCGTCACCGTCCCAGTCGCCGGCGATTGGAATCTGGTTTCCCGCGCCAAAGATGACCGATATGTCAGCGCTGCCCGTGTCGTTGGTGTTTCTGAGCTGGAACTGGCCGAGCGCGTTGTTGTATCCGCCGATGGTATCGATGCCGTCACCGTTCCAGTCGCCTGCGATTGGTTGGTCAGGCGATACCGTCAAGGTGGCGGTTATCGATGGTGTCGCGATGATGTTCGCATTCTTGAGCGTGAAGAGATCGGTGCTCGCACGGAAGATTCCGATCGTGTCGTCGTTCGTACGGTCGATCCGCGCCGCCACGCCATCGTTCGGAGCGCCTCCGAAGTTCGGCTGCGCCGCACCCACCGTGATTGGCTGCGTGACGTTCGACGTCGTCGCCGCAACGAGAACGTCGCCACCGAGATCGATGCCGATCGCCTCGCCATTTCCGGCTATTCCGGTTGACGTCGACTGCACGACGGAATTCGTCGGGCCGATCTCGACGTAGACCAAGCCGGTTCCGCCCCCGAGCCCGAGACCATTAATTTGCGGAAACGCATTGTTACTGAAGCCTACTGCGTAGGCGTTGCCCAGTCGGTCGAAGGAAACGTCCTGGGCGCTTTCGTTGGCGGGCCCGCCCCAATAGGTGGAGAAAAGACGCGAAGTTCCCGCGTCGTTGAGCTTCGTGATGAACATGTCTTCGGGACCGTTCTTGGATGCCTGCACCGGCGACGTGGTCGGGAAGTTGGTCGACGTCGTGTGGCCGACGATCGTCGGTCGCGTCGGGTTCAGCGGATCGAGCGCGATGCCGAACGCCTCGTCGATCCCCGAGCCGCCGAGGAAGGTCGAGTAGAAGACGGTCGTGCCGTCGGCATTGAACTTCGTAACGAAGGCGTCATCGGTTCCGCCGCCGTACGTGTTCTGCATCGCGCTCTGGCGCGGGAAGTCCGGCGATTCGGTGTAGCCGCAGACGTAAGCGCGTTCGTTTGCGTCGACGACGATGTCCTCGACGCCCTCGCCTTCGCTTCCGCCAAGTAGGGTGGAGTAGACGAGCGACGTATTGCCGGACTCATCCGGGTCGAACTTGCAGACGAAGGCATCGGAGCGCCCGCCGCCAAAGTTCTTCTGGAAAGGATCGAGCGAGGACGGGCTCTTGGTCGGGAAATTGGCCGAAAGGAAACCGGTTTCGAGCGTTTCGCCCGCGAGGAAGGCATTGCCGTTGACGTCGACGGCGACCGCATTGCCGATGTCGTTGTTGCCCCCGCCGATGACGGTCGAATAGAGCACGGTCGAGCCAGTCGAGTTCAAGACGGTGAGGAAGGCATCGAGGCCGTTTGGACTGTTGTCGTAAGCGTTTACCGTCGGGAACGAGTTCGACGAGGTCGAGCCCGCGATGTAGATCTTGCCGTTAGCGAGCGCCAGGCCGTTGGCGTTGTCGGTATCGGAGCCGCCGAGATAGGTCGAGAAAACGAAGTCGAAACCGCCCGCGCCGATCTTCGTAACGAAGGCATCCATCCCCGATTCGTTGCCGCCGAGGCCGCCTATGACCGGGAAGTTGGTCGAGAGCGTCTGACCGACGATAAAGAGATTCCCGTTCGAGTCGACCTTCGCGTCGTTGATTCGTTCGTCGCCGTTGCCGCCGACGAACGTGCAGTAGTCGACGACCGGATCGATCACGAGCTCGCGCGACGCGTCGTAGGAACCGACGTCGAAGCGGACCGTCTCTCCGTCGCGCACGAAGGCGCCCTTTACCGGCTGCCGCTGACCGTCGGCGACCTGGTAGAGCCGTGGTGCGTTCAGGATGATCTCTCCGGCCGCCGTCGCGAGCCGCAGGTTGCCGGCCTCGTCGATCGTCGTCGAGCCGGCGCCGTCGAAAGTCATCGCGATCGCCTTCGGATCGGCGCCGGGCGCGACGATGAAGTCGTACTCGGGTGCGTTCCGGGTGCCGTGGAACACCGCGTCGATACCCGGCGCCACGTCTTGGTAGCGAATCCGGCCGAAAGACGGCACGTTCGTCTGCCATTCGTCGCGGCCACCGCGCAAGTAGTTTGCGACTCCGACCGGTTCGCCATCCGGAGCGACCTGTGTCGCCTCGGTCGCGCCGAACGACATTGCCACCGAGCCGGTGACTTCGTCGTTCGACACGGTATACACCGCCGATGTCCGGGTCAGCGCGATTCGCAAACGGCTGCCGCGTCCAACGTAGAGAGCCGCAGGATCTGCCTGACCGCGGTTCTCTTCGTAGCCGAGTGAAAGGGCGCCGCGCCTGGCTTGAGCGGCTTCCAGGTCGGCTGACACGGCTTCGTGCCGAGCCTCCGGTGCCGAATCCGCGGTGCGAGCGGCGAGCGCCGTGGGAAGGAGCGGCAAAGCCACCAAAGCAGAGATGGCGACGGACAGAAACCGATTCGAAAGTGCGTTGAATGCGTTCATCGGGGGTTACCTCGCGTGTGGATTCGAAGCAACGTCGTGCTTCGGTAACACAAGTAACCCCGGGAGTGTCGCTATATCTTTAGGGCAACATAAAGAACCTCTAAGTCATTTCTAAAGGCGCTCTGGCGTCAGCACAGCGCAGAGTCGCATCGCTGGAAAGCACTGACAAATCAGGACTTGTCTTCCGCGAAAATGCGGGGCGCCCCGGCGAGCAATCCGACCAGGAGGACGACAAGGAGAATGACGCCGACCCCTGCGCCCTGGCGTATTCCCATTATCGGAGTCCGCGCCATCAGTAGGAGCGACACCGTCCCGAACGGTACCAGCAGCGCCCACCACGCCCATCGCTCTCCCCGGCGGTACGGCCCGAGCACGATGAACGCAAGGAACAGCCCGCAACCGACCGCAAAGGCAGAAGCCGTCAGCCGGCGACCCCTGATTGCTTCGGCCGCGTCGCGGTTGGTGGCTTCGAGCTGCTCGACCGTGTAGCTCGGGGACAGCGCGTCGGGCGCTCGCCGCAATGCCCTCGTCGAGGACAGGAGCGAGACCGCCGTCAAGGCAGCAGCGAGCAACAGCAGCACGACCCAGCTTGTCGTGAAGATCGACGGATGATTCATCGAGAGCGTCTCCTTGGATGAGGGATTGAGGTGCTACGGCCCCGGCGAGACCAGGTTAAGTGTGGAGAGGAGAGTGGACAGGATTCGAATCCTGTCCACTCTCAATGCCCCTCGCCGGGCTCCGTGATCCACTCCGCCGCAAGGGTTATCGCGCCCATCGCTGCGTAGCCGATGACCCACGGCCAGGCTGGCGCGAGAACGAGCGCGGTGTCGGCCGGAGTCCATTGATACGAGTGCATGAGCCCGGTCGCCGACACTGCCGCCGCGATGAAGAACCAGACGGCCGCCACCCGGAACTTCCGTTCGATGATGTTGACCGTCGCTGCTGAAACGATCATGGCCGTGAAGATGAACCCCTGTTCGAGGGCAAACGCACCGTCGATCCAGGTGTCCGAGACGCGAAACGCTGCCACGAGCTCCGGCGAGAATGGCGGTCCGCCGGGCAGGCCGAGCCCCGCCGCCCGCAATCCCGTCTTGGACATCAGCGCTCCCCAGGCCGCGACGCCGGGCAGCAGGCCGAGCACGACTGCCGGAGCATGCTCGCGCGGCACCGCCTGAAACGCCTGTGCCGTGATGACGATTCCGATCCAGAGCACGATGGCCATTCCCGCTTCGATCGGAATGGCCCACGCGAGAATCGCGAGAGTGCCCGACAGGCACACGGCAGTCATGGCGACCGCATTCAGAATCGAGTAGCCGGACCGCGCACCCATCGCCTTCCAGCCAGGGTGGCCAATGTAGATCGTCGTCGGAAAACAGCTTCCGAAGAGCGCCGCGGCCAGCGTCCCGATGCCGTTAACGAGAAGCGACGACCTGGTCGGAAACGGGTCTCCGGCGGCTTCGGCCGACTCGAGGTTCTGCAGCGAGCCGACGACGTTGAATACGCCCATCGGAATGATGATGGACAGGTACGTGAGCATGTGCCCGCTCAGGAAGGCTTCGACGAGGTCGCCAACGACCGGGACTGGAAGGTAGAGGCCGGCGCCCTCGATTGCGAGATTGCCGACCGGCGCGACGCCCGTCGTCCAGGCGATGAGCGTGCCGAGAGCCACCGCAACCAGTCCACCTGGCAGCCCGCCCTTGAAACGCACCCGGCCAAAGTAGGTGAGCAGGACGATTGCGAGCGTCGTCAGGCCAATCAACGGTCGCGCGTACGTCCGGAACAGGAATCCGAGAGAGATGAAGGTCAGAGCGATGCCGGCGAGCGTCGAGAGCATCGCCGCGCGCGGAGTGAGCCGTCTAACCCAGTCCGCCACGAAGGCTCCGCCGGCTTCGATCAGTCCCGAGCCGACCGTGGCGATGAGGCCGGCCTGCCAGGCGACGCGCGCGGGATCCGGGTGGCCGACTGCCTCGGCGGCCAGCTTCGCCGGCAGCATCACGAGGAAGACGTGAGCGATGAGCGAGACGGTGTTTATTCCGAACGGCAGCGCACAAGTGTCGGGTCGCCCGGTCACCTGAGCCAGCCGTCGGGCCTGCCAGGCATAGAAGAGGTTGCCGATGAGCAACGACACCGCGACACCGGGCAGGATGCGCTGGAAGAGCAACGCGTCCGAGAAGCCGAGCACGGTCTGACACAGGACTCCGATCAGGAGCAACTGGACGAAATTGTCGAGTGCGAGACCGAAGAAGCCGTCGATGTCGCCGCGGACGAACCACGGCGTGGAGGGAGACGATTTCGAGGACATCGAGTTCCGTTTCGACTGCAGGTGGATTCGGAGCGGTCGCGATCTTACAACAGCCGGCGGCGCAGTACGGCGTATCACCGGCGCGGGGTAGCCTTCGAGAGTTGGGAAGCGCATGCTGGCGTCACGGGACGCTCCGGAGGGCAGCGATGCGACTCACCCTCAATCTCACGCACGCTTGCAACCTTTCCTGCTCTTACTGTTTCGCGGGCGAGGCTCGCCAGCAGAAGATGCCGGCGGCGGTTGGGCGCTCCTCGATCGACTGGGCGATCCGGAAGGCGGCCGCGAGCGCCGAGCCGAACCTCGAGATCAGTTTCATGGGCGGAGAACCGCTGCTGGCCCTGGACCTGCTGCTCGAGCTCGCCTCGCATGCGCTCGTCGCGGGAGCCGCTGCCGGGGTATCGGTGCGTTTCCAGACGACCACGAACGGGACGCTTCTCGATGACGTCTGCCTGGCTCGACTCGCGCCATTCGTTATCGATCTGGCAGTGTCGATCGACGGCCTTGCCGACGTTCACGACCGGATTCGGCGGACGCGCGGCGGAGCGCCGACCGGCGCGGCAGTTTGGCGGGCGCTCGACCGCGCCGTCGGGCGATGCAGGTCGGTTTCAGTCGTGTGCGTTGTGACACCGGCGTCGGTCGACGGATTGGCGGATGCGATCCGGGCGTTCGCCGCGCACGGCGTTCGCAGAATCTCGTTGAACCCTGACTGGACGTCCATCTGGGAAGACTCGGACCTCGAACGCTGGCGGCGCGCGTACCTCGAGGCCGCAGATGTCTACCTGTCAGTGTATCGCGAAGGTTCGCCGTTTGCCTTGAACCTCTTCGACGAGAAGATCGACCTTCACGTGCGGGGCTCGATCGCCGCGACGTTCGGGTGCGGTTCGGACCCGGATGACATTGCCGTGGCGCCGAGCGGGCGGCTCTACGGCTGCGGGCGTTCCATTGGCGAGGACCGGAGCGACGCCGGTTCGTGCGGCGACATTCTGGCTTCACTGACTGATGCGATGAATTGCGAGTCGTTGGCGGTACCGACGGTGCCCGACGAATGCGCGTCGTGCGCCCATCGCTTCCGTTGCGCGTCGCGTTGCGCGTGCGCGAACCGCGAGTCGTCCGGTAACGCCGGTACTCCCGGAGACGTCATCTGCTGGCACGAGAAGATGGTGATACCTCTGGCGGATTCCGTTGCCGCGACGCTCTTCGCCGAAGCAAATCCCGCTTTCCTGCTGCGTTTCTATGGACTTGAATGGGAGAGACACGATGCCGCTGCAACCAGTTACTCATTATGAAGAGCCCGCCTATCCGACGCTCGATGATTCGGCGGAGGCCCGGCGCGCGTTCCTTCGACGAATAGGCCTCGCCGCGATAGCCGCGGCGCTCGGACCAGCGTCGGGCTGCAAGGGAATCGGCGGAATTGCCGGAGGCATACCGGCCAACAACGGCAGCACGCGCAATGGCCCAACGTCGGGAAACGACGGACCGCAGGGGAACACACGTACTGCCGGCGTGCCTCCACCGCCGAAGTGGCCCGGTCCGAAGGGCGCACTGATCGGCGGCGGGCCAATTGCGGTCACCTTCGCGGGTTCCGAAAAGGGATGGGTCGCAGTCGCCGCTGTCTTCGATCCTTCGAACACCAAGCTCGAGGATCGATTGATAGAAGCCGAGACCGAGATCAAGTCCGCTGTGATGAAGCGCCTGTCACGGGAGCCGCGGTCGTCGCTGAAGAGCGCTGCACTGCGCGACGCCGTTGAAGCCGACCTGTTGCTGGAAATCAGGAAACTCGCGGGAAGCCAGGCGATCGAGTCCGTGACGCTGGCGGAACTGACCGACGAGGCCGTTCGCGGACCCGCGCGCAGACCTGCCGCGCCGGCCGGCGCAGCGGCCCCGCCACCACCGGCAGCTGCGCCGTCGGCGGCGCCGGCACCCGCCCCGCAGCGTCGCGGACTGCCGCGGGCTGGAACTTCCTGCCCGTTGCACCCGGAAGGCTGCGAAGCGAGCGGAAAGCCGGACACCGGAACTTAGGGCTCAGGACTCGAGCTGCATTCGCCGTCACTCTTCCTTTGCGTCTCTGAGTCTTCACTTTGCGCCTTTGCGAGAAACATCATCTCGCAAAGGCGCACACGAAGACCGGTTTGGCCGCCCCAAACGCCCTGTGTTAGCTTCCCCCCGAAATGTGGCGCTTCTCAAAGCCGGTCAAGCACCCGCTTCCGGCGACGGCCTGGCCATCCGCCTACGAGGCCTCTCGATCCAGGCTCTTCAGTCCGATCGACATCGGAAGCATCCGGCTGGAAGAGCGCACCTGGGTGCCCGCAATGGTTCCCTGGCGCGCAACCGATGACGGCTTCGTGACCGAAGACAACCTCGACTGGTACGGCCGTTTCGCCGGCGGGCGTCCCGGAGCCATCGTAGTCGAGGCAACGGGAGTGCGAGACGTACCATCCGGCCCGCTGCTGAGGATCGGGCACGACCGATTCATCCCGGGCCTCAGGCGGCTCGTAGACCGGGTACGGCAGGAGAGCGACGGCCACACGCGCCTCTTGATCCAGATCATCGACTTTCTCTCGGTTCGCCGGCGGCCGGATCCTTCGAAGTACTTCGAGCGGTTTCTCGTTATAACCGATCGGCACCGGCGCCTGCTGTCGGAGGTCTCGGAGGACGAGAGCTGGGTCCGCGCCACCGACGACCGGGTTCGCAAGTTCCTCGAGTCTGCGCCGGATGACGTCATCGAGCGTGTGCTCGACGAACGCGAGCTCGAGTCGCTGCGATTCGGTTCGCGCGAGCGCGTGACCGACACGCAACTCGAGCACATCCGTGCGCTGCCCGACGTTCTGCCGGGAATCTTTGCCGATGCTGCGGCCCGCGCGAAGGAAGCCGGATTCGACGGCGTCGAGCTGCACTATGCGCACGCATACACGATGGCCTCGTTCCTGAGCGCCAGGAACACGCGGGAAGACGGCTATGGAGGCCCGCGCGAGAACCGTGTGCGACTGCCGCTGGAGGTCTTCGCTGTCGTCCGCGATCGGGTCGGGCCCGGTTACGTCGTCGGTTGCCGGTATCTCGGCGACGACGTGATAGAGGGCGGAAATCGAATCGAGGATGCGGTCTACTTCGGACGTCGATTCGCCGAGGCGGGCTTCGACTTCCTCTCAATCTCGAAGGGCGGCAAGTTCGAGGACGCGAAGCAGCCCAAGGTCGGTCACGCGGTGTATCCATACACGGGAAAGAGCGGATACGAGTGCATGCCGACCGTCCTTTCGGACGAGGCCGGTCCGTTCGGTCGGAACGTGCCGCTGGCGCGAGCCATCCGTCGCGCCACACGCGAAGACGGGTTCGAGACGCCGATCGTCACGGCCGGCGGCATCGGCACATTCGAGCTCGCGGAGTCGATACTCGAGAACGGCGATGCGGACATCGTCGGGCTGGCCAGGCAGGCTCTGGCGGATCCGGACTGGTTCGAGAAGGTGAGGACGGGACACGGTGCCGAGGTTCGGCGATGCGAATTCACGAACTACTGCGAAGGGCTCGACCAGATGCACAAGCAGGTCACGTGCAAGCTGTGGGACCGAGTCGATCTGGACGAGGCGGGAGTGCCGCGAAGTGAGGATGGCCGGCGGCGTCTCGTGGCGCCGAAATGGCGTGGACAAACGCAAGCAGTCACGCCGGATCAGAGCCGGGAGCGGTAGCGACCGGGTGGTCTCGAGATCGACTGCAGCACGATCTTCCGGATCTGGTCCAAGCGTATGTCGACCCGGTCGCTACCGCTCCCGGCTCTGACCTGATCCGTGGACTACATCAACTGCGGGTCTTTCCACGTCGTCCGCACGGACTCATACGCCTTCGCCGAGATGAATATCGCCTCGTCGAAGAACCGTCCGATGGTCATTGCAACTTCATTGACCTGATAGAGGTCGCCGAACGAGTCGACCAGGACGTTGCGCTTCACGAAGTCCTGCAGGTGCTGCTTGATGAGAATGATGACGTATACCGCTTCACTGAAAGGAACGTCCGCGGCGTGGAGTCGTTTTGCAGCCTCACCGTAAAGGCTGTCGATCTCGGCCGGATCCTTCTCGACCAGCCACCGTCCGAGATGCGAATACAGCTTGTGCGCGCGTTGCTCGAGGTCTTCCGTCGATCGGGAGTGCAGGAAGCTCGTACGCGGATTCGTCTTGAGATCAGCAATAAGCTCGGCCGTCAGCTTGTCCGCGTGGAGCTCGATCATCTGTATGAATTCTGGGAGTACCATTTCGGAAACCTCCGCTCTCTTGTGGCGAACCGGCAGTCGCCGGACTCAATCTGGAGCGCTTGATGTAAGAACCTTCGAGAGGCCAAGCCGAAGCGCTATGCCCGGTCGGTAACTCCTCGAGTGCTTGATACCGCAGCGGATTGAGCCCGGTCAAGGTCCAGAGGTTTCAGGCCATCGCGGGCCTTGTCGACTGCACTCCAATACCGACAATTTCAAGCGCATCTTCGAGTTGCCGCCAACGCTGTTCGACGCTTCCCGTGTATCCGACCGAGATCCGGAGCAATCCGGGAGCGATGCCTGCCGCCCTCAATTCGTCGTCCGTCATCTCGCTCGACGTCGAGCTTGCGGGACACGTCATCAGTGTCTCGAAGTAACCGAGACTCACTGCCATGAAGCCGAAGCGGTCCCGGTTCTGAAGCACTTCCATAAGCTCGCACGCTCTCAGCGACGATCCAACGTCGATAGTGAACACGCCGCCGAAACCATACTCTTCGTTACCGAGCCGCTGAAGCAGCCGGTGGTCAGGATGGTTCGGCAGGCCCGGGTACATTACCTCGACTCCGCGATCCCTCAGGCGGCTCGCGAAAGTCAGCGCGCGACGGCTGTGTTCGGCCATCCGCAGGCCGAGATGCGGGAGCCGAAGGCTGATTTCGTACGCCGCGCGCGGATCCATCGTCGGTCCGAGCAGCATTAGCGCACCCGTGTGGAGGTCCATCAGACTCAGGATGAACTCGGTAGTACCGCAAACTGCACCGGCGATTACGTCGGACGCTCCGTTGATGAACTTCGTCAGGCTGTGGACGACAACGTCGGCTCCGAGCCGGATCGGCGACACGACGAGCGGGCAGAACGTGTTGTCGACTACGAGACGGGCGCCGCGGGCGTGCGCGATCTCAGCGAGTCTCGGAATGTCGGCGACGCGTAGCGTCGGATTCGACATCGTCTCGACGTAAACGACCCGTGTGCGTTCGTTGAAGGCCGCTTCGACCGACTCTAGGTCGAATGCGTCGACGAACGTGACCTCTATGCCGGCCTTCGCTGGCAGGAACTCCTTGAGGAGGGCGAAGGTGCCGCCGTAGACGGTCTTGCTCGCGATTACGTGATCGCCGTGATTGCACGACTGCAGCAGCGCTGCCGAGATCGCGCTCATTCCGCTCGCGGTGCAGTAAGCCGCCTCCGCGCCTTCGAGTGCCGCAAGCTGCCGTCCCAGGACATATACCGTCGGATTGAAGTGACGTCCATAAAGGTAGCAGCCGCCTTCGGGACCCTGCTGACCGTGGAAGATCGCCGGCAGCGTGGAGGCCTTCATGACCGTGAAGGTCGTGCTCGTCTCGATGGACATGTTGACGCCGCCGTGCTCGCCAAACTCGTGGCGCATTGCGGCAAGCGATTCGACGGGATCGAAGTGTTCCATGGTCGGTTTCTCCTGTCCTTCCACGGTAGGCCGATCGAGTGATTTTGTGAATCGAATAGACTTCGGTTATTGTGCGATCCCATGGCGCTTGACCGAATCGACTACGGAATTGTGACCACTCTGCAGAATAATGCGCGGCTGTCGAACAAGGAACTGGCCGCACTCGTGGGGCTGTCTCCGTCGACGTGCCTCGAGAGAGTCCGCAAGCTGCGTGCGTCGGGCGTGCTTAGGGGCTTCCACGCGGACGTGGACCCGGCGGCCCTTGGGATCGGGCTGCAGGCGCTCATTGCGGTGCGGCTCCAGCAGCATACGAGGCAGCTCGTCGAGGGTTTTCGGGCGCACGCGCTCGCATTGCCGGAGGTCGTGGCGGTATATCACGTGGCGGGTGTGACGGACTTCCTCGTGCACGTCGCGGTGCGCGACTCGGATCACCTGCGGAACCTTGCGATGGATGCGTTCACGTCGCGCCCCGAAGTGGCTCAGATCGAGACGTCACTTATCTTCGAGTGTACGAGGGCGGCGGGGATCGCGGGTTCGGTAGCGTAGGGGGCGGGAAGGCTTCGCGTACAGAGATCACGGAGGCACGGAGGACACACAGAGTTGCCCATGCGGCTTCGCCGCACCCCCTCTGATGAAACGGAACGGATTGGGAGCAGACCGTCCTGGAGCGACATTTGCGGCCCA
>CAZQBW010000086.1:0-18042 GCA_964591515.1 uncultured Clostridia bacterium
CTATGGGACTGACGATGCGACCGCTCCGCGGTCGGACCGAGGTTGGCGGCGGTACCGCGGGTCGCGTGTGCTCGTTGCACTCGCCCCCGCGACCCACGGCTATTTCCTTCGACCGCTCCGCGGTCGATTAACCGCGGCGCGGTACGGGACGAGGCTATCGCTCGGGCTGAACGCGGTGGAAGCCGATCACGCTCGAGACGACCGCGATGAGCTCGTACGGATCGACCGGCTTGGCGACGTGCATCTGGTATCCGGCCGCGAGCACTCGCACGCGGTCCTCGGCGCGGGCATAGGCAGTCAGCGCGATGGCCGGCACCGCGCCGCCCTGCTTGTCAGAAAGCGATCGCACCATCTGAATGAACGCGTATCCGTCGCCATCCGGCATCCCGATGTCGGAGATCAGCAGATCCGGCTTCCACTCCCGTACCAGAGACAGTCCCTCGTTTGCCGACGAGGCCGTCCGGACCTCGGCATTGCAATGCGAGAGAACGTGCTGAAGCATCTCGCGCGCATCTGCCTCGTCATCCACGACTGCGACGCGAAGTCCGTCGAGCGGAAACCGTTCAAAGTCCTCACCGAGCACGATCGGCTGATGCGCGACCTCGGATACCAGCGGTCCCGTGCGCCGGCGGTCCGCCCTGATCGAGGGCAGTCTCACCGTGAACGTCGCTCCCATACCCTCACCCGCGCTCTCGGCCTCGAGCGTACCGCCGTGCAACTCGACGAGCTGTCTCGCGATCGCGAGTCCGAGGCCGACTCCGCCGTGGCCGCGCGACGAGGTCGAATCCGCCTGCCGGAATCGCTCGAAGACGTGCGGTAGAAACTCCGGACTGATTCCCTTGCCGGTATCGGCGACCGAAACGAACACCCCGCCATCGTATCGCCCGAGCCTTACAGTCACAGTGCCGCCCGCTGGCGTGAACTTGATCGCATTCGAGACCAGGTTGAGGAGCACCTGCCGGAGGCGGCCCGCGTCGCCCGACACCTGTCCGGTCTCCGGGTCGATCGCCGCGGACATCTCGATTCCCTTGGCGTCTGCGGCGAGCCGAAGCGTCTCGACGCAGGTCTCGACCGTCCTCGCCAGATCGACGACGCCCTCTTCGAGCCGCAGCGTTCCCTCGTTGATCCGCGATACGTCGAGCAGGTCCTCGACGAGACGCGCCTGCGATCGGGCATTACGCTCGATCGTGTCCAGGCCGCGCCTGGTCGTATCGCGATCGGCTTCGCCAGTACGCAGAATCCCGCTCCAACCGATGATTGCGTTCAGGGGTGTCCGCAGCTCGTGCGAGATCGTCGCGAGGAAGTCGTCCTTGAGTCGATTTGCCTCTTCCGCGCGACGCCTGGCTTCCTGCTCGCGATCGAGCGTTTCGGCTCGCTCGCGCTCGACTCGCCGGCGCTCCGTGACGTCGCGGAAGATCAGGACCACGCCGATCAGGGTCCCGTCCGCGTGCCGGATCGGAGCGGCGCTGTCGTCGATCGGCCGCTCGACTCCGTCCTTCGCGACCAGCACCGTGTGGTTCGCCAGCTCGACAGTTACACCGTCTCGCAGCGCAATGAGCGCCGGATCCGGCACGGGTTCGCGCGTTATCTCGTGGAGCACGCGAAACACTCGCTCGAGCGGCATTCCCGTGGCCTCGACGCGATCCCAGCCCGTCAAAGCCTCGGCAACCGGGTTCATGTATGAGATGCAGCCGTCCGTACCCGTCGCGATGACGGCATCACCGACGCTGGCGAGTGTCGTCTGGAACCACTCGCGCTGCTCGAGCAGTGCCTCGGCCGACTGACGGCGAAACGCAGCATCCCTTCGCAGTCGATAGAAGGCGATCCCGACGAGTCCGAGCCCGAGGCACGCACCCGTGATGGACGAGGCCACTGCCCGGCGATAACTCGATTCCGCCTGCGGCTCCCGGACCATCATCAACCTCGCCTCGGCCTGATCCATCTCGGCGACGAGAGCCCGTATCGCCTTCATCTCATCCCGCGCGTTGCTGTATCGCAGCGCCTTGATCGCCTCTTCCTGCCCCAGCCGGTCGTAGGCGTTGAGCCGCTCACGCATCGACGCCAGCCGGCCATCGATCCGACGCTCCAGCTCGTCGATTTTCGTGCGCTGCTCCATGTTGTCGGCGGTCAGCGACCGGAAGTAGTCGATGCGATCGTGGATCTGGGACGACGCGCTCGCGTAGGGCTCGAGGTACTGGCGCTCCCCAGTGAGCAGATAACCGCGCTGGCCGGTCTCGGCTTCGCTCAGGAGCCCGATGATCCGGGCAAGCGTTGCCCGCACCTCGCTCGTGTGGGCAACGGCAGCCTGGTGTTCGTTGACGCGACTCAGGTTCCAGAGCGCAGCCACGGCATTGCCCACGACGAGCAGCGCGACCAACCCGAGAAAGACCCGCTGCAATGTCGTCGTCGGTCTCATCGAGTCATTTCAGTCAGGTTCGGAGTACCGTCAGCGCTGCCAACCGGGCCGCCCGAGGCGACGTCGATCAGCCTAGCCCGCTGGACGATAACCGAACCTCACGTGGCGCGCCATCACGCGCGACGAGTGAAGCTCAGAGCCACGTCGACAGGTCATGCTTCTTGATCATGTGGTAGAGGCGCGGGCGATATACGCCAAGCAGCTGTGCCGCAGCCTGCTTGTTACCCTTCGTTCGCTCGAGCGCCGCGGCGACGATGGCGCCTTCGACCTGAGTGAGCACGTCCGTCGACGAGTCTGCGTCGCGTCGCACGTGAATCGTGTCGACGATGTTGCGGCCGAGCCCTGCCAGCACGTCCGTTTCGGGTGAGACGTCGCCGTTGTCGGACTGCACTGGGCTCTGCGTAGCACCGGCAGGGTCAGGCGAAGCCACGGCCGCTGCGTGCTGAGCCGACGCGGCCATCACGCGGGGAGCAATCCGTCCGACCTGGAGAGCTTCGAGCTCGAGCGTTTCGCCCTTCGTCAGCAAGACCGCCCGCTCGATCTGGTTGCGCAACTCGCGAACGTTTCCCGGCCACTCGTACTCGAAGAGGTAGGCGTATGCCCGCTGCGAAATCTCGCGCGCCGGCCGGCCATACTTCTGCGAGAACTCTCTGAGGAAGTGCTCGGCGAGTCCCTGAACGTCCTCGGCCCGCTCCCTGAGCGGCGGCACGTAGATCTCGATCGTGTTGATCCGGTAGTAAAGGTCCTCGCGGATCGTCCGCGCGTTCACGGCGTCGAGCGGGTTCCGGTTCGTCGCCGTGATCAGTCGAAAGTCGGCGTCGTGTGGCTTCGTGCTGCCGAGACTCGTGTACGTGCGTTCCTCGAGCACCCGTAGCAGCTTTGGTTGCAGCTCGAGCGGCATCTCACCGATTTCGTCCAGAAAAAGACTGCCGCCTGACGACTGGCCAATGAGTCCGACCTTGTCCGCAGTCGCTCCCGTGAATGCACCCCTCGTGTGACCGAAAAGCTCGGATTCGATCAGGTCCTTCGGAAGGGCCGCGCAGTTCACCTTCATCATCGGCTTTCTGGAGCGCAGGCTGCGGAAATGTATTGCGTTTGCAACCAGTTCCTTGCCTGTCCCCGACTCGCCCGTGATCAGGATGTTGGCGTCAGATTCGGCGACGCTGTCGATCGTCTCGAAGAT
This sequence comes from uncultured Clostridia bacterium, assembly GCA_964591515.1. Lineage (GTDB taxonomy): Bacteria > Acidobacteriota > Blastocatellia > UBA7656 > JADIYM01 > JADIYM01. The sequence goes on from CAZQBW010000086.1 coordinate 3,600, forward strand.
GTCCTGCATCGGCTTGCTGCTGCCGATGATGTCGAAGTACGAGGAACGGCTCGTCAGCCGGTCACGCAGATGACGGATTTCGGCGGCCTGCGCCCGGCGCTCGACTGCCTTCGCAACCAGCACCAGCAGTTCTTCGAATTCGACGGGCTTCTCGACGAAAAAGAAAGCACCTGCCTTCGTCGCTTCGACTGCTTTGGTAACCGAGCCATACCCGGAGACCATGATGATCTCCAAGTCGGGCGACGCAGTCTTGAGCTGCCGAACGAGCTCGATTCCGTCGATGTCGGGCAGATTCAGGTCGGTGAGCACCAGGTCGAACGTGTCGCCGCTGACCTTCTCGATCCCCTCGCGTCCGGTCGACGCCGTCTCGACGAGGTAACCCGAGTCGATAAGGTGGAACCGCGCGAGCTCGAGCATGGAAGGGTCATCGTCAATGACCAGTACATTCGACTTCTTCATCGTTTCGCCCTCCTGGCGAGATATCGACCTGTGATGGTCATTCGGCGGCCCGGATTGCCTGTCGGCGCGTCAGCGTCGCGATGACCATGGCCAGCTCGACCGGCTCGACGGGCTTTGGCACGTGCATCTGGAACCCCGCCGACAGTGCCTTGACCCGATCGACGGTGCGGCCGTACGCCGTGAGTGCAACGGCAGGAACGGCCCCGTTCCTGCTTGCGTCGAGTGCCCGTATTCGGCGAATCAGCGAGTATCCATCCTCGTCCGGCAGACCTATGTCGGAAACGACCACATCGAAGCGCAGGCCATCAGTCACGGCCGTGAAAGTCGTGAACGCATCGGCAGCAGACGAGACCGTCGTCACGGTCGCGCCGTAACCGGACAGAAGTGTGGCCAGCAGATCCCGGGCGTCCGCCTCGTCGTCGACTACCAGTATTCGCAGCCCGCCAAGGTCGTGAGGAATTGCGGGCGCGCCGATGTCCGTCACGTCGGAACGCGCGGCACTGGCCGTATCGCGAACGGCGCGCAGGGGGAGGCTGATGGTGAACGTGGATCCCTTGTCTTCTCCGCCACTTTCGGCGGCGATGGTCCCCCCGTGCGCCTCGACGAGGTAGCGGGCCAGCGAGAGTCCGAGCCCGAGCCCTCCGTGACGGCGCGTGCTCGAGCGGTCCGCCTGATCGAACCTGTTGAAGGCCTGTGGCAGAAAGTCGGCGTCGATTCCCTTGCCCGTGTCGCTCACCTGGATCCGGACGACCGGATCGACGCGCTCTAGCCGGACGACGACGTGGCCTCCGCTCGGCGTGAATCGAACGGCATTCGACAGCAGGTTCCACATGACCTGCTGAAGCCGGTCGGCATCGCCCGAAATGACGTCGATCTCGGGATCGAAGACACGGAGAATCTCGATGGACTTTGCATCGGCCGCAGGACGGACGACGTCGACTGCCGCATCGACGACCGCCGCGATGTCGATCGGGCGAACCTCGAGTCGCAACTTGCCGCTGGTGATTCGGGCCGTATCCAGGAGGTCGTCGATGATGTTCGATTGGGCTCGAGCACTTCGCTCGATCGTCTCGATCGCCTGCGTCATCGTCTCGGGCCCGACTGACTTGGTCGAGAGGATCCGTGCCCAGCCGAGGATGGCGTTCAACGGTGCTCTCAGTTCGTGAGACACGACGGCGAGGAACTCGTCCTTGGTGTGGCTGGCCATCTCGGCAATGGCGCGGGCATCCCGCTCGCGCTCGAGCAGTTCCTCGCGTTCCGCTTCCGCCCGCCGCCGGTCGGTGATGTCGATGCACGAGCCGATGTACCCGGCGAATCCGCCCTCGGCCATTGCGCGCGGCACTCCGTGATTGAGCACCCATCGATACTCACCGTCAGCTCGCCGAAGCCGAAACTCACCGGCAAAGACTTCGCGGGCATCAAAGGCGGACTTGTACGTCGACTCGACCGTCTCGCGGTCCTCGGGGTGTACGTTGTCGAGCCAACCGTCCCCGAGCTCCTGTTCCATGGTCCGCCCGGTGAATCGGAGCCAGTTCTGGTTGAAGAAAGTGCAATCGATGTTCTCGTCCGTCGCCCAGATCAGGACCGGCGCGCTGTCAGCCATGTGACGGAAGCGCATCTCGCTCTCGGCGAGGGCGTCTTCGACCATCTTGCGGTCCGTGATGTCGATCGTGATGCCGATCATGCGGACGGGATTGCCGTCGTCGTCGACGAAGAGCTGCGCTCGGCCTGCCACCCATCTCGTGCTTCCGTCGGGCAGTACCATCCGGTAGGCGAGAGCGAGATCCTGTTTTCCCTCGATCGCCTCCGCTACGCTCGCCCGAACGTGCTCGCGGTCGTCGGGATGAACCGCGTCGAACCACGACTCGAATGTAGCGTTGATGCTGCCCGGCTCGAGTCCGAATACCGTGTAGTACTCGTCGGACCAGAAGGCCTCCTTAGTCGCGAGCTCCCAGCGCCAGGTCCCCGCCCTTCCGGCCGTCAGCGCCAGCCGCAGCTGTTCGTCGCGTTCGCGCAGCATCTCGACCGCGCGCTTCCCCTCTGAGACGTCAGTACACGTTCCCACCCACTCACGAACCGATCCATCGTCCTCGAGGACGGGCACTCCGCGCACGGCGAACGTGCGGTACTCCCCGGTTCGCATGCGGACCCGGTACTCGGTGTCGTATTTGGAGAGGTTCTCGATACTGGTTCTCCAGGCATCGACGGTGCGCTGCCGGTCGTCCGGATGAACGGCATCGAGCCAGCCGCGGCCCTGAACTTCCTCGATCGACTGCCCGGTCAGGGCTCGCCAGTCGGGAATGTCCTCGACTAGTCCCTCCGCGTCGGTCGTCCAGACCACCTGCGCTGAAGCCACGACCAGCGACTTGTAACGATCCTTGCTCGCACGAAGGTCAGCCTCGACCTGCTTTCGCTCCGCGAGGCTTGCCGCGAAAAAGACGCCCAGCTGTTCGGAGTCCGGAAAGGCTGCCCCGCCCACCAGGACCGGGATGAGCCGGCCCGAGGCATCGAGAATCCCGGCTTCAAACGGTGTGCCGCAGTCGTTGGAGAGGCGATCCTCGATGGAAGCGGATTCATCGGCGTTCTCGGGCTGGACGATCAGCGACTCGAGCCGAATGGCACCGGCATCGAGATCCGAGCGCTCGCGGCCGATCAGCTCGAGAAGCGATTCGTTGGCGGAAACGACGGAGCCATCCGCTCGCCAGAGACCCATCGGCACCATCTTGCACTCGAAGATGCTGCGAAACCGGGCCTCGCTCTGTCGAACGGCTTCCTCGGCTTTCTCACGAATGCCGATTTCCCGCTCCAGGGTCTTGACGTTCTTCTTGAGCTGCCGGTTGATCGTCTTGAGCTCGCGTTGCCGCTGATCGAGGGCCTGGTGCTTCGCGGCTTTCTCAATGGCGAACCCGACGATCCAACAGAGGTTCTCACCGGAAGCATTCTCTTTTATGAGCACCTGTTGCGCGCCGGCTGCGAGTGCCTCGTCGCGAATTCCGGTCTGCTCCGGTTCGCACAGAAGTACGAGCGGGACCGCGACTGCCCCTGTCTGTTCACGAATGGCGCGCAGCACGTCCATCCCGTGGCCGTCCGGCAGATCGACGTCGACGAGCAGGGCGTCAGGCGACCACGTGAGGTACGCATCGATGCCCTCGCTCGCGGTCCCTGTCTCGCGAATCTCGTAGTCATTGGCCTGGTCGTGCGACAGAAACTGACGAAGGCGAAGCCGGAGATCCGAATCGGCCTCCACGAAAAGTACTCTGATTGGACAGACGGCCATTCGCGCCAACCCCTGAAGCGACCGGAGTGAGTCAGATGACGAGAGATACGCAGCGCATGACTGCACTTGCAACGGGGATGCCACGACAGTATTGGCTGCGTTCCGGGAGTTCCACAAGAAACGGCGTATGAAATTAGTGCAATGAGTGCACGGATTTCATACGCAGATTCGGTTTCCTGGGTACTAACGAGGTTAATCCCGTGGCTGCCTGCAATTTCGACGGTTGGCGATCAGGAGGCCGATTCCGACTCCGACGCCAAGCAGTCCTATGGTGGATGTTACTGGATTGTCTCTGAGTCGCGAGGCGGCGTGGGATCCGGCGCGGCGAATACCCTCGGCCACGAGCTTGCCGATTGACGCTCCCAGCTCGTCCGCTCCGGAGACTGGTTGTTCGCTGCCGCGGCTGACGTCGAGACCGTCCTCGAAATCCGAGTTCAGCCGCGAGAGCTGCTCCTGGAGATCCGACTCGTCGACGAGTCCAACGGCGAGGCCGCCGTCGTCCGGGACGCCGACTGTCGCCACGCGCTCCGAGCTCGGCGCGTTGAAAGGCGTACCTTCCGCCGCCACGATATCGAACTGGTTCTGATCGCTGCTTGTCGTCACGTAATCGCCTCCTGGGACTTCATGGTCCACACGAATTCGGGAAACCTCAGAGCCGTCCCGTCAGCAGGAGGATCAGCACGACGAGAAGGATCACGCCGACGATGCCGCTCGGGCCGTATCCCCAGTTCTTGCTGTGGCCCCAGGACGGTATGACGCCGAGAAGCGCCAGGACGAGAATGACGATTAGAACGGTACCAAGCATGGTCGTTTTCTCCAGGTTGAGAGGGTCTCTTCGCGGTTTCGACCGCGGTTGCCTACAAGACCGGCTGCGGCGAAGAAGAGTCGAGGCTATGTAGCGTTTCGAGCAGCTCGCCGAAGTCGAGTGGTTTCGCGTGAAAGGCGGTCGCGCCCAAAGCGATCGCCCTTGCAGCGACGATCGATCGTTCGCCCGAGATCACGACTATGGGAATCGCGGCCAGGGCCTGTTCCGCTTGCATGAGCTTGATGACCTCGAGCCCGTGGATGTCGGGCAGGTTGAGGTCGAGCAGAATCACGTCAGGCGCGACCTCGCGCGCAGCCCGCACGCCTGCCATTCCCGTCGCGGCTCCGCGGCAGCGGTAGCCTTCGAGAGAAAGCTGATAGAGAAGGACGTTGCGCGAATCGTCATCGTCATCAATCAGCAGAATGCTCGGACTCTCGAATGCCGTGCTTCCGTCGTCTAGGGTCCGTCGTTCCTTGATTCTCTGAGCCATTGCGATGTCCGTCCGCTGACGACGGCATCTGCGTCTTCGCGTGCCGCGTGAGGCCGTTAGTATTCGGCGACACTCAGTCAGCAACAGGCGTGCCATAATGGACCGTCTACGCCTGTAACGGCATTCGAGCCAACATTCCCGTATGCGCGTTCCCCTTCCGTACAGGCGGTGTACCGGGACGGTCCGTTGCCGTCGGATCGTGATGCATCGGCGGACCGCTGCGTCCGTTCTCTGGACGGGGCTCGAGTCGCGACGACTGCGTCCTGTCGCGCTTAACTCATTGATTGCAGGGACTGCAAGTCGCGCTGGTACGTCGCGACGATAATCTTGCGAACGACCGGCCCGCTGATTGCATAGGTGGAGTCGACGTCTGACTGCGGGGTCCGGACAGGACCAGGGACGGGCCCTGCGGTCTGATAGATTTTTCTCGGTATTGAACGACTCGAAGTCGACACGACGTCTCCGCCCGACCCATCGGACGTCGAGACCGGTCAGGACTCATTCGAGTGTTGTCCCCGAATCCGGAAGCTGCTGCTGCACCCTCGGCGGATGTCTTCTGAGCCGCAGTCTCGTGCACTTCGGGGCTTCTCGACCGCGGAGCTGTCGAAGAGCTGCAGTCTCGTGTCCTTCGGGGCTTTTCGACCGCGGAGCGGTCGACTGGAGTTTGGCCTACTGAACGACCGCGGAGCGGTCGAAGGAAATAGCCGTGGGTCGCACGCAGGCAAGCGCAGCGAGCCTGCGTGCGACCCGCGGAACCGCCAGCCGCCCTGCCCCGACCGCGGAGCGGTCGCACTGTATTCCGAGCTGGAAGCAACCCAGGCCGTGCGGACTTCGATCATGGGCCAAAGGAGCAAGGCCTATGGCCGCGGTCGTGGGATTGACCGCTCCGCGGTCGCGGAATCGAAGGCTACTGTGTCGCGAAAACGACCGCGGAGCGGTCGATCGCCACTTCGGGGCTCAATCGCCTTACGTCTGAATTCCCACGGCTTGCGCCGTGGGCTCAGGTTCTTTCGCACCTGCAGCGCTCCTCGGAACGAGACCTCTTACGACGAGAATGCACCATCGCGCCGCTGCATCCAGGATGATGCAACGGCGCGATGACGCGATGGCGTGTCAGCCATTGACGGCTGAATGCGACGACACCGGACGACGTGTCAGCGGTTAGCGACCGACTTTGCTCCGGATGTTTCGAGGATGGACTCCGCGATCTTCGCCGTGTCGTCGTGCACGTAGATCCCGACGAGGATCCCTCCGTTCGCCAACTCCTCCGAGTACATCTTGGCTTCGTGCTCGGGTATGCCTGCTCCGACGAGTCCGCCGATCAGGCCGCCCGCGGCCCCGCCAGCACCAGCTCCGGCCAGCGCCGCCAGGATCGGTCCGGCAGCGACGAGCCCGAGTCCCGGGACCGCAAGCACGCCGACCGCGACGAGACCCGCCGCAACCGCCCCGAGGATTCCGCCAGCGGTAGCGCCGGCAACGGCTCCTTCCGGCGCTTTCGACGAGTCCTGCACCCCGAACTCGCGTCCCTGTGTAGAGTCAGACATGAGCACGCTGATGTCGCGCTGTGAGAACGCGGCATCGAGGAGCCGCTGGACGGCGTCCTCTGCCGATCTTCGATTCTCGAAAACACCTGTGACGATTCTTGCCATACGTCCCCCGTATACATCTCGTTAAAGTGAAATCTCGAGCGCCGCAGGCTAATGGCCGGACGGCGTCGCCGCTCTGGATTCGAGTCGAAACGTGCGGACTGCCTTCCTCGGTGAGACAGAGGTTTCCGACATCGGGCAGTCCGCACTCTTCGGCTCGTCGTCATACGCGAGTCTCATCCCCGTTCAACGATCTCCAGCGCTACATCGAAGACCTCGGAGATCGCGATGACTCGCGCCGGACGAGAAATGGCAGAGCAAGGACTGTGCCTCGAGTCCGGGAACTGCCCTGAAGTCGCGCGCGGACGCAAGGCTTCGAGAAAAGTCGATTCGATCCACGCGCTCGTGTCCGGAACAAGGACGGAACGGCCGAACGAAGTCGACACGTTAACGAACCGATTGCATACATTCGCGAGTCAGTCACGCTACTTGGCGGGATCGCCTGAAGTTGCGTCCGACTGCGCCCGCTCCGCGTGGGCGGCCTGCTGACCGACGTCGGTTTCGGGTCCGCTGTACGCAGACTGCTCGGCAATTTCCTCTGCTGAGACGTTCTCGTCTGCGAGGACGCGCTCGGCAGCCTCGGCTGCAACGTGCTCGGCTACGACGAAGTCCGTCGACTTGCGCTCCCTGAGCGGGTTCGAGGACCCTTCCGTTGCCGAATTGAGGTTCTCGGTGAGCGCGCCTGTCGGCGCGTCGTCGTCGGTTGCGTCGTGATACTCGGGAATCTTCATGTCACTGCTTGAGGCAACTAAGGGACCGCGACGAGCGGCTTCACCAGACTGCATCGATTCCGTCCTCGAACGCGGTACGCTCGTTGCAGGGTCAATCCGCGGCACGGAGTCGCCCGATTCAACGGAATCCAACGATACGGACTCGGCACCGTGCCAATGCTGTGAAACCAGGAGGCAAACGTGAGTCGAACAACAATCATCGTCGCTATCGCCGCATTGGCGGTTGCCGCGACGGCGTGCAGCTCGGAACCGGCGAATCGGAACGTCAATGTGAACGCGAATCGAGCCGTCAATTCGAACAGCAACGCGAACGCCAATCGCGGCGCTGGCGAAATGACGCGTGAAGCATTCGACAAGGAGAAGGACCGCATTGCGAAGGAGGCCAAGGATCTAGGCCGCAAGGTCGGCAACGGCGCCGACGACCTGTGGATCTGGACGAAGACGCGAGCCGCGCTTGCGTCCGAGAACGATCTGCGCGACTCGACGATCGAAGTGGACGTCGATCAGAACGTGGTGTCGCTGACCGGAACGGTTCCAACAGTCCTCCAGAAGGCACGGGCCGAGTCCATCGCGCGTGGCATAGTCGGAGTGAAGAGCGTCACGAACCTTCTGAAGGTCGGGCCTGCTTCTGGGCCGACTAACGCGAACAGCCGTCCGAAGTAGAAAGATTGGGCAGGATTTCAGGATCACCGCGACTGTCGAGAATTCTGAGAAGCACAGGAATCCTGAAATCCTGCCCGCTCTGCCCTCTGGAACGTCGTTTGCACTTCGATGCCTCGGGATATCGCAATCAACGATTCATCAGGAGGTGCACCGTGAGCATCGACAACAATCTCGAGCTCGACGAAGCACGTCGGCTCGCCGAACACGAAGCGGTCAAGGGGAAGGTAGCTACCGACGTCCGTCAGGAGATCGCCGCCGAGGCCGATGTGCTGACGACCGCCGAACAGCAGGAGGCTGCAGCCGTCGCCGCACGTCTGAAGGAAACCGCGATTGCGGATGTCGGCGAGCGGGAGACGAACCTCCAGCGCTCGCGTGGCGCTGCGCGGCTCTCACAGGTCATCGACTACGTGTTCTTCGTCATCTACGGTCTCATTGGACTCGAGATCCTCCTCGAACTGCTCGGGGCACGGCAAGGCGCCGGTTTCAAGAAGTTTCTCGACGCCATCACGCTGCCGTTGCTGGCGCCGTTCAAGGGACTGCTGCCGACTCCCAGCATGGGTCCGATGCAGCTCACGCTCTCGTTCATCTTCGGGCTCGTCGCCTACATGTTCCTGCATCTGGCGATCAACGGCATTCTTCGGATGATGGCCCACCGCAAGCTTTCGGTCTGACGGCAAGAAGGTAGAAGAAGGGCCACGTTCAGATCCGTCTTGATCCGTCAGATCCGTTTAAATCCGTGGCCCTTCTCCTGTTCCCGAACTGGCGGAGTCGGCGGCCTTCGCGAGATCGGTCGCCATAAGCCTCGCCCAGGCCTGATATCCGAGCTCCGATGGATGGAATCGATCGGTCGCGTAGTGGCTCATGTCTTCATCCATCGTGCCGGTGCAGACGGTCACGTTCTCGAGACTCCGCTCGATGTGCCGCGTGGCGCGGGCTAGCGCCGTCGCCCGTGCGCCAAGCACCGACCGCAGTGGCTCGGGAAACGCGGGGAAACGCCCGAGCGGCGGCATGGCCGCGACTACGACGGGCGACATTCCGACCCTCTCGCGAATCGAGATGACAAGCCGCTCGAGGTCTCGCCGCCACCTGCCCGGTGAGTGCAGGCGGAGCACGTCGTTGACTCCAAGCGCGATCACCACTAAGTCGACCGGACCAGCGGGAATCCGCGGCAGGAGCACTTCGCGCGTGCACGCGGCGGTCGCGCCGTTCGCACCCACGGCGCGCCAGTGCACCTCGCGGCCAACGCGCTCGGCGAGCACAAGCGCAAGCTGCCCGGTAAGAGCCGATTCGTGACTCGCCGCACCGACGCCCGCGACCGTCGACTCGCCGACGACGAGCAGACTGAGGGACGGAGTGCCGCTTCCGGACCGGCCGTGCGACGGACCCGGAGCCTCCGGCAGTCGCGGAGTCACGCGCCGGACGCGGCGGCCCTGCAGGACGAGCAGCGGCAGGAGCGGTGCAGTCACGGCACTCGCGATCAGATGACGAACGTCGATCACGGCGCTACCGTGCCTTTCTCGGGTGGCGCTGGCGCCAGACCCACGGCGGCGTCGGATTCCCATCCGTCCACAATCCGCGCCGCCTGGATTTCGCTTCGGTCTCGAGCCGCTCGAGCTCGCGGTCGTCGGAATATGCCCTGTAGAACCACGCTAGGCCCTCTGCCACGAGAATGTCGTTCACCCGCCGGCCGTCCGCCGTTGTCACATCGACTACGTCGCGTCCGTATCGATCGACGTCGCGTACGCTGACGGCGACGTCACGACGATAGACGAGCTCGGCCAGGCGGGACCGCGCCCGCCGGCTCCACGGCTGTCCCGACTCCGGGGCGTCGATTCCGTTGAGACGAACGCGAACGGCTTTCCCGCCGCGCATGACCTCGAGAGTGTCTCCGTCGGCGACCACCACGACACGTCCGGTCCACGCTTGGCCGACACGCGACGGTTTCTTCGCACTCGCTTCCCTGGCGAACGTGGTCGAACCCGATAGTCCGATCAGGATGACCGTGACTATGAGGGTAAGCCGTTTTCGAGTTGCGTCTGGCGGCATCGTCCCGCGAACCGTACCGCCGCTGGAGCCAATACGCCATCGCTCAGGCGTCAGTACCGGGAGCGCGAGCAACCGGGTGTATCAGGTGCAATCGATCTCGGATGCAACGTGAGACCACCCGGTCGCTGACGCTCCCGGTACTGACTGGACCAATCCTCTCCGCTCACGGACCTCATCCGCCAGTTCACCGCGCGAGCATTTTCCGTTTCACCCGCGCGCGACATGGCCTAGCATGCGCGCGAACTCGAATCACTCCGACGCGACGAGGCGAAGCCGGGCGACTGGGCTATTCGTTCTCGTCCACACCTCCGGATGGCGTGTCCGGTTCCCGCACGATCGCCTGCGCCAAGGACCCGATGGACCTCTTCACGAAACTGCGGACGACCGGACCGCTCCAGAGCCCAGAGGCCGCGCCCGAGACCGACATTGCCGCGCTCGAGCGAATCCTGTCCGAACGCCCCTCCGACCCCGTCGCAGCCGAGCGGCTCGCCGAGGCGCATACGTCGGCCGGCGATACACCGAAGGCGATCAACGTCCTGCTCGCGGCGGGCGAGCTCGCCCGCGATCAGGGTCGAATCGAAGGCGCGCTTCACTTCATCGCCCTCGCCGAATCACTCGCGACCGGCCCGAAGCGGATTCCCATCCTGGAGCGGCTCATCGCGCTGCACATTTCCCGGCAGGCGTTCGTTCGCGCCTTTCTCATCGCGCGTGAAGTCGTCGAGTTTCACGTTCGCGGCGAAGACTCGCTGCGGGCGCGCGATTTCCTCGGACGACTGCCGTCCCTCGGTCCCCGCGACGGCGCCTATCGGAAACGGCTCGCCGGACTCCTGACGGGCCCGGAAGACGCGTCGGGCTCCGAGCCCGTGGCGTCGTGGCGACACGGATCCATCGACCAGGACGTGCCGCGAGAGGACTTCTCGGATCTTTCGGTCCTGCTCGTAGAGGACGACGCGGATCAGGCGGAACTGCTTACCGCCGCCATCGAGACGCTCGGATGCGAGGTGCGGACGGCCTCCGACGGGCTTCACGCACTCAGCCAGATAGCGGCTGCAAGGCCTGCGCTCGTGATCTCGGATCTCGTGATGCCGACGATGGACGGCAGTCAGCTCTTTCGCGCAATCGCCGCGGATCCGGCGAACGAAACGATCCCGTTCGTCTGCCTGAGCGCGCGCGGCGATCAATTCGAGGTCGCCGCGGCCCTGCAGCGCGGCGTCGAGGACTACTGGGTCAAGCCGATGCGGCCGGCGGAGCTTCGGGCGCGGGTGCTGCGAATACTGCGCCGCATCAAGGAGTACGCGGCGCTTGGCGGCGACCTGGGCATTGGACTCGCCAACGTCGTGCAGGTGCTCGAGGTGAGCAGCCGCACGGGAACTCTGCTTCTCAGGAGCCGGGGACGGACGGCGACGGTCTATTTTGCTGATGGACGACCGATCGATGCGGTCGCGTGCGGGAAGAGCGGCGAGCCCGCGTTTTACGCCATCGCGGAGTGGAACGAGGGCACGTTCGAGTTCTCGCCACGGCTTCCGGATCGCGAACGCTCGATTTTCGCGAGCGCGCAGGGTCTGCTTCTCGAAGCGTACAGGCGGCTCGACGAGATAGCGGAGGCGGTCGCGGAACTGCCGGCGGATCGTTCCGTGGCCCTGTCGTTCGTCGACGGCGAGCCGGAGGTCGAAGACGCGGACAGAGCGCACCTCGAGCGACTTCGCGCAGTGATCGATGGCTCGAAGCCGCTCGAGGATGTGCTCGCGGAGCTCGTCGGCGAGCTGGAGCCCGTCCTTCTGCTTGCCCGCCTCGTCCGCGAGGGGGCGGTACATCCCGTGGATCAAAGCCGGGAACGGTAGCGACCGGTTGGTCAGCCCGGGAAGCGGTCGCCAGACACGGAGCCACATAGCCTCGGCTCCTGCGTTTCCTCTAACCCGCTCCGGGCCACAGGTCGTCGAGCTGCGCCTGCACGCGACTGAGCCGGCGTCGCACGTCGCTGACCGCGCACTGCATTCCGTTGCGGACCGAGGTCGCCTGACCCGCCGCGCCACCGTCAGGCCCCGCCACCGACCACATGACGCCACCGGTGCGGTCCATCGAGACGCTCAGGTCCCACGGGCCAACTGCCGCCACGTACAACTCGGCGAGGCCTTCATCTTCGCCGGGCTCGAGCTGCCTCCAGGCGTTACTGGTAACGGACACCGAGGTCCTCCTTTCGCAATGGCTTGCGGCGGCAGTCAAACTTTGACTCATCCGGCAAGCCCGGTTATACATACGTCCAGCGGTGAATATCTCGCATTTTTGCTTTCTGAGGGGGGAGCGATGGCGATTAGTGGCTACAAGGGAGTAAGTCGAATAGACCAGGTCTCGAAGAATCATCACGGCTGGTACGTCCGGGTTCGATACAACGGTACGACAGTCTCGAAGTTCTTTCGCGACGGGCTCTACGGGAACCGCGACAAGGCGCTGAAGGCAGCGGTCGCGTTTCGAAACGAAACGGAGAAGGAGCTCGGCAAGCCGCGCACCGACCGTACCATCCTGCCGATGACGAACCGGAACACTTCGGGAGTCGTTGGCGTGCGTCGTCGAGTTCGGGGTCGTAAACCCGTCGATGGCGTTCAGACGTTCGCCGCCTATTACGAAGCCTGTTGGAGCCCGCGGCCGGGCAAGTTGCAGCGAAAGCTCTTCTCGGTCGACCAGCTGGGCGAGCGGGGAGCGTTTCTGGCTGCTTGCGCGTTCCGGCGTGAGCGGGAGCGCGAGATGCTGGGCGGCGAAATCCGTGCGAACTGGGCCGCGGCAGCTGCCAAGATCCTCAGCGTATAGCCGGCACTCATACCGCCTGTTGCAGGATGCTCTCGAGTCTCCTGCATCGGCCTGAAGCGGACAGCGGCGCGGCCGCATGCCAGGGGGCAACGGCCGCGCCGCTGTCCGTCAGCGTGCGGTGCAAGTCAAGGCCGGCAACGAAACCCCGGCGCGATCCGACAATCGCTTCGGATTTGGGGGCCCAGTGACCGACAATCGCCCGGCGCGCAATCGGCCATCACGTAACGCCACTGCGCGACATCGTCAGTCCCGGGATCCGGGCCGGAGGTCGATATGTCGAAGGAAGCGCCCCGCATCGGTGCCATCACGTGGGCGGACCTGACGGTGCCGAATGCCACCGAGGTGCGCGAGTTCTACCGCGACGTCGTCGGCTACGACGTGGTCGATCTCGACATGGGTGGCTACTCGGACTACTGCATGAACGTTCCGGGCACCGAGACCACCGTCGCGGGCGTTTGCCACGCACGCGGCCCCAACGCCGACATCCCGCCGGTCTGGCTGATTTACATCACGGTCGCCGATCTGGCCGACAGCGTCGCCAAAGTGAGGGCGCTCGGCGGAAAAGTGATTCGCGAACCGAAGTCCATGGGCGAGTGGGGCTCGATGGCGGTCATCGAGGACCCGGCCGGCGCGGTCGCCGCGCTCATCGAACCGCCGAAGGGCTGAGGAGACGAGGATTGGCGCTACAGACCTGGATGCGGATTGCGCTCGGGCTTACGGCGGTGATGAACATCGGCGGTGCGCTTGCGTTCGCGCCACTGTCGAAGGCCGGTTCCGAGATGCTGAACCTTCCCGGGCCCGTCCACCCTATCTACCTGTGGATGATCGCGGAGTTCATCGCCGTGTTCGGCGTCGCTTACGCGTGGTGCGCGTACACGGGTCGTGCGCCGCGACTCTTCATCGCGATAGGCGCGGCCGGCAAGCTGCTTTTCTTCGGGACGCTCGTCGCGTTCTGGATGTCGGGCGCGCTGACGCTCGGGGCGGCGGCCGGCGGCATCGGGGATCTGCTCTTCGGAGGGCTCTTCCTGTTCTGGCTGTACACCGTGCGTGACGGTGCGGAGGGCTGATCGCGCTGCGATCCAAACCATGTCCAGACTGAAGACCGCCGCCCGGTTTCTGTTCGCCGCGTTCTTCATCGCGGCGGGGATCAACCACTTCGTGAACCCGGCCTTCTACGTCGGCATCATGCCGCCGTACCTGCCGTGGCACCTTGCGCTCGTGTACGTGAGCGGCGTGGCCGAGATCGTCCTCGGCGCGATGCTGTGTTTCCGGCGATGGATGGCGCTAGCGGGCTGGGGATTGATCGCACTGCTCATCGCGGTGTTTCCCGCGAACATTCACATGGCACTGAACCCCGAGCTCTACGCGCCGCTCTCGCCCGTTGGCCTATGGATCCGCCTGCCGATCCAGTTCCTGCTCATCGCCTGGGCCTGGGCGTATACCCGACGCGCTCGCGAGGTGGACTGAAGAGCAACGCGGATTGAGCGGATTGAGGCGGATGACGCGGATCTGAATTCTTCT
>CAZQBW010000087.1:0-18009 GCA_964591515.1 uncultured Clostridia bacterium
ACGGCTATTTCCTTCGACCGCTCCGCGGTCGTTCAGTAGGCCAAGCTCCAGAGCGGCGATTTGCGCCGCACGCTTCGCGCAAGAGGCAGATTTCGCTTTGACCGAATGCCGGTTCGGGCGACAATGCCGCCACTTCCGGCGCCACGCGATCCTCGCCACTGCGCCGCCAATCCCACCTCTCGGAGATCGAACATGCTAAAGAAACTGCTCGTCGCAGTGATCCTGCTCGTCGTGCTCGAGTGCGTCGCGACTGTTCTGCTTTACCAGGCAATCGGCTGGCTCGCCATTCCGGCAGTCCTGGCCGCAAACCTCGTCCTGCTTTTCATTCTCAAGAAGGTCATAGGCCGCCTGATCACCAAGGCGTTCACGGCGCCGTTCAAGGCAAAGGGCGCCGTCCTGCGAGGCGCAACCGCCGAGATCCACTCGGTCACGCCCGCCTCGGCGCCGCTGCGGCGCAAGGACGACGAGGACGACGACGAGGACTCCGCGAGCGAAGCCGGTCCGCTGGTTCACTACCTTATCGACGTGACGGTGACACCGGCCGCCAGCGACGGACCATTCCAGATGTGGGAGCCCTGCTCGATCCAGCTCGCACTCCCGACGGCAAAGGCCGACGACACGGATGGTGACGACGAGGCCGGCGAGATCCACGCGGTCCGGATCTGGCAGGACGACGCGTTCGTCGACGACGAAGGAATGAAGTTCCCGGGTCCGCAACGGCTCGAGCTTCACGTCGGCGTAGCGCCGGCGATCCGTGAAGTCCGATTCCGCTACTACTTCGAGCTCTTCGGCACGGTCCGGTTCCCGTCGTCCACGTCGGCTGCCTCGGGCTAGCGCGCCACACTCGTCTGGAGCCCCGAGCGCGGTCGAGGCCGCGCTCGGGGATCTGACGCGTCACGGACGAGCCGGGCGTATCATCAGGCTGTTTCGCGAGGAGAGATTCATGGAGGACCACGTGTCGAATTCAGGAGAACGGAATTGAACTGGGTGTTGACCGGTAGATTCGCCAGAGTGGCCGTTATCACGTTGGCCGTGTGCCTCGGCGCGGTCGAGCTCGAGGCAGTTCCGAGGCGCCCGGATGTCCGTCAAGTGTCTTTTTGCGTCACCGGCATCGAACGCTCCTCCCCTCGTCAGGACGAATTCGGCCACAATGTGCGCCCGTTCGACAGTGCCGTGATCCCGGTCTACTACAAGCGCCTGGCGATCGCTCCGAAGGCTGGTTCGCAGGTCACCGTTGTCCCGCTTGCAGCCGGACTTGTTCCCTTCAACCTGAAGATCGTTCGCGTGATTCGGGAAGAAGAGTGCGGCGACGAGAAGCGCTGGAACCTCGAGCTGGAGCCGGTGACCGACCGTGCGATCCTCGACGCGCAGCCGCTTGCCGGCGGGACCGACGAGTTCCCGTTCCGTGCATGTGTGATCTTCCCGGCCGTCTCATCGGCACGGGCTATCCCCGGAACCGGATTCGAGCGACGGTCGCTCCCGCGAGGCGTGTATGCGGCAACGATCATCGCCGCCATCGATCTGGACGGCGATGGCTCGCCGGATTTCCTCGAGACGTCCTATTGCTGCGACCGCGACCAGGATCGCGCACGGAACACGGCGCGGGATTGCGACTACACCTGCGGGAAGGCGTTCAAGAAGATCGCGGGACGGTGGAGGCTCGTCGAGTCGTTCAGACCGTGTTGACGGGAGGACCGTTGTCCCTGAAGCGTGCGACGGCCACCCGGTCGCTTACGCTCCCGGTACTGACCTCCGGTCCCACGGGGGTGCGCTTGCTCGTGGCACGATGATCTGACCTCCAGAGTCGCGTTCGAGTCACTTCGCGTCTCGGATCTCTCAGTGGGATGGGCAGGAGATGGTGCTGTCGCGCGGAGCGCGGCGAGAACACGGTTCCGCTCTGGTGGACCGACTGGCCGGTGCCCGTCGCTGTCGCTCCGGGTTCTTTACGGAGTTTTACGGAACGATCCCTCGTACACGTCGAACTCCAGGAGGAGGTTCACACTCCGCGGCCACGTCGGGGTGCAGGCAACAACTGGAGGTGACCGATGTCCCCGTACCTGCACCCGACGCTCTGCTCCGTGGCGCTGGCCATCCTGGCCACGGCCGCACCCGTCAACGCCTCCGCAACCGAACGGCCCTTCGAGTTCGGCTCGCTGACGTTCGCCGACGGACGATCACGCCGCGCGGTCGAGGACTACGTCGCGTACCTCGAGCGTGACGCGACGGCCAACGCCGGGCGTCTCGCGACGATTCGGAAACTCGCCTCGTCCGATGTGACGTACTGCGTCACTGTCATGTCGGAGCTCGGCGACGGCGTCGAAGGCTCGATCTCGACCGACGGCGAGCGAGTGTTCATCCGCGTGGATGGCCGATGCGGTCCTGGAGGTGCGCGATGGTCGATGAATGCCCGGCTCGCGCACGAGTTCGAACACGCACGGCAGTTCGAGAACGGCGAGTTTGCATTCCTTCGTGACCGCCAGACGGGCAGGTGGGGCTCCGAAGCCGCGACGTACGATCTCGGCGACGAAATCAAGGCCTGGGAAGCCCAGCTCGCGGTGGCCAGCACGGACGATCTCTGGACGGGCCAGGGCTGCCGTCGCGCACCAAGCGTTCTTCAACGCTTCGCCGACGCCCGCACGCCGCAGGCGCGGGCACAGGTGCTCGTCTCCATCGGGTACACCGGCCGCAACGCTGAGCTCGACCGCAACGTCGTTGCCGCGAGCCCGCGGCACCAGGCCGGGATGCTCCTGCGACCGCCGTTCCTGCCGAATTTCTTCGGACGCGTGCACAAGGCGGCGCGTGGCGTGACAGCCGCGCGTGTCGACGATTCAACCCCGTCCTCGTCGTAACCAGGCAGCCGCGGTTGCGCGCTCGCGGTCGACGGTGGACACCGTGGACAGTTCGGTCGTCCTCCCGTCTGGCTCTACAGGTCGCCGAGACAACGCGACGTGCGTCCCGAACTACCGTCCCAGAAAGCGCTCGATCTGACGGCGATGTCGATGGACGTGCATCACCGCGTGCTCGAGCAATTGCTCGACGTCGAACGTCTGCCCCCACCCGGTCTGGATCGTCGTCGCCTGGAACTTGTTTACGGGCGTGTTCCACCGACCCTCGAGCGTGTCGACCGTGTACGCGAGCATCTCGTTCATTCGCGGCATCACTTCGCGCCGCTTCATTTTCGTCTGCCGCTTGGCCCGGTGCTCGACCGCCCAGACATTGCGCAGCATGCCGGCGTAGTTGTAACCGCAGACGACAACGTGCTTGGCAACGGTTTGCACCGAGACGCAATCCGGGTTGGTCGTTTCCGGGTCGCGCAGCGCCTCGAACTCCTCGTCGGTCATGCCGTTGATGATTGCGAGCAGTTCGGCCGCAGCCCGCTCGTATTCGTCGATCAACGCACCGAGGGGCCCGCTTCGGTAGGTCTTCGTCATCGTTGTCGTCATCGTCACTCCGACGGGGTGGTCTCGGAGGCTCAGTCTATGCGCGCTCCCATTCCGGCACCAAGCGGCTGGAACGGCCTGAGCTTTCCGCCCGGTCCGACATCGAGCCGGTCGATCGTCTCCACGCAGAGCTCTACGGACGGACCGAGCAGCTCGACCATTGCGTGACGGACATCCGCGAAGTCGGTCGGCGACGCACCCGCCGCCGGCACCAGTCGAAGCACGAATCGGTCCTCGCGCTCCTGGACGAGATGAAACGACCGGATCCACAGTGCCGAGCGGATCGGGAACTGCCACGGATGCAACATCCGCCCGTCCGGAAGTCGAAACAGGTCGATGATCCGCCCACGCACTTCGCGCAGCGTCCCGCCCCGGTAGCCGCAAGGACAGACGTTCGGCCCCCGAACCGCGATATCACCGGTGCCGTAACGGATCACGGGCACCGCGCGTGACAGCAGCGACGTCGCAACTACCTGGCCCTCGACACCATCGAGCGCCGGTTGTCCGTCACTACCGATGATCTCGAGGGCGACGCCGGGCGAGACGTGGTAGAGACCGGACACCGGGCACTCGCTGGCAATCACACCGAGCTCGCACGTGCCGTAGATGTCGCGGATCGGCGCGGCAAAGGCCTCTCCGATGCGTTGGCGCATCGCGGGCGTCAGCGTCTCGCCACCCGTCGTCACATAACGCGGTCGAACGCTGGCGTCGCCGACATCGAGCGCCGCCTGCGCCGCGCGATCGATCGAGTTCGTCATTCCGTCGAGGATTGTGGGTCGAAACCCCTTGAGGATCGCCAGCGCCTCGTCGCCTGCAATCCGCGAGTCGACTTTCCGCTGGGTGTAGAGTCGCGTGGATTCAAGCACGGACAGCAGAATCCGGTCGCCGGCAAGCAGAGGCCTCGGCGTCCGGAATCGCACGCGACGGTCGCCAGGTCGAACGCCGTAACCGATATCCACTCGCCATCGAGCGCGTTGCCGACGGAATTCGTCGAGGGGCAAGTTCCGTATCGCAGCAGGCTGCCCCGTGGAACCGCTCGTGATCCGTTCCAGGAGCCGCGCCCGGTTCACGCCCCTGGCGACAAAGGCATCGGGCTCCCGCTGGACGTCCGCTTTGGTCGTGATCGCGAGCGGACCGAGTTCGGTGACCGAGAACACGTCGTCCGGCTTCAGACCGCAAGCGTCGAAGACTCGACGATAGTACGGGACGTTCGCGTAGGCGTGGGCAATGATGCGACGAAGTGTGGCGTCGGTTCGCGGAGATGCAGAGTTCAACATGGGCAGAAGGATTGTCCACGGATTCGCATCTCGAAGCCTACTTCTCCGCGCAAAAGTACCGTGCGCGGTAGCGCACGAGTCGCTGCACGAAACCGCTGCGCGGTACGGTGCTGAAGAGCGCCGCAGGCGCGAAACATTTGAGTCGAAAAGACTTGTATCGCCCCTTCGGGGCTCGATCGAAACCTGGCTGTTAACCCACGGCTTGCGCCGTGGGCTCAGGCTCTTTCGCGCCTTTGGCGCTCTCCGGAACGGGAATGGGTTCGCTCCAAAACACCGGACCCTGCAGCCTACCCGTGCGTTTCCGCGCGCGTTACTGTTGCGTGCAGGCCGGAAGTTGCGCAGGTCACTGCGCTCCTCGACAACGCGCGGAGGACAGCGCGGACGCGTCGCTACGGGCACTTCGGCAGCTTGTTCCAGGCGCCGTCCCGGAACTCCCATGCGTCGCGAAGCGCCTTGTTGCCGGCCTTGATGCCACCGAAGAGGAGGACGGACTGTCGCGTCGTCACGTACGCAACGCCGTGGAGCGCCCTCTTCTTCGGCGCCGGACCCTGGAATCCGAGCCATCTCTCGCCGGTCCACAACCACGTTTCGTCGTGGAGACGTCCGCCCTCCATGCCTCCGAAGAACATCACGTCGCCCGCCGGACCGAGTTGTGTAAGCACCCGCCCAGGCAGCTGCAGCGGGCCGAAGCCGTCCTTGAGTTGCCAGGTCTTCCCGTCCCACGCCCACGTGTCCCGCAGGATCTGTCCGTTGTCCGGCAGGCCTCCGAAAAGGAGGACGACGTTGGTCCGTTCGTCGAATCCCATGGCGTGCACGCCCCTGGCTGACGGACCCACGACGTCGAGCCGTGTCCACGCAACACCGTCCCACTCCCACGTGTCGCCGACGTGACGGTCGAGCGCCGGGTCGTATCCGCCGAAGAGAATCACCTTTCCGCGCGCGCGATCGTAGGCCGCGGCAGTATGCGCGCGGGGGCCCGGACCGGCTTCGGTCACTTTCGTCCACTGCGCTCCGTCCCACTCCCATGTGTCGCCGTAGAGCGCCGGGAAATTCTGACCGCCGAACAGCATCACGCGCTCGCGGCCGGCGTCGTAGACCATCACCGGATCGAGTCGCGGCTCGGGACCGCTCTCCGATAGAAGTTGCCACGCTCCGTCGGTCCAGCCCCAGAGCTGGTTGTTCGGACTCGGACCGTCGCCGACGCCGCCGAAGAGCAGGACCTGGCCGCGGGCTTCGTCGAAGACCATCGCGTGGCTCGAGCGCGCGCTCGGCAACGAGCATCTCGCCCGCGCCTGGGCGTTTGCGGTCAATCCTGCTGACGCCATCGACAGCGACATTCCCAGATAGACCGCGACGACCCGGAACGCACTGCTCCCGCGACGGCGCTCAGTGTATGGCCGCATCCTCATGGGGGCCTCCTCTCGGATTCGGGATTCGCTTCGGAAGAGTGCAGCGACGCCGTTTTCGATACACACTCGCGAACGGTCCTTCTCCATCCACCTTGCAACCCGTGCTCGCGTGCCACCTGCGGACGATTTCTGATCTGTGACCATCCGTGAAAATCTGTGGACGAAAGTTCTTGCACCTCACGTTACGTGAGGTTGTAGGGTTGTCGACGTGGCCACGAAACGTGCGAATTCAGGTGGTGGAGAACGGTCGTTGAAGGTCGGCGAGCTCGCCGGGCTCACCGGCCTGACGGTCCGTACACTCCACCACTACGACGAGACCGGACTGCTTTCGCCGTCGCTGCGCACGGCGGCGGGGCACCGGCTCTACACTAGGACCGACATCGCGCGGCTCCACCAGATTCGGGCGCTCAGGGCGCTGGGGTTTCCGCTCGTGCAGATTCGGGAGTTACTCGACAGCTCGGGAATGACGCTTCGCGAAGTCGTCCACCTGCAGCTGGACCGGCTGCGCGAGCGGATAGCCGTCGAACGGCGAATGGTAGCCCGGCTCGAGGCGCTCGGCGCGATGCTCGAGTCGGCTGGTGACGTGCCGGTTGACGCCATGGTCGCCACGATCGAGGAGATGACGAAAATGGAGAAGTACTACACGAAGGAGCAGCTCGACGTGCTCGAGAAGAGGGGAGCGGAGCTCGGTGCGCAGCGGCTTGCCGATGCGGCGGCCGAGTGGGAAACGCTCATGGCCGAGGTGCGCCGCCACATGAAACTTGGAACGGACCCGGGCTCGGAGGACGTCCGCGCGCTCGCGAAGCGGTGGATGGAGAAGGTGCGCGAGTTCACGGGGGGCGACGCGGGAATCGCAAGATCGGTCGGACAGGTCTGGCAGCAGGAAGAGAACGTCCATGGTATCGACACGTCGGAGATGCGCGAGATGATGGCGTACATCCAGCGTGCGGGAGTGGCCGGCAGCGAGTAACCAGTTCGTCCTGACTTCATACCTCCGTGCCACTGTGCCTACGTGCCTCTGTGTGCGAAGCTCTCCGTCTTCCCGAGAGCTACACACACAGAAGGCACAAAGGCACAGAGACACGGAGCAATGACCCTCACCCCGGAACGCCAGCGCCGCACCCTCTCCAGAGTCACGCGGCGCCTCATCCCGTTCATCTTCGTCCTCTACGTCGCGAACTACATCGACCGGGTGAACGTCAGCTTCGCGGCGCACGGCATGAGCGCCGACCTCGGACTCTCGAGCACCGCCTACGGCTTCGGCGCCGGGATCTTCTTCGCCGGCTACATCCTCTTCCAGATTCCCGCGAACCTGATCCTCGTCCGATTCGGCGCGCGCCGCTGGATCGGAACGATAATCGTCGCCTGGGGACTCGTCGCCGGAGCGATGGCGTTCGTGCGGACGCCGGAGGAGTTCTACGTCCTGCGCTTCCTGCTCGGGTTCGCCGAGGCCGGCTTCTTCCCCGGGATGATCATGTACCTGACGCTCTGGTTTCCGGCGTCGGAGCGGGCCAGGTCGGTGTCGCGCTTCATGACGGCCATTCCGATCGCGGGGATCGTCGGCGGACCGCTCGCCGGGGCGCTGCTCAGTCTCGATGGCGCGATGGGCCTTGCCGGCTGGCGCTGGCTGCTTTTTCTCGAGGCCGCGCCGTCTGTCCTTCTCGGTATCGTCGCCTTTCGGTACCTCACGGACCGGCCCGCCGACGCAACGTGGCTCGAGTCCGACGAGCGCGCCTGGCTCGACGGCGTTCTCCACGATGAGAAGGAAGCCGTCGTCGAGCGTTACGACGGCTCGTCGCTCGGGACGCTCGCGAACGGCACGGTCTGGGCGCTCGCCATCCTTTGGCTTCTCATGGTCCTGCCGTACTACGGCACTACTCTGTGGCTGCCGCAGCTCATACGCGAGCAGGCGACGCTCTCGGACTTCTCGGTCGGACTGATTGCAGCGGTTCCTCCGTTGGCCGGATGCGCGGCGATGATCCTCGTCGGCGCGAGTTCGGATCGGCGGCGCGAGCGCTTTCTTCACATCGCGATTCCGCAGCTCGTGTGCGCCGCGGGGCTCGGCCTGCTGGCGGTCTCGTGGTCGCTGCCGGTGACGATTCTCGGGCTCACGCTTGCCGCCGTCGGGGCCAACGGCATCGCAGGCCCGTACTGGGGACTGCCGCCGCGCTTCCTGTCGGGTGCGGCCGCGGCGAGCGCCATCGGCCTGATCAACATGGTCGGCAGCATCGGGGGCTTCGTTGGTCCGTACGCTCTCGGCGCCGTGAAGGACCGCACGCAGGGCTTCGGTCCCGCACTCCTCGCCCTCGCAGCCATGGCCGTCGGCGCATCGGTCCTCGTCATGCTCCTCAAGCGCGCGCGGCTGTTGAGAGAGTAGACAGGATTAACAGGATTTTTCAGGATTAACAGGATTTCTCTCGGTCAATTACAACGAGGCGCGTGCCTGCCGACACGAATCCAATGATGATTCCTGCTAATCCTGAATAATCCTGTCCACTCGCCTCCTCACAGCCGCTCGAAGCGCGCCTGGAAGAAGCGCAGGTACTTCGGCTCGTAGACCATCTTGAGCCCCGTCGTCGATTCGCGCGCGTCGTAGACCGCCTTAACCGACTCGGCGACGACGTCCATGTGCGCCTGCGTGTACACGCGGCGCGGGATCGTCAGCCGCGTCAGCTCGAGCTTCGGATAACGGTGGTCGCCAGTGACCGGGTCGCGGCCCGCGCTCGCGACTCCGCGCTCCATCGAGCGGATTCCAGAGTCGAGGTACAGCTCGGCCGCAAGCGTCTGCGCCGGGAACGCAGACTGCGGCAGGTGCGAATAGAACGCCCGCGCGTCGAGGAAAATCGCGTGCCCGCCCATCGGGTGCACGATCGGGATCTCCCAGTCGGTGAGCAGCTCGCCCAGGTATCGAACCTGCCCGATGCGCGAACGAATGTGGTCGTCCTTCACCGACTCGGCGATGCCGATCGCCATCGCCTCGAGGTCGCGCCCCGCGAGTCCGCCGTACGTGTGCAGTCCCTCGTACACGACGACCAGGTTGCGCAGCTCCTCGAAAAGCGACTGGTCGTTGACCGCCACCCACCCGCCGATGTTCACGAGCGAGTCCTTCTTCGCGCTCATCCACGCGCCGTCCGTGTAGCTGCAGAACTCCTTGAGGATCTCGGCAACCGGCTTGTCCGCGTAGCCCGGCTCGCGCTCCTGGATGAAGAACGAGTTCTCGACCATGCGCGTCGCATCGAGGAAGAGCTTGATTCCGTGCTGGTCGCACACCGCGCGCAGCGCCTTCACGTTCGTCATGCTGACCGGCTGTCCGCCGGCCATGTTCACGGTGCCCGCGAGGCTGATGTAGGCGATCTTCTCCGCGCCGTGCGCCGCGATGACGGCCTCGAGCTTCTCGAGGTCGATGTCGCCCTTGAACGGGTGCAACACTACCGGATCGTGGGCCTCGTCGAGGATGACGTCGACGAAGATGCCGCCCGCGAGCTCCTGATGCAGGCGCGTCGTCGTGAAGTACATGTTGCCGGGGACGTATTGTCCCTTCTTGATGACGGCCTGGCTGATGAGGTGCTCGGCGCCGCGGCCCTGGTGCGTCGGCACGACGTATTTGTAGCCGTAGTAGTTCTGGACGGCCTCTTCGAGGCGGTAGAAGTTGCGGCTGCCGGCGTAGGCTTCGTCGCCGCGCATCATGCCCGCCCACTGCACGTCGCTCATCGCGTTCGTTCCGCTGTCCGTGAGCAGGTCGATGTAGACGTCGTCGGACCTGAGCAGGAACGTGTTGAAGCCGGCTTCGGCGAGCGCCCGCTCACGCTCCTCGCGCGTGGTGACGGTGAGGTGCTCGACCATCTTGATCTTCCACGGCTCGGCCCAGGAACGGCGGCCGAACTGCTGGCCCATGGTTTGCGGGAAGGGATCTGTCATCGGAATGGCTCCTTCAAGGGGAGGATTGGCCTTCGTCGGCGACGATCGAAAAGGTGTCGTGCCGATCCGGGCGCGCGATGGTCACGATTGGGACCATGGAGCTTTCGCGCGCGCTCCGGCGCCTGTGCGATCGCGACGGCGCTCGGTGTGACACGCCGGGATCCCGGTACAGCAGACCCGGCGTCTGACGCGTTGGGCCGTCGCCTCGTGCGTCCCGCGGGATGCACTCCCAGTGTAACCGATGAGGGGTTCAAGCGCTCGGCATATTCCGGACCGACTCGCGGCGAATCAGGCCCGCGGTCCGGACTAGAAGCGCACTAGAAATCATTTAGATCGCCCTAAAGAGTTTGGCGGGTCATTCGTCTTACCGTGCTCCACGGAAAAGGAGTCACACAATGAACCTCACAGACTCACACTGCAGCCCCGAAACCCGACAGTCACAGACCACGAGCACTCTGCTGCGAGTGGTCATCGTCTCGACAATCGTCGGATCGCTCGCAATCATCACCGCCGCGGCAATGGCGTCGGGAGACGTCGAACGGCCGATGACCACCACGGTATTTGCCGGCGCCGGCGACATTGCGCCGGTTGTGGCCCAGTATCGCGAAGCGCTCGGAGGTCCGGACAACGGCGGACAGCCGGGAACCATTCTGCCAGGGTACCGTGAGTTCAACTGGGACTCGGTCCCGGACGAGTTCGCAGCGCCGAACTTCCTGCCGGGCGACTTCTTCAACGGGACGGCCGAGCCGCTTGCCCGGGGCGCGACCCTCTCGACTCCCGGCGACGGGGTGCAGGTCAGCGCCGACGGCGACAATCCGACCAGCACGCCGGTCCGGTTCGGCCACATCAACACCACGTATCCGGCTCGCTTCAGGACGTTCAGCGAAGAGAGGCTCTTCTCGCCGATCGGCAGCAACATCGTCGACCTGACGTTCACTGTTCCTGGCACGCAGACGCCGGCACTAGTCGACGGATTCGGCGCGGTCTACACCGATGTCGGGACGCGGAAGACGTCGTTCCGGTACTACGATCGGCAAGGCCGGCTGCTTGGCACGTTCAAGGTGCCGAAGTCGCAGAACGGGCTGAGTTTTCTTGGCGTGAAATTCGATTCGCCGGTGATCGCCCGGGTGCGGATCAAGTACGGCACGGCGCGGCTCGGCCCAAATGACAGTCCGACGAAGGACGTCGCCGTGATGGACAACTTCATCTACGGAGAGCCGGTCGCTGCGGCGTCTGTTACGGGTGAATGAGAGTGGACAGGATTGTCAGGATTTTCCGAGGATTCGCTGGAATCATCTTTCTTCCATTCCACGAATTGCGTTCCATGCGAGGCAAGTCCAAGGGAGAATCCGGTGAATCCTGGGAAAATCCTGTAATCCTGTCCACTCACCCCCGCGCTAGGGTTTCGTCGCGACCGGGAGCTCGGCGTGGCGGCTCCAGTCCTGGAACGAACCGTCGTAGAGCTTCGCGTCGTATCCGAGGTACCGCGCCGCGAAGTACACGAGCGACGCCTGCTGGCCAATGTGGCAGTAGCTGACGACCGTGTCTCCCTTCGCCGCTCCAGCGCCTTCGAGCAGTTTCCGCATCGCCGCCGGAGCGATGAACTTCAGATCCGGCTCCGTGACGAGCGATTCGTATGGCAGGCTCATCGCGCCCGGAATGTGGCCGGCGCGCATGTCCTGACCGCTCGCCGTACCGTCGTAGTACTCGGTGTTGCGCGCGTCGACGAGCGCGACCTTCGGCTTTCCGGCATTCGCCTTCACCCACGCGGCGTCGACTACCAGATCGCGCCGCGGCTTCGGCGTCAGCCTTCCCGGTTTGACGGCGGGAACTTCCGCCGTGACCGCGTTTCCGGCGGCCTTCCACGCCCGCATCCCGCCGTTGAGGATCGACGTCCGGTCGCCGGCGCCGATGGAATCGAGTATGAAGTATATGCGTGTCGTCGGCGAGACCCAGTCTTCGCCGAAATAGACGACGATGCGCGAGTCGTCCGAGATGCCGAGTTTCTCGAGCGCGGCATCGAGCACGTCGACCGGTGGCAGCTCGAGGATGAGTGAGCCCTCGGTCCGCGGCAGCGACAGATCGGCCGGCACGACGTGACGCGCGCCCGGAATGTGCGCCGCGTCGTAGCCTTCGCGCGGCCCGACGTGGAGCAGCACGAGATTCCTGTCCTTCAGATGACTCGCGAGCCACGCGGCGTCAACGATCATCGACTCGCGATTCCCGGCGCAGACGGACCCTGGCACCAGCAGCAACGCCAGCGCTACGACACCGACTAATCTGGACATACGTGCCTCCACTGGAGAGTAGACAGGATTTCAGGATTTACACGATTAACAGGATTCATCATTCCTCGCTGATCCAATACGGTCGCTTTCCGATGCAGTTATCCAAAACAATCCTGTAAATCCCGAAAATCCTGTAATCCTGTCCACTCTCCCTCTCCCTCCGTCTTGCGCCGTCGCAACGATGGGACTACTTTTGTACCCTCCGTCATCCCCAACTCGATGCATAACGGCCCCAACGGATCCGTCCTCCTGCGTCATACGTCGGAGGCGCTGCCGACACACCTAGTCGTGGTGAACCTCGATTCGCGTCTTCACGACGCCATCGAGGAGATGGCCGCGTTCCTGCCCGCATTTGGCGTCACGATCCTTCACGTCCACGACGGCGAGGACGCGACCGTCCGCATCACCGAGATCAACGAAGCCCAGATGATCCGGATGATGCCCGACCTCTCGTCGGTCGACCTGAGCGATCCTTATCCGTGGGCCCGCGCGACCTACCGTTTCCACCGTCCGGCGCTGATGCAAGCGCTGCGTTCGGCGTTCAAGACGTGGGCCGATGAACGTAAGCAGGATCGCACCGTCATCCTGTTCGCCGGCGCGCCCAGGACGCCGATCGAAGCTGCGCTGCTCGGCGAACTGCCGCTCGACGCCGAGGCGCTCTTTTATCGACGATGCGGCGCTCTGCCGCTCGTCCTCCGTTTCATGATCGCGCCGAGGCGGCCGCCCGAGCTCGAGACCGACCTGCCGCTCGCGCACCTGCTCGCCGATCTCGAACAGACCTATTTCACGCTGCCCGACTACCCCGAGCCCTTCGAGGACCACTCCGACATCGAACGCCCTTCCGCCAGCCCTTTCGACACGACCGTCTGGATCGACGGCGAAGACGGCACCGAGTTCGTCCATCTGCTGCGCTCCCTCCTGCGGCTGCACGGCGACGAGAACGGACGGCTTGTCGGCAACTTCCCCGCCCAGCGCGCGGCCGGACGCTCGACCGCGGCATCGCCACTCGACGAATCGCTGTCCGCGGACGGCCAGATCCGATCGATCGACTGGCTCGCCTTCTGCGCACCGCACTTCGCTCCGCGACTGTGGACGAGCGGCGTGCCCGCGCTCGCGGCGGTGCTCGACATGGACCACGAGCCTCGTCGAAAGCGCGATCCGTACGCGACGATCGGCCGCTACGAGCGCGAGCGGAACTGGGACGCGAACCTGCTCGTGCAGACCTATCTGAGCCAGCTCGACCATCCGCGTCCGGCGTGCGAGGACCTGACGAAATCCGACTTCCCGTACCGGCTTACTGACGAGGATCGCCCGTCGAAGCTCGAGATGGCGCGCCATCTATCTGACCTCGGCGAGTTCGAGCGCGCGGCCGCAATCGGCGAAGAGCTGCTGGAGGACGACCCGCACCACCGGCTGCTGAACCGGATGCTCGGCGCGGACCTCTACATCGCGGGCCACCGGGAGCGCGGCAGCGAGATCCTGCGCCACTGCATCGCGTTGACCGAGATCGATCCGTTGCTCGGCGAAGCCGAGCGCGCCGACGAAATTGCGACGCTCTACCACCTTATGCGCGACGAGGTGTCGGCGATCTCGGGTTACGAGCGGGCGATCGAGGCGGATCCGCTCAACGCGCACGCGTACGAGGGACTCATACTCATCCACCGGGGACGTGGCGAGATTGGACTCGCGGATCACTGGCTGCAGGTCGCGCTGCGGCGCGAGCTCGAATTGCCGCTCGTCACCGGCGAGGATCGAATCGAAGAGGCGTTCGAGCCGGAGCCGGCGACCACGGCCAGGAAGGCCACTGGCGAACTGGCCAAGTCGCGCGAACGTCGTTCGAAGTGGTGGAACTTCCTGAAGCGGTGAACCTTGCGTTCGGGAGATAGAGGTGAGTGGACAGGATTATCAGGATTCTGGAGAGGATTACAGGATTCTCGAAGGTGTCGGTATGGCCGAAGTTTGCCCAGCTTCGTTCCTTACTAGTTGAATCCTGAGAATCCTCGGAAAATCCTGCAATCCTGTCCACTCACCTGCATTGCGGCTTTGCGCACGCTTCCCCACCCGTAGAATGCGCCGGTGATCATGCCCTTCCGCTCAGACACCGGCCGCCAGACGATCCTGCTCTACGGCGCGCAGCTCGCCTCGATGGCGCTGAACTTCGCCTTCACGATCGTCGTCGGCCGCGCGATGTCGCAGGACGACTTCGGCGTCTTTTCGTTCTGCGTGTTCTCGATCGTCGTGTTCGCAGGCTACCTCTTCGAGTTCGGTGTTTTCTCGGCCGGCGCGCGCCTGCTCGCCATCACCACCGACCGCGCCGATGAGCGCCGGCTGCTCGGCGCCCTCGCCTTCACGGGGCTGGCCATCGCCGCGGCGTTCGCGATCACCGTCGCGCTTCTCGGTCCCGCCGTCGACGCCGCACTCGACAGATTCGGTTACGGCGACACGTCTGTCGCGCCCATCCTGATCGTCTGCGCGCCGCTCGCGATGGGCGTCCCGCTGCAGCTGCTCGTCGAGCAGGCGTGCCTCGGCACGAACCGCATCGGCGCCCTCGCCGCGCTGCGTCTCGCGCTGCCGGTCTCGAGCATCTCGATCATCGCGACACTCAATGCAGTAACGGGCGGCGTCTCGGCGCGCGCCGGCGTGGCGGCGTATCTTGGCGGCCTGCTCATCTCGGCGACGCTGGTCGGACTCTCGCTCGGACCGTCGTTCGCGGTCCGGCGCGAAGACTTCACCCGGATCGGCGCCGCGGTCCGCGAGTTCGGCTTCGATCTCTACCTCGGCAGGATCGTGTCGATCATGTCCGTCCGGCTCGACCAGCTCCTCATCCCGTATTTCGTGGGCCCGAAACGCTTCGGCGCCTACAGCATCGCGCAGCGGATCTCGGAGCCCGTTTCGGGCCTCGCACGCGCGATGGCGACGACGCGTTTCAAGGCCTTCGCCACCGAGCCCGAGGTCGACCGCGGGCTCGTGCGGTGGAACATCGCACTTCTCGCGGCCGGGTCGACGGCGCTCGCGACCGCGGGGCCGTGGGTGATCGTCATCGCCTTCCAGGGCAAGTTCCACAACGCGCTGCCGCTGCTGCTGCCGTTCGCCATCGCTGCGCTGTTCGCGGGACTGCTCCAGCCCTACAACATGTTCCTGACGGCGCGCGGGGCGGGACGGTCGCTTCGCGACATCTCGCTCGTCATCGGCGTGCTCAACCTCGTGGGCCTTTTCGTCTTCACGCGGCGGTACGGCCTGGCCGGCGCCGCGTGGTTCGCCGTGGCCTCGATGGCGGTGAACTTCGTTTTGCATCTGTACGCCTATCGGCGCCTTCTGCGACAATCAGGGCCTTCGGAAATCGCCGCGAGCTCCTGAATCCGCGCCGGTTTCGCAGGGGCTTCCCGTGTATGACCACGACGGTGTCTGAAATCAAGCGACGGACCCGCGAGCAGTGGGGCAACGACCCGTGCGGCGCCATCCACGGCGACGGGTACGAGATCGGCTCGCGCGAGTTCTTCGACAACGTCGAGGCGCACCGCTACGACGTCTATGCGCCGTGGATGCGCGAAGTCATGGAGTTCGACGGCTTCGCCGGCAAGGAACTGCTCGAAGTCGGCTGCGGCATGGGCTCGGACCTGCTGCAGTTCGCGCGCGGTGGCTCGATCGTCACGGGTCTCGATTACACGCCGCGGTCGGCCGAGATCTCGCGTCGGCGGTTCGGCGTCTACGGGGTGCCCGGGACGTTCCTCATCGGCGACGCCGAGAACCTGCCGTTTCCCGACGGCTCGTTCGACGTCGTCTACTCGAACGGCGTGCTGCACCACACGCCCGACACCCAGCGCGCGATCGACGAAGTGTTCCGCGTCCTTCGGCCAGGCGGAGTGGCGAAGGTGATGCTCTATCACCGGCGTTCGCTCTACTACTGGTTCGTGATCATCCTGCGGTTCGGGATCCTGCGCGGAGAGCTGGCGCGGTCGACGCCCGAAGAGATAATGAGCCGCTACGTCGAGTACAGCGAGACGGGCGCACTGCCGCTCGTGCGGGCGTACACGCGTGACGAAGTGGACCGGATGTTCGGGAAATTCTCGGAGCGCCGGACGGACGTGCGGCAGCTGACGCGCGCGGAACTGCACGTGCCGAGGATCGTTCCGGATTCGTTCATCGACGGGCTCGGGAGCCGGTTCGGCTGGAACGTCATCATGACGGCGCGGAAGTGATCGCGGAGCGCGTGTGAGAACGGTACTGCTCGACCTCGCCGGCGAGGCCGCGCGCGCTCGGACGTGGGTCGAGACCGCGGCGCCGGGCGCCGACGTCGACGTGCTCGACAAGGCCGAGCTGAAGGCGGGCGGCAAACGCGAAGTGCTTGCGAGGATTCGAGCGCGCGGCCGATCGGACCTGTTCGGGATCTTCTGCAACCGGCTGGACCTGCAGCCGTCGCTGGTGCCGATGATGGTGTTCGGACTGCTGGCTGGCGCGCGTCGCGTGCGGGTGGGAGACATGGAGGGCCGGTCGGTCGAGCGCGGCTGGGCGGGCGTGGTCCTGGTCGAATTGCCGAAACTGGCGTTGGAGCTGCTCGTCGGCTACGGCGCTGTCGTTCCGCTGGCGTGGCTGTCGACCTGGTGGCTGGGTTTTCGCGCCGGCCGTCGAGCGCCTCGACGCCCGAAGGCTGGTCCAATCGACATCCTCTTCCTTCGCGCGACACCGGCCGCGACCTCGGCGGTCGGCGGCTCGACGAGCCATGTCGCGGGTACCGTCAACGCGTTTGCAGAGATGGGACATCGCGTCCGGTTCATCGCGAACGACCGGCTGCTGGAGGTCGATCACGAGCGGATGCCGCTCGACGTGGTGCCGCCCGACTCGCGGTTCGGCACGGTGCGCGCGATCTTCGAGGTCTGGAACAGCCTGCGTTTCGGGTGGAGGGCGAAGACGATCGCGCGCTCGCGGCCGGCGCCGGATCTGGTCTATCAGCGTTACAGCCGGTTCAACGCGGCGGGCGTGCTGCTCGCGGTCGCACTCGACCGGCCACTTTGCCTCGAGTTCAACGGATCCGAGGTGTGGGTCGCCGAGAACTGGGATCCGGTCGGCCAGCGGCGATTGCTTGCGGCGATCGAGCGGCTGAACCTGCGCGCGGCGGACCGCATCGTCGTCGTGTCGCAGGTGCTCGCGGAGGCGTGCGCGCGCGCCGGGGCCGATCCTGGCCGCATCGTCGTGAATCCGAACGGCGCAGATGCCGAGAGGTTCCGGCCCGGCGTCGGCGGCGCAGAGTTGCGCGCGCGGTTGTTTCCGGTTCCGGCTGATGGACGCACGGAGCTCGTCGCCGGTTTTCTCGGCACGTTCGGTCCCTGGCACGGCGTCGACGCGTTGGCCGAGGCGATCGTGCGGCTGCCGCGCGACGTACCGGTGCGGTTCCTGCTCGTCGGCGACGGCGACCGGCGGCCGGCGGTGGAGCGGCGGATCGCGGAGGGTGGCGCGAGCGACCGCGTGGTTTTTGCCGGCCGGATCCCTCACGGCGAGGTGCCGGCGTATCTCGATGCGTGCGACATCCTGCTGTCGCCGCACGTGCCTATGCCGGACGGCAGTGCATTCTTCGGCTCGCCGACGAAGCTCTTCGAGTACATGGCGATGGAGAAGGCGATCGCCGCGAGCCGCCTCGGGCAGATCGGCGACGTCATCGAGGACGGAATCTCGGGACTGC
>CAZQBW010000088.1:0-17912 GCA_964591515.1 uncultured Clostridia bacterium
CCTTCTGCTCACCTGGAGCGAGTTTCGTCTACACGACGCCGCTGTACGGAGGCACGCAGCACCTCATTCACCAGATTCTCGAGCCTCTGGGGATGAACGGAATTCCAGTACCTGCCGGCGACGCGCCTGCACTTGCCGCCGCGATCAAGGCGGCCGACCGGCTTGCCCTGGTGCTGATCGAGACGCCCGCCAATCCGACGCTGCGGATGTCGGACATTGCCGCGGCCTGTGCGGCGGCGGCAAAACGCGTCGACCGACCGCTTGTCGCCGTCGACAACACGTTTCTCGGGCCGACGTTTCAGCACCCCATCTCCCTCGGAGCAGACCTCGCCATCTACTCCGCGACCAAGTACCTGTCGGGCTTCAGCGACATGCTCGGCGGCGTGGTCCTGGCGCGCGATCTCGATCTCGTCACGCGACTGCGCGGGACGCGCGCGCTCCTCGGCAACATCCTTCAGCCGGACGAATGCTGGCTGCTGGACGGGCGATTGCCAACCGTCACCCTGCGAATGAATCGCCAGAGCAAGAACGCAGAGCGCATCGTCAATGCGATCAAGGATCACCCGGCCGTGGAGCGAATGCACTATCCGTCGCTGTTCACCGACCGTGAACAGATTCGAATCAGGGACGCGCAGGCCAGATTCCCGGGCGGAATCTTCTCGATCCAGTTGCACGGTGGAAAGCGCGCCGCATTCGAGTTTCTCCGCCGCCTTACGATCGGCCGGGATGCCGTCAGTCTGGGCGGTGTCGAGACGCTTGCGTGTCACCCGGCGACGACTACGCACTCCGAGCTTTCTGCCGCCGAGAAGGAAAGTGCGGGAATCACCGATGGACTCGTAAGAGTCTCCGTCGGGATCGAGGACTGGAGGGACGTACTGGCTGACCTCCGGACCTCACTCGATTTGCTGCTCTGAGGCGAGCGGACAGCTAATTGACGGCCGAAGCCTCGCGGACGATTTCGACCGAACACTCGGACCTGGAAGCCACGGCACTCGCCACGCTGCCCACGAACATACGCCGCAGCCGTCCGTGGCCGTGACTTCCAACGAAGACACAGTCCGCCCGCCACTCGCTTGCCGCCTGTGGCAGAAGTTGCCGTGGATCGCCTTCCGCAACACGGCGCTCCACCATCAGGCCGGCGCTCCTGAGCTCGGACTCGGCATTCCTCTGCAGGAGCTCGATCCACCCGGCCTCTGCGTCGCGTGCCGGGCTTCCGTCGACCGACGGATCAACCGCCGTCAGGATGAGCGCCACGCTGCCCTCGGGCCACCTCCGCTGCATCACCGTGCGCACGGCCCGCTGGGCGCCTTCGGACGAGTCGAGTCCGATCAGGAGTCGAACGGGCCGTTCGCGGTCCAACTGCCGGCCGCGCGATACCCGTACGCTCGACGACGATGCTGCCGCTACCTTCGCGGAGACGCTTCCGATGAGGAGTCGCGTGAGGCCCGATCGTCCGTGCGAACCGACTACGACAAGGTCGGGATTCCATGCCTCGGCGTCCTCGAGTATCTGCGACGCGGGCGAGCCCTTCGGCACAACCGCCCGGATGTCCCAGTGTGGAAACAACTCCGCAAGGCGCGCGCACGCCCGTGCGGCGAGATCGCTTGCCTGCTCGAGGCCCGGTCGTGGTCCGTCCGCTGGTTGTTCGAGCGCCGCAGCCGATGGCGGCGGAAGCCAGCGCTCAGCCACCGAGACCACGACTGCCTCCACATCAGACGGAAGTCCCGAGACAAGAAGATCCAGAAGTGCCCGATCCGAACATTCGGACCCGTCGTAAGCGATCATGAGTTTCATCCGCTGTCCTCCGCGCCGCTCTCGCTTCTCGAAAACCTCAGTCCCGATGCCACCGGACTCGCGTGAGCTTGTTCTCGTGCGAAAAGGTGATTCGGGCGTCGCCGCCGAACGCTCCTTCAATGGCGCGTCCGAGCCGAAGGGCCAGGTGATCAGTCGTGGTGGACACCGTAAGTCCGCCTTCGGCGTCTCGTTGCCAGCCCATGATTCGAGCCAGTGGATTCAGGTCGGCTGCCCGTTCAGCCTCGTTCCGGAGCAACTGCTCGATCTCGACCAGATGCTTCTGAAGAAACGCGCCGTAGAGATGAACGAATCCACCCGGAACGCCTTCCTGCAACTGGCGACACGCCGGACAGACGGTCTCGCGATCGGGGTGGGCGCTGCTGCGGACTTCTCCCTGAGTTCTTTCGGGAACCCGGATATCCGACGAACTGGCGCGAGTCCACCGACGGTTGGCCCAGACGGCGTGGCAACGCTTGCAGACCGCCGGCTCCGAAGCGCTTCGATGAATGTGGTGACGGCCTGCGTCGTGGTCGACCCGCTTCGTGATCGTAGCGTTCGAGTAACGCTTGCTGCTTCGCATGAACGCACCTCCTTCGCGCCCAATCCGGAGGAGCTGCCTCGCGAATTGCCTTCGTCGCGAGCACGCAACCCGGACGAGCCCACGGTAATCCACGCAATGAACGTGCCAGTCGGTCCGACAACGACTCCCGGAGTCTTTGCATCGCGACCTCACTGGAGCTGGGTCTCTCGCCCCACGTTGATGCGCGGATTTTCGTACTCTGTCCGGCAATTGTGGTCAGCAGCTCGATTCCACGGCGTCTTCCGGCGACATCCGGGGCGCCCCGCGACCGGCTCACGGCTTGCTTGGATCACATGGGGTGTCAGGCCATCCTGCGCTCAGCCGGATTGCCGGCAGATGGAGGAAACCATGAAGATTCTGTTGCCGATTGATGGCTCCAAATACAGCGAGGCCGCGGTGCGCGAGGTCGCAGCCCGAACGTTCCCACCCGACTCAGAGGTGCGACTGGTCTATGCGCTGGAAATGTATCCGCGAAATCTGCACGGCGCCGGCGTCCTCCCGCCCGAGCGCTACGAGGACCTCGAGAACCTCGATCGGGCGAGATCGAGGAATTTCCTCGACGAGGCGACAGGTGTCCTGAGGAGAGCCGGTTTTCGCGACGGGCAGATCACGACTGTTGTCGCGGTCGGGTCGCCGAAGCGGATCATCATTGACGAAGCAGAGAACTGGGGAGCGGATCTCGTCGTCGTCGGATCGCACGGCGACGGCGCAATCAAGCGCTTCCTTCTCGGATCCGTATCGCTCGCGGTGGCGATGCACGCGCCGTGCTCCGTGATGATAGTTAGATCGAAGGAGCAGTGAGAACCGGAATCGCCCCTCGATCGAGCTTCTGAGCCTGCAAGCAGGCGAGAAGACGCGCGACCGACTGGGAAGGGTGAGTGAATCGATGCGGAACGACCGGGAGACCGAGGCCGGGCTGCGGTTTCTACCGCCAGGTCGAGCCGTCCCACGATCGGATTCGTACGTTACCGGCGCTCGTGACTACCACCGACTTCGTGCCCGCGGTGTTCGTGAGAAACACCGCGTAGACCGTGCCAGGGTCCACATCTGGAATGCCCTTGCCCGTGAAGGCCGCGGCACACAGTCCCGTATCGGCGTCCACGGAGGGAAACGTGACCGCCTGTCCCATTGTGACGGCAGGGTCAGGAGGGACGGTTACCCCGCCGGCGTCGAATCTCACTCCGCCCGGAAGATCGACGAGCGTCGAACCCTCGAGTCCGAGTCTGTTGCCAGTGACGTCGAAGAGCAGCTCCCGTCGGCGAGTCTTGGACACGGCCTGCATCTTCGCCGTCTGCAGGCCGTCTGCGACCTGCTGAGCGGCAATGTCCAGCCGGTACTGGGCAACCCAGCTGGAAATCAGCGGGATGCTGATCGCTGCCAGAACGATGACGACGGCAACGACGATGAGGATCTCGAGGAGCGAGAAACCAGCATCCGGCCGACGGCCTCGAAATCCCCCACGAACGGTTGTGGATCGAATCACAGGTCCGTTCGATGCACTCCCGGCGATGCGAGTCGCTCGCCGAGCTCGGAAGTCCTGTAATAGCGCCGGTGGTCCTCGCTCGCCGACGTCATGACGCGTCCGGCCGCATAGAAGCCATTGAGCAACTGGAGCCGCTCGAGCCGGTCGAGGATAGGCGCAACCGAGGCCGTGTCGGCCCCAAGACCGACCTCCTCCGCAATCGTGACCGTCGATTTCGAATGTGCTCGGGTCACGCGCAGGATCTCGAGCTCGCGATCCGTGAGCTCGTATCGCGCCGACCGTTCGGTCGATTCGGGCAATACCCGAAGTGAATCCAAAGTCGCCATCAAGGCCTCAGCCCGCTAAAGATGCGAATTGGGAGCTGCAGAGACATGTCTCCGCCTTGGCATTGTCACTGCTCCAAGCGCGCGCGTCAAGCGCATGCCCGGAGGCTGAATCCGCCCCCGACCCAAGGGCCTTTCGTGTATACTCGCGCCGTCGCCGGCGAGGGATGCGCCGGCCTCGGGAACCAAAGATTCATGGGAAATCGAACCACGCCGGTCCAGTTCAAGTCTGAGAAGATTTCCGAACTGACGATCAATCGCCTGTCGGTCTACCTCCGGTGTCTGAACGCGCTCTCGGACGAGGGACTACAGACCGTGTCATCACAGACACTGGCAGAACGCTTCAATCTGAACTCGGCGCAGATTCGCAAGGATCTCGCGTACTTCGGCGAGTTCGGCGTCCGCGGCGTCGGCTACTACGTCGACGAGCTTCGCGAACAGATCAGATCGATTCTCGGTCTCGACGTCCAACACCGCCTCGTCGTGGTCGGAGCAGGCAATCTTGGTCTTGCGCTCGCGAACTACGACGGCTTCTCGGTCGACTCGTTCCAGATGGTCGCCATGTTCGATACGGACATCGAGAAGCTCGGGACCACGACCAAGGCGGGCGTTCCGATTTACCCGGTATCGCGACTCGCTGAGATTGCGTCGGCGGAAAATATTGATATCGCAGCACTTGCAGTGCCAGCTCACGCCGCGCAGGCGGCGCTCGATGACATCGTGGCTGCAGGGATCCGCGCAGTGCTCAACTTCGCGCCTGCCCGGCTCTCGGGTCCGGCGGACGTGAAGATCAAGACCGTTGACCTGACCATCTCTCTCGAAAGCCTCTCCTACGCACTCGCGCGTCCCGCGGGTCACGTCGATACCGATGATGCAGGTGCCCAGGCCTCGATTGAAGACCTGCGCGAGCACGAGACCGTCTAGCCACCTCCCTACAGAGCGGATTCTATGTTCAAGGACACGTCAGAAAAGGGACTGAGGGAGGCGATCTGCGAGATCGGCCGGATGCTCTACGAGCGCGGATTCGTCGCAGGCGGCGACGGGAACATCTCGGCCCGATTGCCGGACGGTACGCTGCTCGCCACGCCGACGATGGTCTGCAAGGGCAGGATGACGCCGTCGATGGTCGTTCACACCGACACGGCGGGCAAGGCTCTGCCGGGAGAGGGAAGGCCGAGCTCGGAGCTCGCGATGCATCTCGAGATCTACAGGCTCAGGTCTGACATTCACGCCGTCGTTCACGCTCATCCCCCGAACGCCACGGGCTTCGCTGTTGCGGGGCTGGCGCTCGACAAGGCGCTGCTCAGCGAGGTCGTGCTCACCCTCGGCTGCATTCCCCTTACCCGCTATGGAACACCTTCGACGAACGAGCTCGTCGATGCGCTTACCGAATTCATTCCGGCGCACGATGCCCTGCTGCTTGCCAACCACGGCGCCGTTGCCTACGGACCGAACATGGAAACGGCGCTCTCGAACATGGAGACGATCGAGCACTTCGCCAAGATCAGCCTCGTCGCGCACCTCCTGGGCGGGGCGCGGCTGCTGCCCGCCGAGGCGGTGGCAAAGCTCATCGACGTTCGCGATCGCGCCGGATACATGGGTGCAACGCCGCGCGCCGGTCAGGCGTGTTCGTTCACGCCGCGAGATGTGTCACCTGCGGCGGCCTCGACGAACGGCGACGAAACCATTACGCTGACCCGCTCCGAGTTGATTCGGCTGATCGAGGAGTCGACCGCCCGTGCGATCGGGCGCTAGCAATTACCCAGTAGTCGTCTGAAGGAGTACGCATGATGGAAGCCCTTGGAATGATCGAGACGCGTGGCCTGGTGGCCATGGTCGAAGCGTCGGACGCGATGGTGAAGGCCGCGAACGTGACGCTCATCGGTTACGAAAAGATCGGCGCCGGCTTCGTGACCGCCATCGTTCGGGGCGACGTCGCCGCGGTCAAGGCTGCGACCGACGCTGGCGCCGCTGCGGCCCGGCGTGTCGGCGAACTGATCAGCGTTCACGTGATCCCGCGCCCGCACGGCACCGTCGACGACGTCCTCCCGATCGGCCTGCCGCGCTAGCGCGATCGCCGTGTTGATCGGTCGCATCGTCGGAACGGTCGTTGCGACGCGAAAGGATCCGCGTCTCGAAGGGCGGAAGCTGCTTGTCGTGACGCCCTTCGATGCCGCCGACCCGACGGGGAAGCGCGGGAGCGCGGTAATTGCGGTCGACACCGTCGGAGCGGGCGTTCGCGAGACGGTACTAGTCGTTCAGGGTTCGTCGGCGCGCATGGCGCAGGGCTGCAACGAGTGTCCGGTCGACGCGGCGATCATCGGCATCGTCGACACGGTGGACGTCGAAGAGGTGCCCGACTAGTCAGTTGCCGTCGATCACGACGAAGCGCGCGCCCACCCAGCCCGTGTCGGGCTGCTCGTCCGGGACCGAGTCGCCCAACTGGACTACCTCGACTCGCAACCACTGGCCATCGGTAGACTTCTCGACAATTCGAACTCGCGTGCCGTACGGCAATCGACCTACATCGTTCGACGACATCGACGGACCGTCACGCAGCGTGAGCTGCTGCGCCGTGACCGCGCCCTGCTTGAGCTGCCGGCTAGATACCGTGCGGTATACCTCGAGAAACACGGCCGCAACGGCGCCGCAAAGAACGAGCGTAAGCAGAACGATGGCGATGCGCTTCTTCCACCCAGTCCAGAATAGATCGCGCAGGTCTTCGCGGTAGGAATAGGGCTCGGTGTCATCCTTCGCAATCGTGTGGGGCGCCGGTCGGATGAGCGGACCGGGACCTTGCCGTATCGACGGCGCTTGCGACACCTGAGCCGCCGCGGCCACAGGGGCCGGTGACTTGGGGCTTCCGAGGTCGACGACAATTCGCGGCGACTGCGAACCGACGAGCGCGGCCGGCGGTTGAGCCGCAGGCACGTTGGCGACCGCAGGCGGTCGTGGAGTTCCGCCGACATGCGTCACGGTCGCTGCAAGTCTGGGTGCGAACTCGGGCCGCGCGGCCGGCGTCAGGGGACCAGTGGCCGGAGCAGCCGACTCGCGCGACCGCACCCGCGTCTGTTCGTCCGCCTCGGTTGCCAGAGCCTCGAGCTCGGCGAGCTCGTCGCGAAAGGCCATGATCGTCGGATACCGATCGGAAACGGCGGTAGCCGTCGCCCGCCTGAGGATTGCGAGCAGGCGCGGACCCCAGGGCTTTGAAGCAAGCTCCGGTGGAAGCTCAGAGATCGGTTGCCGCGCGAACTGTCGGGGCGCCTTGCCGGTCATAGCCGCGTAGATCGTCTTGGCCAGCGAATAGACGTCGGCCGAGCACGTCAGCCGCTCGCGAGCCGTGGCTTCGTCAGCATTCGGGTTGTGTTCCGGCGGTGCGTAGAGGTCGGTTCCGACTCGAGTGTGATCTGCGTGCGGATCGGAGTGGCCGACTTTTGCGACGCCGAAGTCGGTGACCTTGATGGTCGCACCGTCGGCGCTCAGCAGCAGGTTCTGCGGCTTGATGTCGCGATGAATGACGCCGCGCTCGTGCGCGAGAGCCAGAGCTTCACAGAGCTGCCTGACGTAGTAGAGCATCTCCTCGAGCGTGAGTGGACGCTGCCGGCAAAGCGCCATCAGGTCGCCACCCGGCATGAACTCGAGAACGATGTAATGAAACGGAGTGCCAGCCAGGTCAGCCGCGGTTCCGTGGCCAAGTCTCCGAATTACGTTCGGGTGACCGACCGTGTCGAGTGCAATTGCCTCGTTCTGGAAGTTCTCGACGAGCGTTCGCTCGAGATCCTCTTCCGGCGTGCCCTGAAGCGAAGTGTTGAGCGCCTTGATAATCACCGGGCGCCGCTGCCGGGTCAGGTCGTACGCTTCGTAAATCTCGGCGTAGCTGCCGTGACTGAGCCGGCGGCGCACTTCGTACCGATCGTCAACGATGCTGTGTTCGAGCTGCAGTGAGGGCATGTTTCGGTCGGTGCGGGTCAGCGGTTAGCGCCGGATCCAGCCGTCGGGGGCGGACGCACGCCAGTTGGTGGCGCCGAACCTGCCGGCGGCGTCGCGGCTTGGACGTATCGGCGGAGCGTATCGGATGCCTCGCGCGAGCGGCCCTCCGTCTCGTATGCGACTGCCAGGAAGAGGAGCGCATCCGGTGAAGCAGGATCGAGGCGCGCAGCCTCCTCGAGATGCACGACTGCCTCCCGAGAATCACCGGTCTCCAGGAGCGATCTGCCCAGCCAGTAGTGGTAGTCGGCCCGTGCAGGATCCTCCGAAGTCAGTTTCGCGAATCCGGCTCTTGCAACGGCGTATTCGCCGCGTTCGAATGCCTCCTTCGCCGTCGCCGCGGGTGGCGTCACCGATCCGGCTGGTGCAAACCAGCGCGCCGAAACCCTTCCGATGGCGAACCAACCGGCGCTGAGAGCAACGGCTGCAGCCAACACGGTTACCGGACCAATCGGACTCCGGCGTGGCGTCGATGACTTCGGGATCGAGGCGGGTTGACCGGGCGGCGGGAGAATCCGATTCGAATCAACAGCGGGTGAATCCAATCGACCGGCCGACTTGGGCACGGGCGCCTGGATCGGTCGTGCAGCCCTTCGCCCGCGCGAAGCCTCCGCGGGCGTCTCTGCGGTCGAGACGACGATTGCGGTGAGGTTGTCTTCCGCGCCGCGCGCGTAGCACCGCTTCTTTATCTCAGCCACGATCTCGGCCGGACCGAGGCCGTCCTGGAATAACTCTTCCAGTTCGTCGTCAGCGAGATGCCGATTGACGCCGTCCGAGCAAAGCAGGAACGAGTCGCCCTCCACGAGCGGGATCGTCTTGAACTCGGCCTGGACCTCCGCCTCGATGCCGAGCGCACGATTGATCGTGTTCTGCTTGCCGCGCAGAATCGCCTGGTCTTGAGAGAGGCGACCGGAACGAAGGAGGTCATCGACGTCGGTATGGTCGTAGGTTTCGCGATGGAGGCTCGTGCCGTCGAATCGGTAGACGCGGCTGTCGCCGGCGTGACCTATCACGGCCTTACGCGTCGATACGTCCGCGTGAAGGAGTGCAACGGTAGTGCCCATGCCGAAGTACTCGTCGGTTGCGAGCGACGCTTCGAAAATGTCACGGTTCGCGTACCGGATCGCGTCCTCGAGGAGCTCCTCCATGTCGTTTCCGTTGGCGTGGCCGAGCGCTTCCTCGATCGTATCGACGGCGAGCTGACTGGCGACCTCGCCACTGGAGTGGCCGCCGATGCCGTCACAGACGACGAAAAGTCCCCGCTCCACGAGCGAGAGCGCGCGGTCCTCGTTTATCGGCCGCTTCGAGCTGAGGCCTCGGTCGCAGACCAGTGCGGCATCGAGCTTCATCCGGCCGATGATACCAAAGGACGGCCGGGACCCGGCGCCCGGCCCGTCACGCCGTGGCCGGTACTAGCTCGCGGGCGAGCAGGTGAACGAACAGACCGACGTCGGTCACGATGCCGATGGCCTGCGCGGAGCCGCGGTCCGAGAGTTTCGTGACGACAGCGGGATTTATGTCGACACAGATCGTGCGCACCCAGGCTGGCAACATGTTCCCGACGCCGATCGAATGCAGCATCGTTGACAGCATGATGACGAGATCCGCGTCGCGCAGGTGTTCGGCGTATTTCGCCTGGGCTTCTATGAGATCCATGAGCGTGTCCGGGAGCGGGCCGTCGTCGCGAATCGATCCGGCGAGCACGAACGGAACACTGCAACGAACGCAGTCGGCCAT
Source organism: uncultured Clostridia bacterium (assembly GCA_964591515.1). Classification (GTDB taxonomy): domain Bacteria; phylum Acidobacteriota; class Blastocatellia; order UBA7656; family JADIYM01; genus JADIYM01. The sequence continues at coordinate 9,905 of CAZQBW010000088.1, forward strand.
GACTCCCGACGTCACGATTCCGGTACGGACCGCTTCGGCTATCGAACCGGCGCGGTTCACGGCGTTGATTGCACGCATGTGGTTCTTGTGGCCCTCTTCCACCGGAACGCCGGTCTCGTACGAGACACCCAGAGACGTGCCGTAGAGCGACTGCTCTATGTCGTGGACGGCCAACGCGTTTCCCGAGAGAAGTGCGTCCACGAAGCCCCCGCGAAGAAGTGTCGAAAAATCCGGACCCGCACCCGTGTGGACGATGACCGGCCCGGCGACCACGACGACACGTCCGCCCTTCGATTTCACTTCTCGGACGAGCGCTGCCGTCTGCTTCACGGCTGTCTCGACACGGCGCTCGGAACTCACCTCGTTCGCCATGAAAGAGAAGGCCTTGCGATCCCGATCCTTGAAGACCGGGACGATTCGGACGCCCTCCGTTCCACAGACGACCAGCTCTCCCTTCCTGACATCACGCAGCTTCCGGCACGAGGCCTTGCCATCGTCGAGGACGATGACTGCATCCATTCGCTGGTGCTCGACTTCGATCCACGAGCCGGCGTGTCTGACGAGAGTCCGCATGTTCGTGGTCGAATAGAAATCGTCGGGCACGACGCGGTCGGCCTCGGCAGGTTTCAGACGAACGTCGGTCTCGGAGTGAGGATGGCAGCCAAGCGGCACGAGGTGCTCGAGCAGCTCGGCCAGAAGCTCTGGTGTACGGGCCGACACGCGCAGTTTCAGCAGCGACGACTCTTCGTTGTTCCGGCCGATTCGAAACTCGTCGACTTCGTAGAGGCCACCGTTCTCGATCACCCGGTCGAAGATCTGGGGAAGGATGTTCGAGTCGATCAGGTGGCCTTCCGCCTCGACGACCTGGACGTGGGGATGCAGTTTCGTCACTTGGATGTCACGGTAGTGGTATCGCTCTGACAATGTCGAGACTCAGTGCACTCTGTGCCTCTGTGCTCTCTGTATGCCCACGGCAGACCGTCGGTGTAGAGAGGGCACGGAGGCACGGAGAGCACTGAGTCAGGCACGAGGTGCGGAGCTCTCCTCCATCCGTCAGTACAGACTCTTGATGATGCCGCCGTCGATCGCGAGGGCGACGCCAGTCACGTAACTCGCCCTCTCCGACGCCAGGAACGCAACGACATCCGCAAACTCATCCGGGTCCGCAATGCGTCGCGCCGGTATGTCGCTCCGCCACTTCTCGTAGACCTCTTCGGTCGTGACGCCGCCGCGGTCGGATTCGGCGACCGCGAGCTCGAGCAACCGCTCAGTCAGCGTGAAGCCGGGACACACCGAATTCACGGTTATGTTCTCCCTCGCCAACTCGGTGGCCAGCACCTTGGTGAAGGCGAGCACGCCCGCGCGCGCGACGGACGAGAGCAGGAGCGACATCGAGGGTTGTTTGGCGGCCAGCGATGTTACGGCGATAACTCGCCCCCAACCGTTCTTTCGCATCTCGGGCACCGCCGCCTGGATGAGCGAGACCGTCGACAGCAGATTCAGCTCGAGCGCTCGGCGGTAGGGTTCGAGGCTGTCCGAGAACTCGGCAAAGCCGCCCGAGGGTGGACCTCCGGCATTCGTCACGAGCACGTCGAGGCGTCCGTAGCGCTCGACCGTTGCCTCCACCATCTTGTGGACTTCTGATTCGTTCGTTACGTCGCAGAGGACCGGGAAGACTTCGGTCCCGGCCGATGCGCGAATCTCGGCCGCGGCTGCCTCGAGCGTCTGCTGCGAGCGGGCGCAGATCGTGAGGCGCGCCCCTTCGAGCGCGAGCCGCTCGGCCGTTGCCCGCCCCAGGCCGGTGCTGGCCGCGGCGACCAGCGCCACCCTGTCTCGAAGTCCCAGATCCATCACAGCCCTCCTTCGAAGTACATAGTGCCGTCTCCGACGAGAAAGACACCGCCGCCAACGTGCACGCTGACGACGCTTCCGTCGCTGGCGCGTTCGACGTTCACCAGCAGCGTGCTCGGACGACCCATCTCGTAACCCTGCTCGCTGACGATCTCTCCGGGTTCCACTCGCCCGTACCGCAGCAGGTACGCTCCGAGCGGACCGTTCGCCGATCCGGTCGCCGGATCTTCCAGAACTCCAGCGCCGGGCGCATACACGCGGCAATGGACCGACGAGTCGGGGTGCACGGTCTCGGTGGTGAACGCCAGGATGGTCTTCACGGCGTGGGTCTCGGCCAGGAGCCGCAACGAATGCTGGTTCGGGTTCAGCGCCCGCACTGACTCGAGTCCATCGAGCGGCACGATCATCATCGGAAGACCGTTGTCCATGATCGCGATGGGCGAATACGCCGAGGCGATCTGATCGCGCGAGACACCGAGAGCCGACGCCACGTTCGCGGCGCTGGCGTCGTCAACGAGCTCGCGGACGAGCTCGGGATTCGGCTGACGCATCACCGCGCGACCCGTCAGATTCGACTCGATCTCCACCGACACGTCGATGATGCCGACGCCGGTCTCGAATCGGATTACCGATGGAGCGCACGGGACGAGTCCCTTTACGGCGGCGACGAAGCCCGAGCCTACGAGCGGATGGCCGGCAAACGGCAGCTCGACCTGTGGCGTGAAGATCCGGAGATGCAGGTCCGCATCCGGCGACTCAGGTGGCAACACGAAAGTCGTCTCCGAATAGTTCATCTCGTTCGCGGCGCGCTGCATCTGCTCATCCGACAATCCACGGGCGTCGGTGAAGACCGCGAGTTGATTGCCGGCAAACGGTGTCTCGGCGAAGACGTCCGCAATGACGAAGGCACTTTGTTTCATGGTGTTCGCGAATCAGGAACTTCCGTCACCAATGCGCGGAATTGAGGCTCGCGCTGAGGCTGCGAAGGTGTTCCGGGCGTATAGTAATTTCACTCGTTCAGTATGGCCGACGACCGATGCCCGGGGCATTAGCATCATCTGAGGCCGATGTCATCGTACGCAAGTTCTGTTTGCAGGGCGAGTCCTTGATCGTGCCGAGCACGAGACAACAGCGGCAGTCGCGCCGCGAAGTGAAGGCCAGCCTGTAATGACGGACCAGGGACCCGATCGATCCTCTGAGGCGATGGAATCGCCCGACGCTCCCGCCGAGATCGACGGAGCGGACGAGGACGCGTTGTTCCCGATTGTCGGAGTCGGGGCCTCTGCTGGCGGACTCGAAGCCTTCACGCAGCTGCTCGAGGCTCTGCCATCGGACACCGGCATGGCATTCGTCCTGGTGCAGCATCTGGCTCCGACACATCCGAGCGCCCTGGTGGAGATTCTTTCGCGATCCAGCACAATGCCTGTCACGGAAGTCCTCGACGTTTCGGCGGTCGAGCCGAATCACGTCTACGTGATTCCACCGGCGCAGGGCATGGTGATCCTCAGGGGCTCACTCCACTTGATGCCTCGCGAAGGTCATCGTGTTCATCATCCGATCGATCAGTTCTTCCGCGCATTGGCCGAGGACCGCGGACACCAGGCGATAGGCGTGGTGCTGTCCGGGAATGCGTCGGACGGAACCATAGGTCTCGAAGCGATCAAGGCCGCGGGTGGAATTACGTTTGCGCAGGATTCCTCGGCGCAGTACCGGGGAATGCCCCAGAGCGCAATTGCTTCCGGATTCGTGGACTTCGTGATGTCTCCGGAGGCGATTGCCGGCGAGCTTGCCCGCATTGCCCGTCACGCATTCGCGGAGCCTGCGGCTGCAGTCATGGCGCCCGGTGACGAGGCGATCCTGCCGGCCGTTATCCACCAGATCCTCCAGGTCACCGGGGTCGACTTCACGCACTACAAGATCAGCACGTTGTATCGCCGGATCACGCGCCGAATGGTGCTCAGGAAGATCGAGAGGCTCGACGACTACGTGCGGTTCCTCGAGACGACGCCGGCCGAGGTCGAAGCGTTGTTCCAGGACATCCTGATCAACGTCACGAGCTTCTTTCGCGATGCGTCCGCCTTCGAAGTCCTCGAGAAGGACGTGTTCCCGCGATTGATCAGAGACCGACCGAATCACGAGCCAGTCCGGATGTGGACGATCGGCTGCTCCACCGGCCAGGAGGCCTACTCGCTCGCAATCGCGTTTGCCGAAGCCGCCGAGGCCGAGAACAGCTCGGCCCAACTCCAGCTTTTCGCCACCGACCTGAATGCATCAAGCGTCGAGATAGCCAGGGCAGGCGTCTATTCGAAGGACATCGAGCGGGACGTCTCGCCGGAACGACTGCGGAAGTACTTCTCGGAAGTCGACGATCATTACCGAATCAGCAAGTCGATTCGCGACGCCTGCATCTTCTCTCGTCACAACATCCTGTCGGATCCGCCGTTCTCGCGAATCGACATGGCGAGCTGCCGCAATCTCCTGATCTACCTCGATCCCGTACTTCAGCAGCGAACCCTTTCGACGCTGCACTACTCGTTGAAGCCCGGCGGCGCACTCTGGCTTGGCAGTTCCGAAACGAACGGCGCCTACCGAGGCCTCTTCGACGTCGTCGACGCCAGCAACAAGATCTATTCCCGAAAGCCCGGGTCCAGTGCGCAGGTACGCCACTTTCCGCTCCACACCGGCGCGATGCCCCGCGTGCCCTTCGTACCAATCACGGTGCGGCCATCGGGTGCCGCGGTGGACCTGACGAAGGAAGCCGACCGACTCCTGGTGTCGAGGTTCGCACCTCCGGGGGTGCTCGTTTCAGCGGACCTGGACATACTGCAGTATCGGGGGGACACGGGGATCTACCTTTCGCCGGCGCCCGGCAAGGCGAGCCTCAGCCTGCTCAAGATGCTTCGGGAGGGGCTGCTCGTCGCCGTGCGATCCGCTCTCAGGCTCGCTGCCTCCGAGAAGCGTGCCGTTCGTACCGAGCGTCTTCGGATCAAGTATGGAAACGAATTTCGCGATGTGAAGGTCGAGGTCATTCCGGTGCGTGGAAACGGGCCGGATGAGGGTGGATTCCTCGTCCTCTTTGAAGAGCCTGAATCCGGGAAAGTCGAGACTTCGGATTCAGGAGCTCCACCGGTGACCCTCCCCGATGCAGAAATTGTGCAACTCGAGCAGGAATTGGCAGCCACGCGAGACTACCTGCAGTCGGTCATAGAGCAGCAGGATGCCGCCAACGAAGAGCTGCAGTCGGCCAACGAGGAGGTCCAGTCCGCCAACGAGGAATTGCAGAGCGTCAACGAGGAGCTCGAGACTTCAAAGGAGGAAATCCAGTCGAGCAACGAGGAACTGGCTACGGTCAACGACGAGCTGAGCAACCGGAACCTCGAGTTGAACAGGCTCAACAGTGATCTGGTCAATTTGTTCGGCAGTGTCCAGATTGCAATCGTCATCGTCGGACCGGATTTGCGAATCCGGCGATTCACGAAGACGGCGGAGACCCTGATTCACCTGAAGGCGACGGACGTGGGACGGCCGCTCACGGACATCCGACTCGATTTCGAGGACCTTCCGGACCTCGAGCCGGTATTGAGGCAGGTCATTGACACGGCCAGCAATCGAGAGTCCGACGTTCGCAACACGAGCGGTCACTGGTACTCCCTGCGAGTGCGTCCGTACCGGACTCTCGACGACACGGTGGACGGTGCGGTCGTAATGCTCGTCGACATCGACGTCCTGAAGCGCGCCAACGAGTACATCGGGAGCATCGTGAGCACGGTTCGCGAACCGCTCCTTGTGCTCGACGCCGACCTGAGAGTCCGGACGGCGAGCCGAGCGTACTACGAGCGTTTTCGCGTGTCGTCCGCCGAAACCGAGGGCCGATTTGTCTACGAGATCGGAAGCGGGGAGTGGGACATTCCTGAGCTGCGCGGGCTGCTGGATGAGGTTCTGCGCACCCAGAGTCCATTCGACGACTTCGAGGTCGAGTCCGAGTTCGAGAGTCTCGGCCGTCGCAAGATGATGCTCAACGGTCGACGCCAGGCGGACGGGAGTACGCCCTACATCCTGCTTGCCATCCAGGACGTCTCCGAGAAGAAGCAGGCCGACGAGGAGCTCCGCGCTTCAGAGATCCGGTATCGACGCCTGTTCGAATCCGCCAAGGACGGAATCCTCATCCTTGATGCCGCGACCGCGACGATTACGGATGCCAATCCATTCCTCGTGAGGCTTCTGGGTTGCACCCGGGATGACCTGATCGGCAAGGAGCTCTGGGAGATCGGGCTCTTCAAGGACATCGAGGCGAGCAAGGCGGCAGTGCGCGAGTTGCAGGAGAACGAATACATTCGCTACGACAACCTGCCACTCGAGACGACAGCCGGACAGCGAATCGACGTGGAATTGGTGAGCAACGTGTATGGCGAGGCCAACCACCGAGTCATCCAGTGCAACATCCGCGACATCAGCGTCCGGAAGCACCTTCAGGACCTCGAGCGTGAGGGAGAGCGGCGTCTGCGATTCGTCATGGATTCGATGCCGCAGAAGGTCATCACCGCAAAGCCCAATGGGGACGTTGACTACTTCAATCCCCAGTGGACGGCATTTACGGGGCGGTCATTCGAACAGATCAAGGGATGGGGATGGACGTCCTTCATTCATCCGGATGATCTGGGAGAGACCGTCAGGCTCTGGCAGCAGTCGATACAGACTGGAAACGTCTTTCTCATGGAGCATCGCTTTCGTCGCTCGGACGGCGAGTACAGGTGGCATCTCAGCCAGACGTTGCCTCTGCGTGACGAAAAAGGTCACATCGTGATGTGGATCGGATCGAGCACCGACGTGCATCAGCAGAGACAGTCGGCGAACCGGTTGCAGCAGCTTGCCGCGGACCTGTCCGACTCGGACAGCCGCAAGAACGAGTTTCTGGCCATGCTCGCGCACGAGCTGCGCAATCCGCTGGCACCGATTCTCAACTCACTCAAGGTCATTCGGATGTCTGACTGGGACGGCGAAGCCGTACGCTCCGCATCGGAAATGATGGAGCGGCAGGTCGGGCAGATGGTGAGGCTGGTGGATGACCTGCTCGACGTGAGCCGGATCAGCCGTGGAAAGATCGAGCTCCGTCTATCGCGAATCGAGCTGCAATCGGCGATCCGCCAGGCCGTCGAGGCTGCCCGGCCGCTCATCGAGAGCCTTAATCACGAACTGACCGTCACGCTCCCTCCGCAACAGCTCTACCTGAACGCCGACGCGACAAGGCTCGCGCAGGTGTTCGGCAATCTGCTGAACAACGCGTGCAAGTTCACCGAAAGGGGTGGCCGCATTTCATTGTCCGTTGAGCAGGAAGAAGGGCGGGCCGTCATACGGATCAAGGACAGCGGCATCGGAATCGAGAGTAGTCAGCTCGTTCACGTTTTCGACATTTTCGTTCAGGTGGACACATCGCTGGAGCGCGCAACGACCGGGCTCGGGATCGGGCTGACGCTCGTCAAGAGCCTGGTCGAAATGCACCACGGAACAGTTGAGGCCCGGAGCGACGGCATCGGCCGCGGTAGTGAGTTCGTCGTGCGACTTCCTCTCCACATGGAGCTGGGCAAGCTGGCGCCGAGTATGACCGCTTCCGATGATTCAAGTCCGACGACGGGAAAGCGCATCCTCGTCGTCGACGACAATCGGGACTCAGCGGATTCGATGGCACTGCTTCTGAAGCTCTCGGGCAACGAGACGCATACAGCCGCGGACGGACTCGAGGCCATTGAGGCAGCGCAATCGCTCCGGCCGGACGTCATCCTTCTCGACATCGGACTGCCAAGTCTCAACGGTTACGAAGTGTGCCGCAGAATCCGTGCCCAGGATTGGGGAAAGAGAATGGTGCTGGTGGCGCTAACGGGGTGGGGCCAGGACGACGACCGGAAGAAGTCGAGCGAGGCCGGATTCAATGCTCACGTGGTCAAGCCCGTTGAATTCGACGATCTCGTGAAGCTGCTCTCTGAGCTGCTCGCAGTTGGTAACCCGGACTGATCGAGTTTCGTGTCACGGTTCGACCGCTCCGCGGTCGATCTGGAGTTTGGCCTACTGAACGACCGCGGAGCGGTCGAATCCTTCGACCGCTCCGCGGTCGAAGGAAATAGCCGTGGGTCGCGGGGGCGAGTGCAACGAGCACACGCGA
>CAZQBW010000089.1:0-17909 GCA_964591515.1 uncultured Clostridia bacterium
CGCCATGTCGGCGGCGCGGAGTTCCTGGGCCGCGTGCGCGCGGAGACGGACGGCGCATTCTCGTCGAACGCCTGTGGCCGCGAGGAATGACGAAGGACGCGGTCTCGGCTGATGAGTGGATGAAAGAAGTTGCACCCACCACGGACCTGAGAAAGTGGTTCGGACATCGGACAGAACGCTGGGAGGAGTTTCGCCAGCGTTACCGGAAAGAGCTCGACGCGAATTCCCAACGCTGGACACCGATCCTCGACGCGGCGCGACAGGGCCGAGTGACCTTGCTCTACAGTGCTCGCGACACGGTGCACAACGGCGCCCGTGTCCTGCGCGACTTCCTGATCGAAAGGAGAGCGAAGCTTCCCGACCTGTCGTGACCCGACACTCCGAGCGCTCTCGCCGGCGATGCTCAATCAGAATGACTCCGATGAGCGCGCCGGAAAGCCACTAACGGACGACCTCGACCGAACAGCTGGCCCGGGCCGTGACTGCCGCCGCGACCGTCCCGAAGAGGAATCGGTCGATCGTGAGCAACCCGCTTGCGCCCACGAAGATACAGTCGGCGCCCCATTGTTCGGCATTCTCGACAATGAACTTCCGCGGGTCGGCTTCGTGAATTGTGGTCGTCACTTCCAGGCCCTTGCTCCGAAGGCGTTGGAGCGCCGACGAATGGAGCTCCTGAACGCGCTCCAGCTCACCCTTCAACTCTCTTCCGTCGATCGAGAAGGGGCCGATTGCCGTAATGAGTCTCGCGTGGCTTCCCGTCGGCCAGACGCGGCCTTCCACGGCGCGCACCGCCGCGTCGGCTCCCCGTGAGCCGTCGAGGCCTACGACGATACGGACCGGCTCGTCAGGCACGTCGATGTGTCCCCTAGCGACGCGAACCGAACACGACGCCTCGGAAGCGACCGTCTGTGACACGCTGCCCAGGAAGAACTTCGCGATTCCCGTGCGGCCGTACGAACCGACGACGATCAAGTCGGGTTTCCACTCGTCGGCGAGCGCGAGGAGTTGCCTGGCCGGGCTCCCGACACGGGCTTCGTGGCGAGTGGCCCACTGGGGAAACGACGCCAGGACCTTGTCGCGTCCGGCAACGGCAAGTTCCTCGGCGTCGCGCAAGGTTCGGTCTCGACCGTGCGCAAAGTCCGTCTCCAGCATCTCGTAGCTCGACGGAGGCGGTAGCCAGGTCTCGCCGACCGATACAACGAGGGCCTCCGTATCTGCCGGAAGGCCAGTCTTGCGAAGGTCCGCCAACGCAGCGTCGGCGCACATCGAACCGTCATAACCAATGAGTACCTTCATCGCGTCGCCATCCTTTCGTTGCGCGCCAGTCGCATTCGTTTCGAACCGTCTCGTCGTGCGCCTCGACCGTGTGCCGACGGCGGCGGTCCTCTGCCCATGCCGCGACGGCCTTCGCCTTTCCGTTGAACACGCCGCAACCGAGCGTAGCACTCTGCTCGAGGAGGCCGAAGCGAGCGGTGTCTCGAAAGACCCGGTGTGTTGTTCCGGGTCGCTCGACCTTGTGCTGCCGTCCGGTCAGTCCATCACATCCATTGCGGCGTCTCATAGCTCGTGCTGGCACGTGCCGGACGCTCACGCACGATCTCAACAGAGATGAGCGCTCGATGCGCGAGAGCGCCGGCCACGGCTCCAAGGCCCTCGCGCTGCTCGTCGTCGATCCAGGCCCGGCCGTTGCCGTGCGAACCGACGACAATGCAGTCAGCGCCCCAGTCGCGCGCCGCGTCAACGAGCTGGAGGGCGGGGTCGCCCCGCCGAATCTCGGTCGAGACCTCGAGACCGGCCCGCCGAAGCGCCTCCGCAGCTTCCTCGTGCGCAAGGAGACGTTCAGTGCGGCTCAAGGTGCTGCCGGTCGCGGAGGTGTCCCAGGCCTGCCGCGTGCTGCTGCGCCGCGGTGATTCCGGTGCGGGTTCCTCGACCATGACGATCCTCGCGGCCGTTCCAGTCGCCCACGCGCGCTTGGCCAGCTCGCGGATGGCGGCAATGGAACCGGCGGATCCGTCGACTCCAACAAGCAGTCGCGGAGACGAGCCGGCGCGGTGGGCGCGCCCTCGCACGATTCGTACCGAACAGTGCGCGCGCTCCGCGATGCCCGGTGAGCTGCAGCCGAAGTAGGGCGGCTCGACATTCGGGCTGCCCTGTGACCCGGCGATGATCAAGTCCGCGCCCCAGGACTTCGCGATCCTGGTCGACTCGTCGGCAACGAGGCCAATCCCGGGCAAGGGTTTCGTTCTCAGATACCACGATGCCGGGAAGTGACCGGAACGGCGAATGATCGTGGACATCGGAATCATTGCCTTTGGCAGCGCGAAGAGGATCTCCGCGTCCGCGGGCAGCCCCGCCCGTCCGAGCTCGTCGATCACCGATTCGGCGTCCTCCCGACCTGTATACGTGACAATGACGTTACTCTTGCGCCGGGCGGAAAGTGTATGAAGTGCCTCTGCCCAGACGGGCTGCACGCTGCGTACTGCGACTGACACGGTGTGTCCTCCTCATTCGGATCGATCTGTTCTGCCGGCTTCGAGCCATGCGCGGTCACGTGACCGTGACATGCCAACTCGCCGTCGGGCCGCCCTCGCCAGTTCATCGCGAGCGATGCGTCCCGTGTGTGCCACGTCCAGGAGGCACGCCGTTTGGCAGCCTTCTGTTCATGCGGGACGCACCGATCGTGCGTCGACGCCGAGCCTGGCGGCGAATCGCCGCCCCGGGCACTCGCGGCCACAACTCGATGCTACGGTGCGGTTCCACACGCGGAAAGCGAGGAAACACCCGAAATGGTCGGGTGTTTCCTTCAGCAGTGCCGATGCAGTGAGTGTCTGCGCCTCGTGAACAATGGACTCTCACATGCACCAGGTGGAACCTCGCGTCCGGTGCGGGTGCTCCCTCGCTGGTGCGTGCCCACGCGATCGTCGAACCTCAAGGTGACGCGCAAGCGAGGGGCACGAGTGGAAACGCCCGTCTCGAGCAGGTGGTCTCTCGCTGGTAGCAACTCGGTCGGTCGTCCAGACTAATGGTGATGGATTCACGGAGAGAACGTGCATCCATAAGGGAGCGCTCGTTTCGTCACGGCAGTCGTCTGACCTTGATGCCATGAGATCTGCTGACCGAACCGGACGAAATGTCCGGAAGCCGGGAGCGAGCTGAACGGAAGGCCGCGCAGGCGGCCGCGCAACCTTCGTCGCGCGCTGCGTTGCTCGAATCGCTCAGTAGAGCGCGGAGGAGCGAGGCCTCGGGGCCTCCGCAGTAGCGCGATACGACATCAGGCGGCTTCACGGCGACGATTGCACCGCACGCACTTCAACCAATTGACGAAGCAGGTTCACTTCCCCGGGAAGTGACAAAGGAATGAACAATGACTCCGAGTATGTACATCGCGAAATCGACGGCGAGTTCGCTGCCCTATCGATTGACCCGGCTCTTAGCGGCCGTGCGGACCTGGCTCGAGAGAAACGTCTTCGTGAGTGGCGGCGACGCGCTTGAAGCCGCCACCGTAGGATCGGTGGTTCGGGTCTTCGGCGTCGACACGCTCCAGGAGACGACGCTTTTTCTGGCGCCGGATGCCTGGTCGGGAACAACCTCGGGCGTCGTTGCCGCCGACAGTCCGATCGGTGCCGCGCTGATGGGCGGCAGGGCGTCGGAGATCCGCACGTGGGAAAGCCCGTCCGGGCCGCAGCGCCTTCAGATAGTCGCTGTCGACGGGCGCTTGCCTCTACGAGTCCGCGAGTTGGCGGATGAGCAGCAAGTAGTGTCCAGGATGTTGCCCTCGCCGAACCGCAAGGCAAGTGGTCGGCGGCCTTTCGCCACGCTGCTGCCGGCGTCCGCGTAGGCCACGCTGCTCGAGCAAATGCGCCAGGCGTCAGGTCCCGAGATGAAAATCAAAATACGTGGAGGCAAGATGCAAGCGGAGAATCCGATCTATTTCACCGAAGTCGACTACGAGCGACTGCGGGTGCTCGTGGGCGATGGCTTCAGCCGAAGACACGGGCGGTCCCCGGTTACGCAACTCGTGGAAGAGCTCGACCGCGCCGAAGTCGTACCCGAAGAAGCTCTTCCGATCGGCGTTGTCGCCATGTACTCGACGGTCAGGCTCACCGACCTCGACACGGGCGCCGAGCATGTCTACACGGTCGTCTATCCGCACGAAGCGGACGCCGAGCGGGGCCATATCTCCGTGCTGGCGCCGATCGGGACGGCGGTACTCGGGTATCGCATCGGTGACGTCGTCGAGTGGGAGGTTCCTGCCGGCCTGCGTCGCTTCCGGATCGACGAGGTCGCCGCGTAGCGCGGGCTGTAAACGTAGCCGCCATCTTCGGCATTCGGAATCCGGGTGCCGAACGAAAGTGTGAGATGACCGACATTTTTCAACCGCATCCAATGCTGGAGGGCGCCCGAGGCGTCACGCTGTTCGCGTGCGACGCGTGTGGTCAGCGCTGGCTCGTTGGCGGCCTCAAACCGGGCGAGAGTTACGCGTGCAAGTCCTGCGGCCATCGGTACCCGGTCGACAACCGTGACAGCTCAACTCGAGCCGATCGCAGGCGACGGGCGAAATCGGGAGGAACGAGGACGAACGAGAGCGGGTAATTCGACGGGCGACCTCTCGGTTCTCCCGGACGCTTGCGCCACCGGATAGCTAGGTAATTGCGGACACGATTCGGGTCCGGAGTCCAGATCGGACTGCCTCGAATCCGATGCCGCGAAGTTGAATTCGATGTCATTCATGAAGACTACCTAGGCCACGTCGATGAGGTGTCCCATCCGTTCCTTCTTCGTCCTGAGATACGCGACGGAGCAGTCGTGCGCCTCGATATCGAGCGTTGCGCGTTCCGTGACGTCGAGCCCCGCCAACTCGAGCGCCCGGATCTTCGTCGGGTTGTTCGTCATCACGCGCACACGCTGAAGCCCAAGATCGAGGAGGATCTCGGCGCACTGGTCGTACCGGCGCAGGTCCACCTCGAGGCCCAGCCGCTCATTGGCTTCAATCGTGTCCGCACCCTCATCCTGCAGGGCGTAAGCCCGAATCTTGTTGATGATCCCGATGCCGCGGCCCTCCTGCTGCTGATAGAGGATTGCACCGCTGCCTTCGGCGGCGATTCGTTCCATTGAAGCGCGAAGCTGTCGACCGCAGTCGCACTTGACCGATTGGAATACGTCGCCCGTAAGACACTGCGAGTGAATGCGGACGAGCGTTGGGCGGTCGGCGCGAAGTTCGCCTCGAACGAGCACGACGAATTCTTCGGGCGACTGGAGCGATCGGTAGCCGATGATGCGGAACTCGCCGAACTCGGTCGGAAGCCTCGCTTCAGCGGCCCTTTCGACCGTCCTCTCACCGTGCCCAGACCACGATGCACTCCTTTCACTCCGGGCCTGACTACCGGACGGGCGGTGCCAACCTCGTTGCCCGTTCCGTCCGGTGACGTCGGTGATCTGTGGCACTGCGCTCATCGTGCCTCGTCCTTAGCGCCGTCAATCTCATGGCTTAGGCGTGCGAGGGCCAGGGCGCCGAGCGCGAGCCCGAAGTCACGCAGCGCGACGTCGAAGTAACCGGGGATCATCAGCAAATTGCCAACGATCAGCAGGAGCCATGCTGTGACGACGTAAGCGAAGATCTTTGGCCTGAGTGCGACTCCGATGCCAGCCACGATTTCGATGACTCCCGCAGCGAGCATCAACTCGTGCCCGTGCCCGCCGACGAGCGCGTTCACAATCGGAGGCAGATATTGGTCCCAGTTCACAAGGACGTGAAAGAATTTGTCGAGCCCTGCCACGATCGGCGCCACGACGAATCCGAAGCGCAGGATCTGATACGCCTGGTAAGCGGGACTCGAGGCGTCTGCCCGCACGTCGGACGCGAGAATGCCCGTTGAGTTGCTCAGTGTTTGTGCCATGTTTTCGGTTCTCCTTTGATCGGTTTGCTTTCCACTGCCGCAGCCACAGACTAACCACTTATCTTAATAAGTCAAGAACTATTTTGATTTATTGGACTATTGAACGGGGCCATGTATACTCGTCGGGGGGTGAGACCGTGAAAGCTACGAAACTCGATGAGCGGTTCTTCGGGAGCACCAGGGGGCGCATCGTTACGCTTCTTCGCGCTACAACGAGCACCGTCAATGAGTTAGCGGATGCGCTCGGACTTACGGACAACGCTGTTCGGGCACACCTGGTGACGCTCGAGCGAGATGGACTCGTGCGCCAGAGCGGGACACAGAGGGGCACCCGAAAGCCCCATTTCGCCTACGAGTTGACGACAGAGGCCGAGCGGCTCTTCCCGAAGGCCTATGACTTATTACTCAATCGGCTAATTACGGTTCTCAAAGGCCAACTTGCGCCTGACGCAGTTGCGAGGATCCTCGGAGACGTCGGTCGCTCCATCGCCGGGCCTCAGTCTGCGGACGAACTTGTCGATGATATGGACACTCGACTCGAGCGCGCTCTTCGAATGCTCGAATCGATGGGCGGGTCTGCCCGAGTCGTAAAAGAAGACGGACGAGTGTTCATTCGCAGCAGTAGTTGTCCGTTGGCCGCGGCCGTCGCCGAGCATCCCGAGGTGTGCGGACTTGCAGAATCCCTCGTCGCAGAGATCGTCGGGACACCAGTTCAGGAGCGATGTGATCGAGATGCCACGCCGGCGTGCCGCTTCGAGATTGCAGGCACGACTGAGCGGGAGCCAACCGCACTCGACATCGGCGGGCCGCAACGCGGAAACGAGCAGATCGGTGACGAACGAAATGACGGCTGAAGAGCGGCGACTTGTCGAGTCGCGTGAACGAACCAAGCACTGGAAGCGGTGGGGACCGTATCTGAGCGAGCGTGCGTGGGGGACCGTCCGCGAGGACTACGGCGCCACGGGCGACGCCTGGGACTACCTTCCGCACGACCACGCACGTTCGAAGGCGTACCGCTGGAACGAGGACGGCATCGGCGGCATCTGCGACCGTCATCAGTTGCTCTGCTTCGCCCTGGGACTCTGGAATGGCCGGGACCCAATCCTCAAGGAGCGCCTCTTTGGATTGACCGGCAATGAGGGTAACCACGGTGAAGACGTCAAGGAGTACTACTTCTACCTCGACTCGACGCCCACACACTCCTACATGAAGTTTCTCTACAAGTACCCGCACGCCGAGTTTCCCTATGCGAAGCTCATCGAGGCGAACCGGCAGCGGGGGAAAGACGAGCCAGAGTACGAACTGCTCGAAACGGGCTTGTTTGACGACAGTCGCTACTTCGATGTCTTCGTCGAATATGCCAAAGCGGACGTCGAAGACATTCTGGTTCGAATCACCGCTATCAATCGCGGTCCCGAAAGAGCCTCGATCCACCTCCTTCCTACGCTCTGGTACCGCAATACATGGTCGTGGCAGGAGGACTCGCCTCGGCCTCGACTCGCCGAGATCCGAGGGGAACGACCCGGGACCCGGGTAGTCGAGGCATTTCACGAGCAGCTCGGCCGCCGTTGGCTCTCCATCGAGCAGCCCGACAGCCTTCTCTTCACCGAGAACGACTCGAACGTCGATAGGCTGTACGGAGCACTTAACCCATCGCCCTTCGTCAAGGATGGAATCGGCAGGT
Source organism: uncultured Clostridia bacterium (assembly GCA_964591515.1). Taxonomy (GTDB): domain Bacteria; phylum Acidobacteriota; class Blastocatellia; order UBA7656; family JADIYM01; genus JADIYM01. Next base: position 7,582 of record CAZQBW010000089.1, read on the forward strand.
TCGTCGTCCACGGTGAGTCGGGCGCCGTAAACCCGGAGGGCTTCGGAACTAAGGTGGCGGCGTACTTCGCACGCGAACTCGGACCGGGTGAAGCTGCGACCGTTCGGCTGCGTCTCACCGACGACGGTTCCGTCGCTGGCGCCGACGGTTTCGGGGCCGAGTTCGATCGGGAGTTCACCGACCGCATTGCCGAGGCCGACGAGTTCTACGCGAGCGTCACTCCCGACGCATTGTCGCCCGACGCGAAGAGCGTCATGCGACAGGCCTTCGCCGGACTGATGTGGTCAAAGCAGTTCTACCACTACATCGTGAAGGACTGGCTCGACGGCGACCCGACGCAGCCGAAGCCGCCCGCATCCCGCCGTGATGGAAGAAACGCGGACTGGGGCCACCTCTACAATGCCGACGTGATCTCGATGCCCGACACCTGGGAGTTTCCGTGGTACGCGACGTGGGATCTCGCTTTTCACTGCATCCCGATCGCGCTCGTCGACTCGGAGTTTGCAAAGGAGCAGCTCGTGCTGATGCTGCGGGAGTGGTACATGCACCCCAATGGGCAGCTCCCGGCGTACGAATGGGCTCTTGGCGACGTGAATCCGCCGGTGCACGCGTGGGCGGCGCTCCGCGTTTACAAGATCGAGAAGAAGCGGCGCGGCGTCGGAGACCGCAAGTTCCTCGAGCGGGTCTTCCACAAGCTCATGTTGAACTTCACCTGGTGGGTGAACCGAAAGGACGTCGACGGCAAGAACCTGTTCCAGGGCGGATTCCTCGGGCTCGACAACATCGGTGTCTTCGACCGAAGCAAACCGCTGCCGACGGGCGGTCACCTCTTGCAGTCAGACGGAACGAGTTGGATGGCGATGTACACGCTCAACCTCCTCGAAATCGCGATGGAGCTCGCGAAGGAAGACGACGTCTACGAGGACGTGGCGAGCAAGTTCTGGGAGCACTTCCTCTACATCGCCAGTGCGATGAATCACCGCGGGGACGACGGCGTCGGCTTGTGGGACGAGGACGACGGTTTCTTCTACGACGTCCTTCGCCTTCCCGGGGTGGATCCGTTCCCCATGGCGGTTCGATCGATGGTCGGGCTCACTCCGCTTTTCGCCGTTGCGACGCTCGAGCCTGAAGTGCTCGAGAAGCTCGTTGGCTTCAATCGCCGCCTCGAGTGGTTCGTCGAAAACCGAAGCGATTTGACTGACAACGTCGCCTGCATGAAGACGCCGGGCCAAGGCGAGCGGCGCCTGCTGTCCGTGGTCGACCGGGAAAAGTTGCGGAGGGTTCTTGCGGTCATGCTAGACGAAGAGAAGTTCTTCTCTCAACATGGCATACGGTCCCTTTCGCGTTGCCACCTCGCCGATCCGTACATGCTTCGAGTCGACGGCCAGGAATACCGTGTCGATTACGAGCCAGCTGAGTCACGCTCGGGCCTGTTCGGCGGCAACTCGAACTGGCGCGGGCCCGTGTGGTTTCCCGTGAACTTCCTGATCGTCGAGTCTTTGCAGAAGTTCCACCATTACCTCGGTGACGACTATGCGGTTGAGTGCCCGACGGGGTCCGGGCAGATGATGAACCTCCGGGGAGTCGCCGCTGAACTGTCTCGCAGATTGTCGACGATCTTCCTGCGCGACGCGGACGGCACGCGGCCAGTCCACCGAGACGGGCCATTTCAGGATGACGAACATTGGCGAGACCTCGTCCTGTTTCACGAGTACTTTCACGGCGAAACAGGGGCCGGACTCGGAGCGAGTCACCAAACCGGGTGGACGGGACTTGTCGCGAAGCTGCTGCAACAGAACGGCGAGGCGCAGCGCCGACAGACTGACGAGAGTTCTCCGGGAGGTTGACCGAGCGCCGGTACTTCTACGAATCGTCCTTCTACTTGAGGATTTCGTCGCGCGCCTCGAGCTCTGCGAGGTGTTGAGCCCGGACCGACTCGAAACCGTGACGAAGACCGCTTTCGACTGCGCACGCCAGATCTCGCGACGAGTGCTGCCGCGGCAGATGAACGAAATCCGCGCCGTCGGCATACAGCTCGAGCGCCTGACCGATCCGCTCCGCCGTCACGACAACACACGCGTGCGGACACAGTCGCCTCGACTGCTGCAGCAACCGGCGATTGTCGGTGCCCTTCAGGATCGCGTCCGGAATCGTCGAGATCACGAGATCCGCGTCGTGGATCCTCGCGTGGTGGAGCGTGTCCATGTGCGCGATATCGCCGTAGATGCTGTCGATGCCGCGCCGCTTCAGCTCCTGCTGGACCTCGGGATTGAAGTCGATCACGAGCATCGAATCGAGCACCGGATGCCGGCCGAGGTCGCATCGCTGCTGCTCGAATTCGTAGATCAGAGCGCTCGCCTCGCGATAGAAGCCGAGCACCACGACTCCGGCGCTGGCCCCGGCCTGGTCGTCATCGGCCGAATCCCGGCCGTCGAGGTCCTTCACTCCGAGCCGCTTCAGGGTGGTTCCGAACACTCGAGCAATCGGGCTGCTGTAGCCGATGAAATAGGTCGATGCCGTCGACGTGAAGGCGAACGCGAATATCAGCGCGCTCACGTTGCCCGCGTCGATGTGTCCGTACGCGAGGCCGAGCGTCGCGATGACGATCGAGAACTCGCTGAGCTGCGAGAGGTTGATCGACGGAAGCAGACTCGCCCGATGACCGAGACGAAGGACGTGCAGGATCGGGAATATGACCAGGAAGCGACTGGCGACCAGTACGACCGACACCGCCAGCGCGAGCAGCAGTACGTTGACCGTCGGGAACGGGATCAGCATCCCGAGCGCGACAAAGAAGAGCGTGACGAAGAAGTCTCGAATGCTCGCGACCTTTGCGACGATGTCGATGTTGTAGGGAAACGTCGAAATACTGATGCCGGCGATGAGCGCGCCCATCTCGCGGGACAGGCCGGCGGCGCCGGCTCCGCTGACGACTGCAAAACACCACGCCAGCGACGCCACGAGAACGATCTCGGGCGCCGTTGCGACCGAGCGGAAGAGCGCAGGGAGCACGTACTTGCTGACGCCAAAGCTGACGGCTACGAGCAGGAGGCCCTTCCCGAGCGCGCCGGCTAGGGGTCCGACGGACAGGTTCATCAGGTTTGGCTGGATCGCGAGGATCACGATCGCCCAGATGTCCTGGAACACAAGAACGCCGAGCGTGATGCGGCCCGGAAGCGTGTCGAGCTCGAGCTTGTCGTAGAGCAGCTTCACGACGACGAGCGTGCTGCTGATCGCCATGCAGATCGCGATGTAGAGCAGCGGGAACTTGCCGCCGCCGTCGCGCAGTCCGAGAAGGTAGAAGGCCGCGTAGCCGAGCAGCACGCACAGCGGCACCTGGAGCACGCCGGTGATCACGACCGCGCGGCCCGCGGCGAAGAGCTTCTTGAGGTCTATCTCGAGCCCGATGATGAAGAGCAGGAGAATGAGGCCGATCTCGGAGACGACGTTGATGCTTTCGCGGTCTTCAACGAGGTGGAGGCCCATCTCCGGACCGATCACTACGCCGGCGACGAGGTACGCCAGGATGAGCGGCTGCTTGAGCTTGTTCGAGATGAATCCGAGAACGGCGGCGGCGATGACGCAGATCGCGATGCTCGTCAGGAGGTCGGGGGTTCCATGCATATTACAGGGTGGCCATGATCAATGCAGGGAGCGACAGCGATCGGGTTGACGTCGGATAGGACCGTCCAGCGATGACACGAGAGTCCCGCGATCTCAGAACCACCCGGTCGCCATCGCTCCCGGTTCTGAACCAACGCTCACGAATGATCCGGCGCCCGCAACACGGCGTGACGCATCACTCGCCTGCGACATCCGAAGAGCGCTTTGGCACTCCGACATCGAACGCCACGATCAGAAAGAACGTCGACAACACCACGACGACGAGGATGTAACCGATAGTCATCGCGCCGTACGAGACAATGAGCCCCACTATGGCGGCAATGACGGCAATCCCGAGGACGCGAACGGCTCGCCTGCTCCCTATTGCTGCTACGGGCTGTTCTTCGGCTTTTTTCATCAATACCCCTTATGTGCGCCTGGTCTCCGCGCGGGATCGTCCGTTCCGGCTTGGCGGCGGCACCGAAGCCTCGCACTTGATGCATTTCACCGTGTCTCGGCTGCGCTCACGCGACACGACCTGTTCCTTGCCGCACGCCGGACAGCGCCGCTTGCGCAGCAACGCGTCCGCAATGCCGAAAAATATGCCTGCCATCTGGGAGTCCTCGGAGCTGTTGAATGAACGTCGGTGGCTGTCCAAGTTCCGCCGGAATCAAGGACGATGCGCTTCGCACGGGGCTCCCCGTTGTCGGTTGAGCGCGTCGCGCATTGCCCGGTTGCGGGGTCGCTCGCCGACCACCACCCCGATCGGCGAGCGACGCATCCAGCACAACGGTAGCCTGCAAGCGCGCCGGCAAACACCGTGGCAACACGCGGTGAGTCCAGGTGTTTCCACCCGGTCCCGAAACGCCGGTTTCAGCCCGCGGGACGGCGTCCGATGACGTGGCGGGCGATCTCGACGCGGTTGCTCCAGCCCTTCTTCGAGAGGATGTTGCTGATGTGGCCTTCGACGGTGCGGACGCTGACGCCGAGCTCGGCGGCTATCTCCTTGTTGCTCAACCCGGTCGCGACGAGTCCCGCAATCCGCGACTCGGCTTCCGTGAAGTCGGGGTCGTGGTCGCCGGCGCGGTCTGACCCGGTCGCGCCGCGTGAGGCCATCACGAGCCGCGAGAGCTCAGCGCTCGTCCGCTCGACGCGGCCGAGGATGTTGCGGATGACCGCCACTAGCTCTTCCGGGTCGAAGGGCTTCGTGAGGTAGGCGTCGACGCCGAGGCGAAGCCCGGCCAACCGGTCCTTCCGGTCATCCTTCGCCGTCAGGAAGACGATCGGGACGAGCTCGGTACGCGGATGCGAACGCAGGCTGAGCGCGAGCTGCTGCCCGTCGAGCCCCGGCATCCGGACGTCGCTGACGACGAGGTCGGGAATCGACTCGTTGATACGCACGAGCGCCTCGGCGCCGCTGCGTGCCGTCGTCACGTCGAAGCCTTCCTTGGTCAGCGTCACCGCGACCGCCCGCAGGAGCCTGGGTTCATCGTCGACGACCAGCAGCCGTTTCGCCATCGTTCCTCCGACCGTATTGCAGCGACCGAGATACTCGCCTACCCATCCCATCATACGGCGGAGAAATCGCCGGATCACACATCTATACGGCGAGCGGTACCGAGCGGGTCGTCCCGGAAACGGAGCACGCCGGCGAGTGAGGACTCCAGCTTCCTACCGCACAGTGGTTTCGTGCGGAATCCCGTCGGCGTTCAAGTCGACGTCGTCCTTCCAGATCGGCAGTCGCACTGTGAATGTACTTCCCGAGCCTTCCGTGGACGAGACGTCGATCTCGCCGCCCATCCCGCGAACGAGCACGCTTGCAAGGTAGAGACCAAGACCGATCCCGGGCATCTCACCGCCCCGGTCCGTGTCCGACCCGTCCTCCGGCACGCCGCGGTAGAAACGTTCGAACACGTGGGGGACGACGTCGGCCCGGATTCCCCGTCCGTTGTCGGCGACCTCGAGCGCCAGCTGCGCCACGCCGTCGCGTCGCGCGCGCAGCACGATCCGGCCGCCGTCCGGGGTGTACTTGATGGCGTTCTCGACGATCGAGCTGATGGCGCGGCGCAGCGCGTCACGATCGGCGCAAACGTCAGGGAGGCCGGACTCGACGTCGACCGAGATCTCGTGGCCACGCTCGGACGCTCCGACGCTCTGCGCCCTGCCGCACTCGCGGAGCACCTCGACGGCGTCGACGCGCCTGGGCGTCACGGTCACGACTCCAGCTCGAATGCGCGAAAGGTCGAGAAGATTGCTGACGAGGTCGATCTGGCGATCGCACTCGAGGGCTATATCGCCGAGGTACTCGCGACGCTCGTCATCGGTCGTGTCGTCACGCTGGAGGATCCGCGTCAGAGTCTTGATGGTAGTGAGCGGGGTCCGCAGCTCGTGCGACACAGCGGCGAGGAACTCGTCCTTCACGGCGTTGGCGTTTTCGGCTTCGACGCGGGCGGCCTGTTCTCGGGCCGTAGCCTCTTCGCGCGCGGCACTGAGCGAGCTGATGACGAGCGCGGCGAACGCGAATACCGCCAGTTCCTCGACGCCGGTTGCGTCGAGCGTGAAGGAATATGCCGGCGGCAGGAAGAAGAAGGCCCGGACCAGGGACGAAAGGACCGTCGCAAGCATGCCGCCCCCGAGACCGCCCTTCCACGCGCTGAACATGACGGCCGCGAGGAATACGGCCGACACATCGGCCTGGACGTACGGCGCGACCAGCATCGTACCGGCCAACGCCACCGCAACGGCCGGCACGGCAACGAGCCAACGTGCGAACGGTGCCTTGTGACGAGCCGGAATACTGATCCTGTCACGGTCCCGTCGATGTACCATCGGCGAAGTCAACGCGGTCGATCGAGTAGGATTCGAAAGCCGTCGGGGCGGCTTCTTTCACGGTCTCCGAGAGGAACTTCATCTCACCCGACCGAATCGTCTCCTTGCTGCGGAAGGCGTGCCGTTCGACTACATTCTCGCGCTTCGCATCGGAATAGAAGATGACGGACCACTCGACCGACTCCACCTTTCTGTCCCCATCGTTGCGGACCAGCAGGTACGCCTCGCGCTGCAGGAGGATGATCGGAGGCGGTGCACCTCGCATCCGGGCACGCGGGCGGCCATATCGGTCTCTTGCCGACGAGCCATATGGGTCAACGACGGTCCTGTTGACGACTCTTCCATAGGACGAGCCGACGATCACGAGGTTGGAGGAGTCGCCCCGAGTCCGCACACCGTCGCCAGGCGACGCTGCGCCGGCGGCAAGGGCAAGTGCGAGAAGCATTGGCAGCATTGACATAGAAGTCTCGAGTCGGCTCGCTTGCGCCTCCCCGATTGTCACCGAAGCGCCGCCGTCTCAGCTCATTGTAGCAAGGGTGGCGAGATGCAGTTTCGAAACGGGCTCTCCCGGTCAGTGGAACCAGGCCAAACTCGCTGGATCCTGACAGCTCGTTGTGCTCTCGGCGTGCGATACGGGCGCAGGCGAGGTGTCGAACGGCGACGGAGTCTACGGGCTCCGCAGGGCGCTCGTTCTCGCTGGGGCCGAGACGCAGGTCATGTCGCTCTGGCAGTTGGACGACCGCACGACGCCCGAGATGATGACGGCGTATTACCGAGCGCTGCTCGCAGGGGCCGGGCGCGGCGAGGCGCTGCGGCAGGTGCAACTCGCAATGCTCCGGCGCCCGGGGCGCAGCCACCCGTTCTATTGGGCCGGCTTCATTGTCTCGGGTGACTGGCGTCCGCTTGGCCACTGAGACGTTAACTGCCGCCGTGTGCTGGCAGTTGGAACCTCTGGGGTCCCGTGACACCCGTGACACCGTGACACCCGATCGCCGAGTTTCAGGAGGTTCTTTCCATGACTCTACCGGTTTTCGGATTGGTAACCGTTCACCCGTAAATAGCACTAGTTACGAGGCTTACGGGCGGACGGTGCTTCTCTCCCAGTTGCCGACGGTGGGTCGGCGGAGTTTTTGGGATTCGTAGCCGTCGCTTCGAGTTTCTCGATCTTCGCACGCAGGCGCTGGATGATTGCGAGCTGGCTGGCGATGGTATTCTTCTGTTCGGCGATGACGCGGTCCCGGTCCTCGACCGAGTTCTGCAGTTGGCAGACTCGTTCGATCCAGTCCCTCATCGTCATTCGACTGAAGCACAGGGTCAGTCGGGCGCAAGTCATCTCCTTGACTCACCGAGTACGATTTGTCGTGACATTGTCGGGCAAGCTGAGTACAGTTGAAGAGTGGGAAGGAGGTGAATCATGGTCAAACGCATGACAAGGACCGAGAAGTTGGATCTTCGGCTCACACCTGCGGCCAAAAAGGCACTCTACGAAGCAGCCGAAACTGCTCATAGGTCAGTAAGTGATTTTGTCTTGGAGAGCGCGCTCTCACGTGCTGAAGAGACCCTTGCTGATCGGCGGCATTTCGGGCTGGATGCAGAACAGTGGACGGCGTTCATGGCAGCGCTCGATGCAGAACCGCGTACGCTGCCCCGTGTGCAGCGGCTGTTTAGCGAACCGAGCCTTTTTGATAATGGCTCGGCACGGTGACGTGCTTTCGTATTGAAAAGCTGACTCGCCAGCATGCTGTAGAGACGTTCGACTGCGGCCAGGAAGCGCTCAACCGTTTCCTGGCCCGCTTTGCTTTACACAACCAGCAAGCCAACGCTTCGCAGACCTACGTCGCGCTCGCCGATGAAACGGTGATCGGCTTCTATTCCCTCGTTGTCGGTGAAGTAAGCTACGACGATGCCCCCGATCGGTTGACGAAGGGCTTAGCTCGGCATCCAGTACCTATAATGCTCTTGGCTCGGATGGGCGTTGCTGTAGGTTGGCAAGGGAAGAAAGTGGGCGCCGGCCTGCTTCGGAATGCGATGCAGCGAACACTGCAAGCCGCGGACATCGCGGGAGTTCGCGCGCTTGCAGTACATGCGAAGGACGAAGAGGCACAGGCGTTCTATCGCCATTTCGACTTCATCGAATCCCCCACCGATCCGCTCCACCTGTTCATTCTCGTCAAGGACCTTCGCCGCGTTGCTGAATAGGCACGATGGACGCCCCTTAGACGGCCGAATGGCGCACATGGGGTCCCCTTGGAAATGACAACTCGACTTGGCCCACTTTGATACTTTGGTTTGGCCCACAGATGTGTCGACGCCGTGCTCGAGGGCGTTGGTCGTCATAGGCGCGGAGGGCGAGGGGGCGACATCCGCGCGAATCGACGCCTTCCACACTCACTTGTGAAAACCCCTTTTTTCGTAAGTAAGATACGGCACCCACCCGTGCCCCTGAGTCCTACGCAACCGGACCCAGGAGCACCACACTGAACCGCGCAGGCTGACTCACACTACAGATTCTGTCGTGCCCGGACAGGTGCCAGTGGGAATGACGGTCGACGCCGGCTGGGCGGTGTCACCCAGTAAGGCTCGAAGTGGACGCACGGCCTGCCGGATACAATGTGCCGAATGTAGACGTCGACCGTTACCGGACCGAGGCAGTACCGGTACACATTGCCGACGTCCCCGCTCGTCACTTTTGTCGCCGGTTCCATAGTGCTCCCAAGTGCCAGCGAATGGTCCCGCCAGGTCTTCATCGTGGTCGAGCCGCATTCTCGAAAGGTAACGCGGCATAATCGATAGCGCCTGGTGACTGTCCAAGGATTCCCTCCACGGCACGATTCTCGTTGAGCCTCAGAGACGCTCATCAGGATGGCCGTTATCGGACGCACCAGCTCGAACTACGAAGCCAGAAGACCGACCCTACGAAATTGTCGCGTCCTCGGTGAACTGGTCGATGCGGACGTCCCCGTCAGGAAACCTGGCGACGATCTCGAGCTCACCTCCCATCGCCTCGACATAACCTCGAAGCGTGCTGATGTACATGTCCGCTCGACGCTCGAGCTTGGAAACGGACGCCTGCTTTACGTGCAGCTTCGCGGCAAGCTGTTCTTGCGTCAGACGCCGTGCGGCTCGCAGCTCGTTGAGTGGCATGTCAGCCATGAGCTTCTTTGTCTTCGCAGCAGCTCGTTCGCGAGACTCCGGCGACATTCTGTCTTTCAGCACCTTGAATGGCTTAGCCATTGTCTTGCTCCTCACTTCCGAGCGCCACGAGATGCTCGTCGTACAGCCGATCAGCGATCGGTACGAACTCCTCATACCAGCGCGCGTTCCCCGTCTTGTCCCCGCCAAGCAGCAGCAGAGCGACCCTGCGCGGATCGAACGCATATAGGACCCGATACGGTTTGCCGGCGTGCTGAATTCGAAGTTCCCGCATGTGATCGTGCCGGGAACCCTTGATCCCGCTGCTGTAAGGATGCGGCAACGAGGGCCCCTTCTGCTCGAGCAACCCGACGCAGGCCGCAACATCTTCCTGCTCCGTCTCGTCGAGCCCGTCCCACCAATCCTCGAAGACATCCGTGAACTCGACGTCCCATTCCACAAACTGAATATAGCCGCTATGGAATATCTGTCAAGGTCGAACCCGTAGTTCGCGCAATCCCCGGGGTCATCGGATCGGATGGCGCGCCATGCCGATCGCCCGCGGAGTGTGAGTGGCGGCCGATCAAGGTGCCGATCGACCGCCAAAAGCTCCACCGACCTGCCTCGATGCCCAACCGAAACGGGCACAGAGCTACCGGCGATGAGAAAAACGGGCCAGAGATTCTGCCGGAAGTCGATCGGAAGTAGTTCGGAAGAGGATCGGAAGTCCGTAATGCTAGCCTTCTCCCGTAGCTCGTGGGCCA
>CAZQBW010000090.1:0-17556 GCA_964591515.1 uncultured Clostridia bacterium
CTCTTTCTCCTCACGCTTTTCTCGAGCTTTACCGGCTACCTGCTGCCGTGGGACCAGCTCGCATTCTGGGCCATCACGGTCGGCGCCTCGATCGCCGGGTATGCGCCCTTCGTCGGCGCCGACGTGAAGTTCCTCCTCCTCGGCGACACGACCGTCGGGCAGGAAGCGCTGCTCCGGTTCTACGTGCTGCACGTTGCGGTTCTTCCAGTGGCGATGACATTCCTCGTTGCTTTCCACTTCTGGCGGATCCGGAAGGATGGCGGCCTCTCGCGTCCGCCGGAAGCTGACGCCCCGCCGCCCCGGTCCGAAGTCGCGGCGCCGTTGCCGGCACTCGCCATGATCGGCGCCGCCGAAGGCGCGGTGTCCGTCATCCGGCCCAGGCGTTATGGCGTGCAGGGGCTCGTCCGCGGACCGTTCACCAAGGTCGGCAACGTGCCTGACAACTCGGTCTTCAGCTGGCCGAACCTGCTGATGGCCGAGCTCTTCGTATTCGCCATCACGGTTGTCGGCGTCCTCGTCGTGTCGATGCTCTTCGACGCGCCGCTCGAGGAGCCGGTCAACGTGCTGCATCCGCCAAATCCAGCGAAGGCGCCGTGGTACTTCCTCGGCCTGCAGGAGATGGTGAGCTACTCCGCTTTCTGGGGCGGTGTCGGCATTCCGACCATCGAGGTCCTGATCCTCCTGATCGTGCCGTACCTCGACCGGTCGAAGAAGGGCATTGGCCGATGGTTCGCCCGCGAGCGGCTTCTCGCGAACGTCCTCTTCCTCACGTTCGTGCTCGTAAACGTCGGGCTGATCATCATCGGAACGTTCTTCCGTGGCCCGAACTGGGAGTTTGTCTCGCCCTGGTGAGCTGCGGCTCCCGGAACCGAGGCAGGGTGCAGACCCTATGAAGATGAGACTTTTGCTCGCAATCGCCGGATTCGTCATCCTCGTGGTGCACGGCGCGGTCTTCTACGACCAGTTCTTCCACGAGTGGGAGCGATACCAGACGGCGTACTTCGACCAGGCCCGTTCGATGAGCAAGACGGACGCCGAGCGCGCCTCGTTCGATGGTCGCAAGCCCCAGATCGAACAGCTCCTCATCACGCGTTTTGGCGATGCGCGCGTCGACCGGTGCACGACGTGTCACGCCGCGATCGACGATCCCCGGTTCGAGTCGTACGCCGAGCCGCTCAAGTCGCATCCCTACAGCGAGTCCCTTGGCGACCGGAAGGTCGACGGAACGTGGGAGCGCCGCCACAAGTTCTCTGACTTCGGCTGCACGGTATGTCACGCCGGCCAGGGTCGCGGGCTGGAGGCGTTCGACGCCCACGGCAACGACCACTTCTGGCCGGAGCCCATGCTCGGCTACGTCACGCAGGCCAACTGGCGCTCCGACTTCAGGGACAGGCTCGTCGGCGCCGACTACATGCAGAGCAACTGCGTTCAGTGCCATACCGACGCGGCATTTTCCTCGACGCCGCTCGTGACCCGAGGCAGGGAGCTCTTCGTCCAGAAGAACTGCTACGGCTGCCACAAGATCGAGGGGATCGCTAACGGCACGCTCGGTCCCGACCTGAGCGAAGTCGGAAAGAAATTCAAGAACGACTACATCTGGGAATCGATCGTCGACCCGCGCGCGAACCTCAAGACGTCGTTCATGCCGAAGTTCAACCTGACGGACGACGAGGTGAAGTCGCTCGTCGTGTTCCTCAAGAGCCGGCGCGGCGTGAACTTCGCCGAGACTTCGCTCGACCGGTATCGGCAGAGCCTGACGGCCGTGGCACCGATGCCGCCCGGAGGGGTTTCCCCGGTGGCCGAGGACACGGTCGCTCGCGGCGAGCGGCTGCTTGGTGAGCGCGCCTGCCTCGCGTGCCACAAGATCGGCGACAAGGACGGCGGCATCGCCCCCGATCTCTCGTTCGAGGGACTCGTCCGCGAGGAAACCTGGCTCGTCGAGCACTTCCGCAACCCGCGGTCGAGGATGCCGGATTCGATCATGCCGTCCTTCGCGTTCCCCGAAACTGACTTCTCGGCGATCTCGAAGTACCTGCTCAGCCTGACGAAGCCGCCGCAGTATGCCAATGCTTCCGAGATCTTCACGAACTCGTGCGCCCGGTGTCACGGCGAGAAGGGCGACGGACAGGGTCCGATCGCCATCTACCTCGATCCGGCACCGAGGGATTTCACCAAGGCGAGTTTCTTCACGTCCCGGCCGTCCGACCGCTTCATCCAGTCGATAAAGAACGGAGTTCCGGGCACGTCGATGCCGCCGCTGGCGCGAGTGTTTTCGGAAGCGCAGATCCAGGACGTATTCGCGTACGTCGAGACGAACTTCGTTCGCGAACCGCGGCGGGAACTGAGACCGCGCGACCTGCCGGACGAGAACCCCGTCGCGGCGACCGGCGATTCGATCCAGCGGGGCGCTCAGACATTTGCGATGCGTTGCACCGGATGCCACGGCCGGAAGGCGGATGGGAAGGGTCCGAACGCCCTCGACATCGTTCCACGACCGCGCAACCTGCTAAATCGCGACTTCATTCACTCGATCCCGGATCGCCGGATGTTCGAGTCGATTCTCTACGGCGTCCAGGGGACCGCGATGCCGAGCTGGATCGACTACGGAATGACGAAGAACGACGTCTCGGACCTCGTGAACTACATCCGGAGCCTCAACGGGCCGCCGGCTGGCGGTGGACGGTGACCCGTCACCCACTTGCTCGACGATCGAGCACCTGGAGGATCTATGGCTGAAAGAACCACTCTTGCGGACGCGGGCGAAATCCCGGTCACGAGCACCGCGAAGTACACCGAATCGGTGCACGGGGATGCGACCGCGCGCGCCTTCATCCTCAGCTCTATCGGCTACTTCTTCATCGTCGGCATCGTCGCGCTTCTCGTGGCAGCGAAGTTCGTCTGGCCGAGCTTCCTCGGAACGATCCCGAATCTGACTTACGGCCGGCTGCGTCCACTGCACGTCAACGGCATGCTCTTCGGCTGGCTGCTCGCCGCCGACATGGGGCTGATGTACTACGTGGTACCGCGCCTTTGCGGCGTGAAACTCTGGAGCGAGAAGCTCGGACTGGCAACCGCCGCGCTCTGGAACGTCATCATCCTCGGCGCCGTGGTGTCATTGCTGATGGGATGGAACCAGGGATTCGAGTACGGCGAACTCCCATTCGTTCTCGACGTCGCAGTCGTCATCGCCTGGGTGATGTTCGGGACGAACGTCTTCATGACGGTCGCGATGCGCAAGTACCAGCAGATGTACGTCACGCTCTGGTACGCGATGGGAACGGTTCTCTGGACAGCGTTCGTCTACCTGACGGGCAACTTCGCGGCGCTGCTCGTCACCGGCGTCAACCAGGCGAACCTGAACTGGATGTACGTGCACAACGCGGTGGGGCTCATCTTCACGCCTATCGGTCTGGCGATCGCGTACTACTTCATACCGAAGGCCGCGAACACGCCGCTGCACAGCCACAAGCTCTCGATGGTCGGATTCTGGTCGCTCGCGTTCGTCTACGTCTGGACCGGTGCCCACCACATGCTGCACGGGCCGATCTCGCAGTGGCTGCAGACGATCGCGATCGTCTTCTCGGTGATGCTGCTCATCCCGGTGTGGGCCGCGGTCTACAACTTCTTCGCGACGATGCGCGGACAGTGGCACCAGATGCGCGACAACGTCCCGATCAAGTTCCTGATCTCGGGCGTCGTGTTCTACCTGCTCACGTGCTTCCAGGGGCCGATGCACAGCCTCCGGTCCGTGAACGCGATCGTCTCGAAGACGGACTGGATTCCCGGCCACGCGCACATGGCCGTGCTCGGCGCCTTCTCGTTCTTCGCGATCGCCGGCTGCTACTACGTGGTGCCGAGGATGTTCAAGCGCGACCTGTACTCGGACGCGCTCGCTAACTGGAGCTTCTGGCTCTTCCTGATCGGCGGCCTCGGCTTCTTCGTGACGCTGTGGCTCGGCGGTTTCTGGCAGGGATGGCAGTGGAACAACCCGTCGATTCCGTTCATCGATACCGTCGTGAACCTCAAGCCGGTGTGGCTGGTCAGGTTCTTCTCGGGAATCCTGATGTTCGGCGGAATCGCCGCATTTGCCTACAACATCCTCGCGACGGCGATCGGCGCCGGCGGTGAGAAGGCGACCGACGGCGCGGCCGTCGCAGCCTGAGCGGAGGACCCACCATGCTACGGAAAGCTGACAACAGCGCGGTCGCGTTCGTCATCGGGGCCCTCGTGCTCTTCTTCATCGGAGGCATCCTGACGACGGTCGTTCCGCCGCTCGTCGATGCGAGCTGGTCGAAGCCGTTCGAGAACTCGGATCCGTCAAAGGGCCCGACGGGCAAGCTCAAGCCCTACACCGAGCTCGAGCTCCAGGGCCGGGCGATCTACGTGCGCGAAGGCTGCTGGTACTGCCACACGCAGCAGACGCGCACGATTCTCGCCGATACCAAGCGTTCGGGCTGGCGCGGCGTCGACTCGCCCGTCTCTACCCCCGACGAGTTCGTCTACGACAACCCGCACATGTTCGGAACGAAGCGGACCGGTCCGGACCTGTCGCGCGTCGGCGGAAAGTACGACGAGCAGTGGCACGTGACGCACTTCAGAAACCCGGCCGACCTTGTACCGGGCTCGATCATGCCGCCGTTTCCGTGGATCGCGTCGAATCCGGCGGAGTCGAAGGCACTCGTCGCCTACCTGCAGACGCTCGGCCGGGCCAAGGACTGGCGGCCGGACGGCGACTACGAGAAATAGGAGGCCACCAGAATGGTCGACTACAGCTATCCCAGCGTTTTCTTTGCCTATTTCGTCTTCTTCCTCCTGGCCTCGGGCGCGCTGTTCTTCTTTGCGCGCACGCTTCGCGACGGCTACTGGGGCAAGGACGCGGAAGAGGTCAAGTACCGGATCTTCGATGACGAACCGGGTGAATCGAACCCCACTGAACGGAGGCCTCCTCATGGACGAGCCGAATGAAACACCGCCGGATGTCAAAGAGTACGCGGACGGCTGGATACAGGAGCGTAAAGGCACCGACGTCCCCACGTTCCTGAAGTTCGCCTTCATCGTGATCGGCGGCGGCTGCCTCACGTACTTCATCATCTACATGAATGGCGAGACGACTCACGATGAGCGCGGACCGCTCGTGCGGGCCTTCAACACGACTACCGGAGACGCCAACTGGCTGATGTACGGCGTCGCGGGGCTCGCGCTGATCTACGTGGTGTCTCTCATCCTGTTCGTCTTCCGGGCCTTCCACGAAGACTGAGGCTCGAATTCCGACATGTCCGAAGACTCGTTCAAGTTCGAAGTCGCCGACACGACCGGATCCGACTACTGGGTCGAGATGGTCAAGTGCCAGGACGCCTGTCCCGTTCACACGAACGCGTGCGGCTACGTAAACGCGATCGCGGAAGGGCGCGACGCCGATGCGTACCGGATAGCGCGCGCGACGAATCCGTTCGCGTCGATCTGCGGGCGAGTCTGCGGAGCTCCCTGCGAGTTGAACTGCCGTCGCGGGTCGCTGGACGCGCCGGTGACGATCCGGTCGCTCAAGCGGTTCGTGACGGACAAGTTCGGCCCCGAGACCGGAGATTACTCGGCTTACGTCAATGGGTACGACTCGCGGATGCTGCCGCCGGAGCGCGGCAATAGCGAACGTGTGGCGGTCGTTGGCGCCGGTGTTTCGGGCCTGACGGTGGCGCACGACCTTGCGCTGCTCGGCTACAAGGTCACGGTCTTCGAGTCGCACACGTCGCCGGGTGGGATGCTCACGGTCGGCGTGCCGATCTACCGGTTGCCGCGCGAGCTCGTGAACCACGAGATCAACGCGATCCTCTCGCTCGGTGTCGAGCTGAAGTGCGGCATGCGGCTTGGCCGCGATTTCACGATCGCGAGCCTGCGTGCCGAGGGCTTCGCCGCGATCTTCCTCGGCGTCGGACTGCCGAAGGGCCGGAAGATCCCGATTCCGGGAGCCGACAAGCCGGGAGTGTACGACGGCCTCGATTTCCTGCGGGCCTTCAATGAGGGCAAGCCGATGGAGATCGGCAAGCGGGTCGTCGTGATCGGCGGCGGCAACGTTGCTTTCGACGTCGCCCGGTCGGCCGTGCGGCCCGGAGCGGTGCCGATGTCCGATGCGGCTTCCGACCTGGAGCGAGGGCAGCGGATCGCGTACGACGTGGCGCGATCGGCGCTTCGGATGAGCGGCGACAAGGAAGTTCACGTGGTGTGCCTCGAATCGCGCCACGAGATGCCGGCCGACGAGGTCGAGATCATCGAAGGCGAGGAGGAGGGCATCAAGCTGCATCCGGCGCGAGGCCCTCGCGAGGTGCTCTTCGAGGACGACTTCGTCACCGGACTGCGGACGGTGAAGTGCACGTCGGTGCTCGATGCAGACGGGCGATTCAGCCCGACCTTCGACGAATCGGTCGTCGAGGACATTGCGGCCGACACGATCTTCTTTGCGATCGGCCAGACGTCGGATCTCTCGTTTCTGTCTCCGGAGGACGGCGTCGAAACCGATCGCGGCCTGATCAAGGTCGACCGCGACACCTACCAGACGACGGCGCCCGACGTGTTCGCGTGCGGCGACGTCGCGCATGGGCCACGGCTCTTCATTCACGCCATCGCGTCGGCGCAGATTGCCGCGCGGTCCATGCACGACTGGCTTCGCGGAACACGGACGGACGTCGTCGTCCGGAAGCGCTGGAACCCGGCCGACTACCAGATGACGGAGGGCTGGGACGAATTGGGGCGCGAGAACCCTCCCGTGCTCGCTAGCGAAGCGCGCGCCGCGTCGGTCGACATCGTCGAGGAGCCGTTTCCCGAGCGCGAAGCCCGCGAGCAGGCGGCCCGGTGCCTGCGCTGCAATGTCAACACGGTGTTCGACACGAGCATCTGCATCGCCTGCAACGGCTGCGTGGACGTCTGTCCGCAGAACCTCATCAAGCTCGTGGGCCTCGCTGAGCTGCGGCGCGATCCGTACCTGATGCGGATTGCCGGCGAGAGCCTCGACGTCGACGAGGAAGCGCTCGCTGCGTTCGGCGACGACGAGCTGAACGAGATGGGCGCCCTGATGCTCAAGGACGAGTCGACGTGCATTCGCTGCGCGATGTGCGCCTCTCGCTGCCCGACGCACGCGATCCAGATGAAACGGTTCGACTTCTATCGGGAGTGCGTGACGATTCACGCGCCGAACCCGAAGCTGCGCGTGCGGTCGGGATCCGCGGCTGGGGGAAATCCCCCGACCTGAAGCGGCGAGAATCCGCATTCCGCCGGGGAACTCCGATCATGACCGTCGTCGATTTCACCCTCGCGTTCAGCCTCGGACTGCTCAGCAGCCTGCACTGCGTGCAGATGTGCGGACCCCTCGTGGTCGCCTACGCCATTCCGTTGGCGAAGCACCCGGCGTCGCGACAATCGCTTGCCCACCTCGCGTACAACGGCGGCCGGATCGCCACGTACACGGTACTCGGAGCCCTGGGAGGTTTCCTCGGTAACACGCTTGGAATAGTCGGTCATCTCGCGGGCGTGGAAGGGTTTGTGGCGATCGTCGCCGGCGTGCTCATGACGCTCGCGGGACTCGTGATGCTCGACATGATTCCGCTCGGGCGCCTTCGGGCGGCCGATCCGCTCGGGATCACCTCGAGGCTGCTTCGACCGCTCGCCGGCCGCATGTCGTCCGACTCGGTTCGCGACAAGTTCTCTCTCGGGCTCCTGCTGGGGTTCCTTCCGTGCGGCCTCGTCTACGCCGCGCTGCTGAAGGCCGTCAGCACGGGAACGCCGGTTGCAGGCGCTGTCACGATGTTCGCATTCGGCACAGGCACGGCGGTCTCGCTTCTGGCGGTCGGTTTGTTCGCGCTGGCGTTCCGGGTGCGGTCGTGGCGGTGGGGAAGCTGGCCGGCGGCGGTGAGCGTCGTCGTCGTGGGGCTGATCCTCGTCTGGAGAGGTGTCATGCCCATGGTGATGATGCAGGGCGGAGATTCTCCTGCCTCCTGTCCGCAGTGCGCAAACGAGTCCGGGGAATTGCAGTGAGCACGTCGAGCGCCGAGGTTCAGGAGTCGAATGTCGACCCGGGTGCCGGCGGGGCGGCTCCGGGTGCGCCTGCTCCGGTGAAGAAGCCGAAGCCGACGCGGCCCAATCCGCGGCTCGTGAAGACCGGGCCGCCGCCTCCGGCCATCTGGCATCGCCGCCGGAACGTCGTGCATGCGCTGTGCGTCGCGGTCTTCGTCGCGCTGCCGTTCTTCGATGTGATGCGGTTCGACATCCCGCGGCAGCGCTTCTACCTCGCGGGCCAGGAGATCTGGATCAACGAGTTCTCGATCATCTTCTTCGCGCTGCTGTTCCTGATGTTCGTGATCGTCGGGGCGTCGATGCTCTACGGAAGGATCTACTGCGGCTTCATGTGTCCGCAGATGATCTTCAGCGAAGCGTCGCTCAACCTCGAGAAGAAGCTCCACACCTTCATCAGCAAGCATTTCCGGAAATGGTCGCCGTCGGTCCGCCGCTGGGTGCACCACGTCACGTTCTACTCGCTCATCTGGATCGGCTCGGTGTTCGTGTCGTTCGTGTTCATCTCGTACTTCGTGGAGCCGCGAGACCTCTTCTGGCGGCTGATGTCGCTCGACGTCGTCACGGCGGGCGGCATCGCCGGGGCCGCGACGACCGTCGTGACGTTTCTAGACTTCGCGTTCGTCCGGACGAAGTTCTGCACGACGATCTGCCCGTACGGCTACCTGCAGGGCATGCTTGGCGACGACCACACGCTGATCGTCCACTACCGTGCCGAGGCCAACGAGTGCGTCGAGTGCAGGAAGTGCGTGCGGGTCTGCCCTATGGGGATAGACATCCGCGACTCGCCCTACCAGATGGAGTGCGTGCACTGCGGTGAGTGCGTCGATGCGTGCACCCAGATCATGGACCGGTTCGGCAAGGAGAGCCTCATCCATTACACATGGGGCGAGAAGGGCGAGTTGGTGGGGGCTGGCAGGATCCCGCTGCTCCGCCGAATCGGGCTTCGCGATGCGAAAAGGGTCATCATCTTCGCAGTCATCATCATCTACGCGTCGGCGCTCGCCGTGGCGCTGACGCTTCGGCACGACGTCCTCGTCCGGATTGCACCCGTGCGAACGACGCTCTATCGCGTCGGCGAGGACGGGCGTATCTACAACACGTTCCGGATGACGATCGCGAACCGCGGCCGCGAGCCGGCGACAGTCAGCCTCTCGGTCCGCGACCTGCCGGATGCGGTCTTCGCGATTCCGGTCGACGCGGTGACTGCACCTTCGGGCGAGGAGGCGAAGTCGGAGTTCGAGATCTCGGTCCCGGCGGACCAACTGTCCGGGGGTGTCACGCATTTCCAGGTCGTGGCCGAGGCGGCGCCGTCAGGAACGCGCGACGAGTTCGACATGACGTTCATCACACCGATGGGAGAGCGAACCCAATGAAGCGAGCGATCTCTTTCCTCTCGCGAACGCAGGGGATCATAGTCCGGTGCATCCTCACGTTCGTGATCGTCCTGTTCATCGGGATTCTCGTCGCCGCGTACTTCATCGCGAGCGAGGCCAACCCGATCCTGCTCGACGAGCACGGCAAGCCGATAAACGCTGAGGCTTCGCGGTCCGAGTAGGGGTACGTCGAGTGTCGAGCGAAGCCACTCCAGCTAGAGCCGGCTGCAGCCTCTGCGGGCTGCGGCTTCGCAATGATCCGTTGACCGGTAGGTTCGGCGAGTCCGTCGAGTCGTTCTGCTGCCTGGGCTGTCTGAACGTCTACACGATCCTCGTCGAGAGCGGGCTGGTCGCCGATGGAGTCGACCTTCGCGAGACGGAGTTGTACAGGCGCAGCCTGTCGCTGGGGCTCATCTCGACGCCGGATGCGAAGCCTTCGTCGCCGCCCGAATCGACGGATGTCCGGGAAGTCGTGCTGCACGTCGGCGGCATGTGGTGCACGTCGTGCGGGTGGCTTATCGAACATGCGCTGTCGAAGGAGCCCGGCGTCGTCTCGGCGGAGGTCTACTTCAATTCCGATCTCGTGAACGTGAAGTACTGCCCGCAGTACATGCCCGCCGATCGAATCGACGCGCGCATCCGGTCGCTCGGGTACACGACCGGCGAGCCGGCTCATTCCGGCGATCAATCGGATGCCGAGATGCGCGACCTGCTGCTGCGAACGGGAATCGCGGGCTTTCTGTGGCTCAACATCATGACGCTGAGCGTGGTGCTCTACGTCGGGTACTTCGAGCGCATTTCGGAGAGCTTCCGGCGGGGAGTGCCGTTCGTGCTCATGGCGCTCGCGACGCCGGTCGTCTTCTACTCCGCGTATCCGATCATGCGCCTGGCGTGGAGGGGCATCGCCGCCCGGACGGTGGGGATGGAGTCGCTGCTCGGACTCGGCATCCTCGCCGCGTACGTGTACAGCTCGATCCAGGCGTTCACCGGCGCGGAGCACGTCTATTTCGACACGGCGTCGGCCATCGTCACGCTCGTCCTGATCGGGAAGATCATCGAGCGCGGGGCGAAGCAGCGGACGACACGTGCGCTGTCGACGCTTTACGGGCTGATGCCGACCAAGGCGCGGCTGCTCGATGACGGCCGCGAGCGATTCGTGGCCGCGGAGCACCTGATCGCCGGTGACGTGTTCGTCGTGAAGGCGGGAGAGCGGATTCCCGCCGATGGCGAGGTCGTCGAAGGGACGTCGCACGTCGACGAGTCGCTGCTGACGGGAGAATCGCGGCCGGTCGAGAAGGAGCCGGGGGATTCCGTCATTGCGGGCAGCGTTAACGCGGGGACGGTACTGCAGGTTCGGGCGACCCACGTGGGTGGTGATTCGACGGTGGCGAACATAATTCGGCTTGTCGAATCGGCACTGCGAAGCCGGTCGGCGCTCGAGCGAACGGTCGATCGCGTGGCGCGTGTTTTTGTTCCTGCGGTCATACTTATCGCAGTGCTCACGTTCGTCGGGGCGTGGCTGGCCGGGTCGTCGACAGCGGGTGAGGCGATCATGCGGGCGATCACGGTTCTCGTCATCGCGTGTCCGTGCGCACTGGGAATGGCGACGCCGCTCGCGATCACGACGGCGATCGGGGCCGCTGCGCGGCGCGGAGTCATCGTGAGCGACGTGGGCGTGCTCGAGAAGATCCGGGGCGTCGACGTCGTGCTCTTCGACAAGACCGGTACGATCACCGAGGGCGAGTTCTCGGTGCGCGAGGTCGCGCTGGCTTCGGCTTTGGTGGCCACAGCCACGGCTGGAGTCGAACAGTCGGGCGGCGGCCCGCGGGTGGCGGCGGACGTCGATGTTGCGTTGCGTCACGCGTGGCTGGCGAGCGTTGCGGCCCTGGAGCGGTACTCGGAGCATCCGCTTGGCCGGGCGGTCGTGCGGGCGGCAGAGGCGGAGGGGGTCGCGATCGGTCGCGCGGAGAGCGTCGAGGTCCGGAAGGGGCAGGGGATCGTGGGGAGGGTTGGCGCGAGCAGGATGTTCGTCGGCAACCGGCGGCTCGTGGAGCTCGAGGGAGCGCGGATCGAGGCAGGACTCGAAGATCGGGCGGCCGGCTGGGAAAGGGATGGGCTGACGGTGTGCTGGTTCGGCTCGGATGGCGTCGTAGAAGGCGCGATCGGACTCGGCGACCACGTGCGGCCCGAGGCGCCGGCGGTCGTCGGGGAACTGCAGCGGCGCGGGATAGGCGTCGTGGTCGTGTCGGGGGACGCCCGCGCGACGACCGCGCGCGTTGCCGCGGCCGTAGGCGTGGACGACTTCGTCGCCGAGGCGTCACCGGAAGACAAGGTCGCGGTCGTCGAGAAGTACCAGTCGCGCGGAGCTGTCGTCGCGTTCGTCGGCGACGGGGTGAACGATGCGCCTGCGCTCGCGCGGGCGGAGCTCGGAGTGAGCATGGGGTCCGGGGCGGACGTTGCGGCGACGGCGGCATCGCTCGTGATCATGGGCTCGTCGCTCGATCGCGTGCTGGTAGCGTTCGACATTGCGCGGCGGACGCGCCGGGTGGTGCGCCAGAACCTCTTCTGGGCGTTCGCCTACAACGCCGTCGGTATCTCGCTTGCCGTCGCCGGCGTCCTGACGCCGATCGTCGCCGCCGGTGCGATGCTCCTCTCGAGCCTCTCGGTCATAACGAACTCGCGCCGGCTGGGGCGGTGAGGCGCGGATCATGGCCCGAGCGCTTCCGAGCCTGGTATGTCTGGACCAGTGACGTGGTGGTGCTGGCACGAAGTGCGCACGCTTCGGAACGGTCCGGTTCCGACCGCGGAGCGGTCTGGTTCCGACCGCGGAGCGGTACGGCTCCCATCGCGGAGCGGTCCGGTTCCGACCGGGGAACGACCGCGGAGCGGTCGATGAAATAGCCGTGGGTCGCGCGGGCGAGCGAAGCGAGCCTACGCGCGACCCGCGGAACCGCCGACCATAACGCACCGACCGCGGAGCGGTCGCATCGTCAGTCCCAGTAATGATGTGCGTAGTAGCCGACACCGTGCTCGTCGAGTAGTGCTCGGGAACACGATCTGCAGATGGGCCTCGATCAGTGTCCATGCCAGAGTCCTTGCCCCCTCATCGAATTCCGTACGGCTCCAGTTGCTTCCCTCTCAAAATGCAGTGCGACCGCTCCGCGGTCGGCGCGTTGGTTACCGACGGTTCCGCGGGTCGCGCGTAGGCTCGTTGCACTCGCCTGCGCGCGACCCACGGCTATTTCATCGACCGCTCCGCGGTCGCGGAATCGACCGATCGGCGTGCGCGGAATCGACCGATCGGCGTGCGCGGAATCGACCGCTCGGCGTGCGCGGAATCGACCGATCGGCGGTCGCGGAATCGACCGATCGGCGTGCGCGGAATCGACCGCTCGGCGTGCGCGGAATCGACCGCTCGGCGTGCGCGGAATCGACCGCTCCGAGGTCGCGGACTGCAATACAGGCGTTGATCTGGGTATCGTCCATCCATCCTTTACCGGCTCGTGCTTGAGGCGATCGTCAACCGGGGCTAGAGTGACGGTTCCGGATTGCCGGCGTGTTCACGCCTTTCGATCCTCTTGTGAATTCTCCGTAACTGCGATGTGGACGATTCTCGCTGTGGGCGCGGCGGAACGATCCTCGGGAGGGGTATGGGCCTTGGAGTTGGACTGCTCCGTCGCCATGGCGCCGCGTCGTGTCTGCTGGTGGCGTCGTTCGTTCTGTCCTCCCTCGGCGGATGCGTTCGCGGACACGCCGCGGCGGCGCCGGAGACCACCGGACCTCCGAGGCGTCTGATCCTCGTTTCGTGGGACGGCGCCCCGGACTGGGTCATCGACAAGCTGCTCGCCGAGGGGAAACTGCCGAACGTTGCGCGTCTGGTCGCGACCGGTGTGCGCGCCGAGGCCTCGCGTCCGGCGTGGCCATCGAAGACAGCGACCGGACACGCAGCTATGTGGACCGGTGCCTACGGCGACGTAAACGGGATCTCGGGCAACTCCGTGCCCGCCATGCCGAGATCCGAACATACAATTCTCGAGGACAGCTCCGGCTTCCACTCGACCTCGCTTCGAGCCGAGCCGCTCTGGATCTCCGCGGCGCGCGGGGGCAAGAAGGTTGTCGTGCTGTCGGCAACACAGACGTTTCCGGCTGATCGCGACCTGAAGGCACTTGCCGACGCGGGCGTTCCGGTAGACCGGCTCAGGACTCTCAGCGGATTCGAGTCCAAGATCGCTCCGGCACGTGTCGTCACGGCGAGCGATCTGCGACCGCCCGCGGCCGCGGAGTGGAAACTGCCGGAAGCCGGCGCGCGCGGCTCGCGGGAAGTCGTGCTCGACGTCGCCGAGGCCCGGTTCTACCTGCTCGTCTTCGACGACCCGGCAGATCCGGCGTCCGGTCTCGACACCGTCCTCGTTCGACAGGGCAGCCGCGCTCCCGGAAAGGCGCTCGCCGAGTCGAAGATCAAGCCCCGGGAAGCTTCCGACGGGGTCGATGGATACAGCGATCGGTTCCGCGTTGCGAAGGGAAGTCTCTTCGGATTCACCTACTTCCGGCTGTTTGACCTTGCACCGGACGGATCGCGGATGACGCTCTACCAGCGCGGCGTGTCGGGCTTGCAGGGGTTGGTGACTCCGGCCGAAATCGAGGCTTACACGGCGGCGTACGGCGGATTCCACGACGAGGCGTTCTTCACGCTCTACGACCATCATGATCTCGGGCCACGGCTCTGGGAGGGCGGGGACGGCACGGCCGAGCGCCGCGTTCTGGAAATGGTTCGCCTCGACGTCGAATTCCGGATTCGCAGCATTCGGTACGCCGTCCATACATGGAATCCCGACCTCGTCTTCCACTACACACCGACGACCGACAGCGCGGGCCACTGTTGGGTCGGAGCCCTCGACCCAACGGCGCGTCACCACGACCCGAAGCTCGCCGCGCGTCTCTGGCCGGTCTACGAGGAGGTCTTCCGGCTCGAGGACCGCTGGCTCGGCAGCCTCATCGAGGCGGCTGGCCCGGACGGCGCGGTCTGTCTCGTGAGTGACCACGGAATGACTGCGACCGACTCCGTCTTCTATCCGAATGCGGTTCTCGAGAGCGCGGGGCTGCTTGCGACGTCAGGAGAGAAGATCGATCTCGCGCGCACGCGAGCTTGTGTTCCTCCATGGGGCGGTTTCTACGTTTCGATCAATGGCACTGATCGGCGCGGCGGTATCGTCGGGCCGCCTGAGCGCGAGGCCGTCCTTCGTCGGGCAGAAGACGCCCTCCTGTCGGCGCTCGACCCCCGAACGGGCGAACGCATCGTGCGGGCCGTCTTCAGACCGTCCGAGACGGTTGGGCTCGGGATCGACTGCGAAACGTGTGGCGACCTTTACTTCGACCTGGTGCCCGGGTACTACCCGGTGTCCCGAGTCACGTCGCGCATCGTCGATGCCGACGAATCGCCGATCGGGTCGGGCAGCCACGGTTTCTTTCCGTTTCGACGCTCGATGCAGGCCGTCTTCATAATAGGCGGCGCTGGTCTCGCTGCCGGGCGGTCGATCGGCCCGATCCGTCAGATCGACATCGCGCCGACACTGGCGCGCCTTCTCGGGGTACCGACGCCTCGCGATGCGCGTGGTGACGCGATTGCGGATGTCGTGTTGACGAGCCCGGGCGATCAGTACCGGGAGCGTTAGCGACCAGTCAGCCTGCTTCATCGCAGCTTGTGACACACCGCTGTGATCGCAGTCCGGAGTCACCCCGTTCGCTGGCGCTCCCGGCTCTGATCTCGCGCGGACGGCCCTGATCCCAGGCCGCCGACACGCACGCGGTTCCGCAACGCATCCAAATTTTCGTTCGAGGTTTCGCAGCCGGCTCCACTTCAGAAGCACTCACCCTCAAGGCGAAGGCGACTGCCGTGTAAATCAAGGTAAAAGGATTCGCCTTTCGAGCGGTTTTCGTGTCGACGATCTCGGCGTAGGCATCTTCGACGACCTCCAGCCTCGGCCGAACTTCCGAGACTTCGGAAGGATCTTCCGAACCGCCGCAAAACGAGCCCGGCGCACGCGCCGCTCCGAGGCGTGTGTCAGGCCCACATTGGACGATTCGTTGAATACGGAGCTTCGCGAAGGCGGAAATCCGCACTTTTCCGAACAAACTCGGCGATTTGAGGAAAGGCACGGCCTTTGCACTTCCTGTCGGCGACACCGGCCAAAAGCCGATTCATCCGATTGGGGAGGAGATCAACATGCAATCCCGAACGCGCGGCGGTCCGACGCAAGCGGCGAGCATCCTGCTCGCGCTGCTCGTGGTCCTGACAGCCGTATTTCAAACGCCAGCCTACGCGCAGGTGGAGACCGGACAGATCTCCGGCACCGTGACCGACCCGCAGGGCGCGGTCATCGCCGGAGCCACGATCACCGTCCTGTCGAAGGGCACAGGCGCAACTCGCACACAGAAGTCCACGGGCGACGGCTCGTACATCTTCTCGAACCTCCAGCCCGGCGACTACGAAGTCAAGGTCGAGGGTAGCGGCTTCGGCGGCAAGACCCTTCCCGTCCGCGTCACCGTTGGCACGAAGACCACCGTCGACGTCGCACTCGACGTCACGGGCAGTGGTGAGGTTGTCGACGTCGTCGCGGGCGACCAGGGCGTCCAGGTGAACACCGAGAACCAGGTGCTCTCGACGGTCGTCAACGAGAAGCAGATCCGCGAGCTGCCCACGATCACCCGCAATCCGTATGCTCTCGTCCAGCTCGCCGGGACTGCGGTCGCGGTCGACCCCGAGGCGCAGGATCCGAACACGACGGCGTCAGATCGCGGCGCCGGGTTCAACATCAACGGCCAGCGCTCGGCGAGCACGAATGTGCTGCTCGACGGCGCCGACAACAACGACACGTATTCGTCGGACATCGGCAATGCCGTTCCGCTCGACTCCGTGCAGGAGTTCACCGTACTCACGAACAACTTCTCGGCCGAGTACGGCCGCGCAGGTGGCGGTGTCGTGAACGTCGCTACCAAGGCCGGAACGAACGAGTTCCACGGCACGATCTACGAGTTCAATCGCGTCTCGGCGCTAGCGACCGAGAGTGCGAACCTCAAGGGCCAGTTCGTCCCGAGCAAGAAGGGCGTCTTCACGCGCAACCAGTTCGGGTACTCCGTCGGCGGACCCATTCTCAAGGACAAGGTCCAGTTCTTCCAGTCGACCGAGTGGCTTCGCGTCCGCAGCCAGGACACGGCCATTGCGCTCGTCGCGACACCCGAGTTCATCGCTCAGACGCCGGCCAACGTGCAGGCGTTCTTTGCACCGTTCTCGCTCGGACCGTCTTCGCCAGGTCGCGTGTTCACGGTTGGTGACATTGGCGGAACCCCGGGCGGTCCGTTCGCGTCGCTGCCGTCGAGCCTTCCGGCCTTCCAGGAAGTCTTCTACACGCTTCCGGCCGACGCCGGCGGCGGTTTCCCGCAGGACCAGTACCAGATCGTCGGTCGCGGCGACTGGAACATCAGCGATCGCACGACCATGTACGGCCGCTATGCTTACCAGAATCTGACGTTTGCGCAGGGCGCGCTCTCGTTCAGCCCGTATGCCGGCTTCAATTCGCCGTCGATCACGAAGAACCACAACTTCCTCGTTTCGATGACGCACGTCTGGAGCGACAACTTCGTCTCGCAGTCGAAGTTTGCGTTCAGCCGCGTCGCCAATGACCAGCCGCTTGCAGAGCAGCCGGCAACGCCGTCGCTCTACCTGCAGCAGAACATCAAGTCGACGCTGCTCGGACGCGACGTCGCGCTCCCGGGCTACTACCCGTTCTCGCCGTCGGCCGCGATTCCCGCGGGCGGACCGGCAAACATGTTCCAGGTCTACCAGGACCAGACGTGGACGGTGGGATCGCACGCGATTCGCTTCGGCGGTTCGTTCATCCGCATCCACGATGACCACTTCTTCGGCGCGTTCGAGTCGGCCGTGCAGGAGCTCGGCGGCAGCGCATTTGCAGGCCTCGACAACCTGGTCCGCGGGCAGACGGCGCGATTCCGCGTTGCCATCGATCCGAACGGATCCTTCCCTGGCGACACGGTGCAGTTCCCCGTCTCGGCGCCGCAGTTCCTCCGCAACAACCGTTACAACGAAGGCGCGTTCTACGTGAAC
>CAZQBW010000091.1:0-17418 GCA_964591515.1 uncultured Clostridia bacterium
CGGACGGTGTCATCGAAGACGAAGCACACGTCGAGAACGAGCTCGCCGACGGGAATGCGAACGCCGCCGGCTGATTCAGCCGGCGCGCTAGACAGCGCGGGCGCGGGACCGGGAGCGGCCAGGGCGACCGGCGCCGGCGCACAGGTCGAGATAGCAAGGGCGAAGCACAGCGCGAAAGCGGAAGTCGTACGCATGAATTCCTCTCGGGTGGGAGCTGTCGGGATGAATAGATGAGCAGATGGGCCTGTGAGCCCGTGACGCCGCCGTGCGTCGCGAGCGAGTGTAGGTCGGACCGCGCCGCGCGCAAAGTCGCGTTCAACTGCCGCACCGAGAGACGATCTCAGGTCGACGGACTGGGTTCCCGCCAGCCGATGGCGCGGCGGACGATCGACTGCTGGTCTGGACTGACGTCGCCGGGAAAGCCTGCGGGATCGAACCACTCCACCTCGACGATTTCGGCTCCGGTCGCGCGGGGAGACGAGGCAGCGCGGGCGGTGAAGATCACTTCCACCTGCCGCGCACGGTGGAGCGTCCGGACGAAGGCGAGTCGAAGGTCCGAGACCTCGAGGTCGAGCTCTTCGCGGAGTTCCCGGCGAGCCGCGTCGTCAGGCTGTTCGCCGCGCTCGACGAATCCGCCCGGTATGCCCCACCCGCTCCCGATCCGAAACACGTGCCGGGCGAAGAGCACCCATCCCCGCTCATCGACCACGACGACTCCCGCCGTCAGGGTGTACGTGGGCTCGAGCAGCCGGACCCCGAGCCGCCGAATCCCGCCCGGCAAGGCTCTCCAGATCCGTGAACTCCAGCTCAACATACCGACTGCCTCTTGCGCGAAGCGCCTTGGAGTGCGGCGTGAAGCGCCGCTTTGGATTCCCAAACTCCCCGGCAACGAACCATCGATCCAAAGCGGCGCTGCGCCCCGCACTCCAAGGCGCTGCGCGCGCGAGGTTGCGCTCACCTTCGTCCGTCGTTCAGGCGGCGTCCGACGGCATCCTGTCCTCGAGCCGCCGAATCCTCCGCTCGTGGTCGACGGTGCGGTCGCTGAAGGTTACGGCTGCGGCTGCGATTCCCTCCGCGATCTCGAGCATCCGGCCAATCGCCTCGCGCGTCTCGACCTGGAGACTGTCGACGGCATCGGCGATCCTCACAATTTCGACCTGCTGCCGCTCCACCGTATCCGAGAGCGTGTCGAGGCGATTACCCATCGTGTCGAGGCGATCGCCCATCGAGTCCAGGCGATCGCCCATAGAGTCGAGGCGGGCCGACAGCCTTGCATCGCTCTGGAGCAGGAACTCCATCGTCCGCTCCATCCGTTCCCAGCGCTCTTCACTCTCGTTCACGCACCACCTCCCGCACTGGCAATCCTACACCCGGCAGGGGCCTCGCCGGACTCATTTCCCTAAGGCAATGTCGCTGACTCGCTTGCTTCGCCGTCCGGGTTCACAGCGAGGATGGTGTGGCTCGCGACGTCAGCGAAGATCTCGCGGATCGAGCGGCCCGCAGGCTGTGAGCGCGCGTTGGCGGTGACCACCCACTTCGCGCCCTTCTTCGTGAGCGCGAACGACTCGGATCCGTCGACGACGAGCACCGCCCCCGCCTGGATGTTCGATCCCGTCGCCTTGAGCACGATCTTCTTTCCCGCCTTGAGCTGCGGCGAGACGAGCACCGGTGCCGGTGCCGCCGGATCGATCCGTTCCGGGTAGCCGTTCCACCGGTAGAAGGCGTGGTGGATGTTGATCGGGTTCGCCGGCCCGAACTGCTCCGCTAGCACGCGCTCGCCCAGGGATCCTGCCGGCTGTCCGCCCCAACTGTGCGCGCTCACGTCGACCGATTCATCGACCGGATGCGCGCCAGGCCCCGCGTAGCCCGTGACGATGTTCATGTCTGAGAGCTCGGCAAAGCTGCCGACGTCGGTGCGAAACGTTCCGTCCGAGAAGAGCAGCAGCCGCATCGAGACGTACCGGTCCGCGGACCAGCCCTCACGGCGAAGGTGTCGCCACTCGATCGCGAAGGCGTGAACCGGCTCGCCCGTTCGAAACGACGTCGTCATCGGGACGTAGCCTGCGTAGAGGCGAAGCGAGGAGGTGTCCCACTCGTCGGACCACCCGCACGCGATCGCGCCGTGTGAAGCGGCAAGCGATGCTCGCGACGCCGGCCCAATGATTGGCGCACCGAACGAGACCACGCCGTCGGGACGCACCGTGACCGATTCGAAGTCCTTCGAGCCGAATCGGAAGCGGAATGCGACGCCGCCCGGGTATTCACCGAAGTCGCGGAAGGTGAGCGCCGCGCCGCCAGAGGTCAACGGAAGCTCGGTGAGCTCCGGGATGGCGTGGCCATTGAAGTAGATCTGTATCTCGCCAAAGTCACACTGCGAGACGACGCTTGCGGTCTCGGTCACCTCGTCGGTGTCGTGGTTGTCGGACTGGCCGTCGAAGTTCGGGTCGATCCAGACGGCCGAGCCCGCGATGTCGAAGCCGTTAGGGCAGAATCCATCACCTCGCACAAGCACGTCCGCCACCTGGCCGTCCCGGCCCATGAACGGCTGGCGAGACGACCAAGTAAAGAAGCCCTCTCTCAGTGTGACGACTGATCGCTCACTTCCGGGAATCAGCCGGCGGTAGGAATCGAGGTCGTAGAAGAAGGGAAATATTGCCCCGAACATCACCCGGTCGGTCGGGTAGTCGATGTCGCCCGCCCCGTACGCGGTGGCCACGGTCGGCGAGAGGTTCCCGATTACGGACGCCTGGTCGAGCGTGTCAGGAACGAAGTCACCATTCGTGTCGATAACGCGAAGCAGCGCCTCAGACCTGGCCGACCGGTACGGACCCGACGGCGCGTCGAACTCGATCTTTCGGGCGATCGCGTTGCCGCGGTCGTCCATCGTGATGAGTTCGTACCCGTTCATCTGGTCGTTGACCGCGCTCCACCTGGCGAAGTTCGGACCGGCATTCGGGTCGAGAAAGAGAACTGCGAACTTCGTCGTGAGCGTGAAGCCACTCGGCGAAGCCTCCCGCGCCGTCACCAGGATCGCGTCCTCTCCGTCAGCAGTCTTCCGTATGGCCGCAATTCCGGTCCACGAGCGGATGAAGGTACGGAAGGCCGGCGAACCCGTGGCCTCGTTGTCGAGTTCTGCTGGAAATCTGTACTCACGGCGAAACACCAGGTTCCCTGCGACGCGATCAAGCCTCGAAATTGAATGTGAGATGACCGCATTGCTCCCACCCTCAATATTGGTCTGATAGAGATACCAAGTGTCCGGATTCGAAGGTGAAGGGTATGGACTGCCGTGGAATTCCCCCGAGTCGGCGCCGAACTCGCCTGGATTAAGTGACAGGTCACTGACATCCGCAAGCCGGTCCCCATCGACGTCGAGCACCGGTCCCCAGTTGAAGCCATCAGTCGGACTATCCGGGCCATACGGATCGAACAGACTCGTCCACACGCCGGCACTCGTCGGAAACTTCGCGCCCTCGTAGGCCTCGAGGGTCCGGAATCCCTGCGCTCCGGCGGTCACTGCCAAGGCGGCGACCACGAGCATCGCCGACGCAAAAAGTACCGACTTTTCGACCTTGTTCCTTCTACTTGCCACTCTTTCCCCTCAGGTTGTCGGGAATGAACTTCGTGTCACCCGGCACATAGAGGATAGCAAACCGAAGGACTCGGGGCGTTGGATCGGGCGGATCGACAATGAAGCCTCCCGCCGCAGTCCGGTACGTGATCGCCGTGTAGGAGTTCTCGACCGTTGCGTTCTGCGCGCCATATGCAAGGCGCACGTCGTGTACGGTTGATGTTCCTTCGAGCAGCGGGATGTTCGTATCCGGCGTCGGCGAGGTCGAGGCTGACAGGAAGACGCTTTGTCTCTGGAGATCGGCCGTGTAGCCGGGAACAGTGATCACGAACGTTCCCTGGTAAGGTCGCCCCGAAAGCAGCGTGTTCCCTGTCACGGTGGGGTCCTCCGCACCTGGGTTGCTGACTCCTTCCCAGACCCGACCCATGGCGTCGGAGTTCGCTCCCGTCGGCTCGGCGGTAACTTCTCGTGGCGTCGCTCCGAAAGGCAGGTTCACCTTCCGCGCAACCCAGTCCCGGTTGGTCTTGTAACCGTCCGGCATTCTCCAGATCGTCCCGTCGGCAAGCTCGAGTTCCGGCAGCAGGTCGATGTTCACGTACCGACCGGGATCGGATGCCTGCTGGCTGATAGACGGCGCCTGAACGGCAACCACACCCCAGGCGGGTGTACCTTGCCTGCGCGTCGTCGACCCAAGACCATCCGGAAACGCGATCGTGTCCGTGATCCGATCGTAGGTCGTCGACTGGAACCGCCAGTTGTCGGTCGCCAGCACGATTGTTTTCTCGTCCGCCGGCGTCGCCCCTGCAATCCCGCGGACATACCAGTAGTAGATCGTGTTGCCGTGACTTGCCGTGACCTGGTATGGGCCGTAGACGCGTTCCGGCGGCCCCTGCCAAGTCCCCGTCGCAATCTCCATCGGGTCGCTCCAATGGACCGTCCCGGTCGGAACCGGATACTTCAGCGACACCCCATGCCCCACCACCTCGCCCGCCGCGTGAACGGTCCATGCAACACGCAATCCGTCGCCAGGGGCCGAGATCAGAAGCACCACCGCCGCCGCAATCGCCACGACGAGAACCGTTCGCACTGAATTCAGTCTGTTGCCCTTCATGATTCTTCCTCCCCGGCCCTACGGTTCTGGTCCGATCTCGATCTCGATCAGCACGTCTGCCTCGTGCTCGTACGTCGCCACCGCGCCTCCCCAAGAGCGCCCCTTCGACTGCATCCGCACCCTGAAGCGATATTCCTCGAGTCTCGTCGGCGCCGCGTCGGCCGACGCCCCGCGCACCGCCCGAATCGTCGGCGCTCCGGCGAGCGTCACGGTCGCCGTCACATCGGCCACGTCTTCTTCCGTCGTTCCGGTTCCGTGCATCGGAAACTGTCGCTCGTAAGTCGGGAACACGAGCGACGCGAAGTTCGCGTCACCGAACTCCACCCCCGCTGCTGTCGCCTGCTCGATGATCTCTCGAATCGCCGACGAGATTTCCGGCTGCAGGTATTCGTCCATCTCGATCGTGCCGTTCTTCGCGTTAAGCTTCGCCCGGTCGAGTGCGTAGCGGTCAGTTTCTGTCACGACCGCCGCCGTCGACGACGCGAAAAGCGCCCCGGCCATCCCCACGACGAGAATCAGAAGGCCGAGCAGCAGCAACACCGACGCATCGCCGCGCTCCCGGTTCGCACTTCGTGCAATCACTGCGCACCTCCCCGAGTCCGCTCGTCTTCCGTGTCGACGAGCCCGCGGCTCTCAACTCCCGGCGACGGAAACGTCACCGTCTCGGTGATCGTCCCGTAAGTGAATCCGAGCTTCGAGTTCGTCATCGCCGAGGCAAGAAACTCGACCGTCGTCGAAAGCGGCTCGGCGCTCGGCGCTCCGTTCTCACCCGAGATGGGCATCGCAACAGTCACAGCGCTCGACACCGTTCGCGCCGCGCCGCCCGTGCCAATCGTCATCGTCTGCACCTCGGCTCGAAGCGCAGCAGCTGCGTCGCGGACCAGAATCTGCCGCTGATCTCTGGATTGCGCTCCGGGCCCAAACTGCCGAAGGTCGCCGGTCACGCCGCCCGTCAGCTTCACCAGGTTCGTTCCGGTCCGCTCGCGGGTCGTGTAGAAGACGACCACGCCGCCGGCGCGGTCGAGTACCGCGACAGACGCGTCGGAACCAATCACGACGCCTGCAGAGCTCGCCGCCGAGTTCCGGAGCCCCCACTGATAGGTGTTCGACGAGGGCAGTACGCCCGCCTCGAAGTACCTGAGGATAGGCTGCCCGGCGGAGTCGAGCGGGCTCGGCCAGAGGATTGGTTGCGGGGTCTCACTAAGCTCCGCGACGGCCGTTCGCGTGCCCCCCGTCGTCGAGTTGCCGGTCACGACAAGTACGTCGCCCGCTACGAGATTCTCGATCGCGCTCCTCGTATCTGGATCGCTGGCGACCAGACGAATCGTATTCGACGTCGAGTCGAAGGCGGCGCCGAGGGACAATCGAGGCACCGTCGGCTCGGTGCGAAGCATCACGAGAGCGTCGCCAGACTGATCCGAATACATCGGCGACGAATCGGGAACGACCGCGGCGGGCCCGACGATCGGCACGCTCGCGCCGTTGTCTCCGCCCGCAAACACGACGCCGTCGCCGTAGGAGTAGACCGGTGCGAGTCTGCCTCCGGCACCAGGCGTAGCGCACCGGTAGTACCAGGTCGACGGATCGGAAGTCGTCGCGCCTGACCACCACTCGACACTCGACCACGTCGTGTTGTCGCGCGGGTCGAAACCCGGAGGATACGAGGCTGGGTTCGAGAGGATGACCGGACCGCAGTAGCCGGCCGGCGGTGTAGTGGGCGCGGGGGCCGCGGCCCTCGAGAATCGCACGGCCGCTGATTTGATGGCCGGCCCGTCGCGTCGCTCCGGGTTCAGGCCTGACGGGAATGCGTGCCTGCCGCCCGAACCCGAGACACGCCGCGCCGCGGCGATCGTAGCCGTCAGGTCGAAGTAGGCGAGGTCTGCTGCGGCCGACTCGCACAGCGAAAGCTCGTGCGCAGCCGCCGCCCGCGTCCACACGAGATCGGCCACTGGCTGTGCCTCTCGCCGCGCGCGCTCGGTCGTGCCCATCAACATCATCGCGGCCGTGCCGACGACGACGAGCGCCGCAAGCGCGATGAGCTGTTCGAGAATCGTGACGCCGCGCTGCCGATGTCTTCGAGTCATTTCAGCACCTCCCACGAACTGCCGGCGAGCCGGTACTCGGCTACCGTCGCGCTTCGCCCGAGCACGATAGCCACAGTCTGAGCCGGATCATCCGCATCCTCGATCACGACGGCGACCGCCTGATTCCTGCCGTTCGAGTACGGATAGCCTGTGCCGCCCTGCAAATCGATCGCACCGAGGACCAGAGCCTCATCCGGCAGCGGAGCCGGAGCGTCGCTTAGCAGCCGCACCGTCGACGACACCGGAATCGACCACAGGTCCAGTCCGCGCGTCGCACCGCTCTTCGCCGCCGACGCGGCGGCCCGCCGGATCGTCGCACCCACCACGGCTCGCGACTCCTGCATACCGGCGGTTCGCTTCGCAGTCGTCAGCATCATCGCGGCGATACCCGCGGCAATGGCCACGATGGCCATCACGATCAACAACTCGATGACGGTAAAGCCGCGAACTCGCGATTCTGTTGGCACCGTATTCATCGCTGTCGCTTGCTGTATGAAATCGAGGCCGCCAGTCGACCCGTCAGCGGCTGACCGTCCGCGCCGACGGCCGTCGCGACGACCTCGAAAGTGATCCGTCCGTCGGCATCCCGACCCCGCCGCCATTGCCGCGATATGAGGCCCACGCCTTCGGTCGGCGTTCGCTCGACTCCAACGATCGAGCCGGTCGCCGGATCGAGATACACCAGATCGCTCCAGCCCGGAACGGCCGGCGCCGGCGGAACGCTGCCGCCTTCACCATTCGACGGAGCCAGGTTCAGGCGATCCAGCGCTACAGTTCGGCACGCCAGGTCGTTGGCCGCCTTTCGCGATGCCAGTGCGCCGAGTCCCGCCAGCATCGCGTGTCCGACCAGGGCGATCGAGACGATCGCGATTCCGATCATTACCGCAAGAACCGTGTAACCGGCCTCTCCGCGATGTGCATTGTTGCTCACTCGCATCGCGCCTCACTTGTGTAGCTGCTCGATCAGATCGAATACCGGCAGGTAGACCGCGAGCAGCACGTTCAGCACGAAGCCGCCCATCAGCATCAGCAGTCCGTATCTGAGGAACGTGACGAGCCGCTCCTTGCCGTATCGCACTCGAGTCTCGAAAGTCTCGGCGACCTTCAACAGCAGTTCGTCCAGCTGTCCGCTCTCTTCGCCCGAGCGCGTCATGTGCACAGCGATCTCGGGAATCAGGCCAGTCTCGTGCATCGACTCCCAGACGAGTCGACCGTCGTAGACACTGCGTCCGATGTCCTCGAAGGCTTCGGAGACGCGCATGTTTCCCGCCGAATGCGCGGCGAGCTCGATCCCCAGCGGGATCTCGCCGACGGATCGATAGACGATCGCGAGTGTCCGGCAAGCGCGGCCGACCCCGTCGAGCAGCGCCAGATCACCGAGGAGCGGAATCTTGAGCACCAGACAGTGCGCTTGATATCGCAGCCGCTCAGACCTCATCACGACTACAACCGCACCTATGACGGTGCCAATGGCCGTGAGAATCGACACGATGCCGAATGGCGATACCAGAAAATCCGAGAGCGCAATCAACATTCGCGTCGGCAACGGCAGCAGACCGTTGGTCGTCAGCGCTTCGTACAGCGCCTTGAACTGCGGCACCGTTATCGTCAGCAGCAGGTAACAAACGCAGAGGCCGACGACGACGATCAGCGCCGGCTCGATGAGCGCCGAGAGCAGCGACGCGCGGTTCCGATGCCGTGCTTCGCAGTCGTCCGCGACGTCGGCCAGGTTCCTTTCGAGCGTCCCGGTCGTCTCGCCCGTCGCGATCATCTCGACGCACAATCGGCCGAACAGCCGCTCGTGTTTTCGGAAAGCGAACGCGAGCGTCCGGCCATCCTCGACGTCCGCGACGATCGACTGCAGTCCCTCGGCCAGGGCCGGAGCCTGCCGGTCCAGCGAGTCCGCGAGCATCGACAGCGTCTGGTTGATCGGAATCCCCGCCGATATCAGGGCGCGGAACTGCGTCGCGAAGAGCGCGACGTCAAGGAGCGATGCTTTTCGGATTCTGAGGCGACTGATCATTGCATTCCCACCTGTCCGGAGTATCGGCCGGCAATCGCAAGTTGGCCTTCGTTACCCGATCTCGAGCCAGCCGTCGCGAAATTCGGCGGCCTCGTCCGTCCAGGCCGGGTCGATCGGCCGTGGACCAACGCGCGACTCGGGAGGCTCGCCCGTCGCGGCGATCCGAAGCGGCCCCGCACCGGCAGTAGCCGCGGAGAGCGTCTGCACGTCGTGGACGATCACCGGTGGCGCGCCCGCTTCGCAATGAACGATCGACAGGACGTCGCTCGGCATCGGCGGCGTCAGCTCGGCGACCTGCTGCAGGCTGACCGCACCCTTCTTCACGAGGTCGAGCCCGCGACGGCGCAGGGGCGTCATGCCTTCGCGCACCGCGAGTCGCCGCAACGCATCCTCGACCGCACCGCCACCCTTCGCGAGCAGCGTGCGCAGTTCATCCGTCACGATCATCGTCTCGTATATCGCGAAGCGACCGTAGGTGCCCTTGCCGTGGCACATCGAACAGCCGCGCGGCTCGCGCGCGTGAATCGTCGCGAGCTCCTCGGGCAGAAACTGCTCGGTCAGCAGGACCTCGACCGGATACTCGACCGGCCGCGAGCAGTGCTCGCACAACCGATTCAGCAGTCTCTGCGCCACGACGAGCGTAAGTGCGGACGCGAGATTGAACGCCGAGACGCCTTCCTCGATGAGCCGCGTCGTCACCGTCGCGGCGTCGCGGGCGTGCACGGTCGACAGGACCTGATGCCCTGTCAGAGCGGCCTTGATGACGAGTTGCGCGGTCTCTTCGTCGCGTACTTCGCCGACGAGAATACGGTCAGGTGCCACGCGCAGAGCGGTCTTGAGCATCCTCGCAAACGTCTCGCCCTTCAGCTCGTTGACCGCCGACTGCGTTACGCCGGGCAGACGGATCTCGACCGGATCTTCGATCGTGATGATGTTCTCGCGGTCCGAGTCGCACTCGCCGAGGATCGCCGCGAGCGTCGTCGTCTTTCCCGATCCAGTCGGCCCCGAGAAGAGCACGAGACCTCCACGGTGGTCGCGGACACGGCGGAGCGCCGCGAGCGATCGCGGATCCGCACCGATCGAATCGAGGCTCGGGCGACGCTCGCTGTTGTCGTGCAGCCGGATCACGCAGCCTTCGCCGTTGATAGTCGGCCGGACCGCGACCCGGAACTGGATGCTCTTGAGCTCGCCCTTGTACTCGATCTTCATCTCGAACCGTCCGTCCTGCGACTTCTCGGATTCGGCGATGTCGAGCTTCGCGTACTGCTTGACGATCGAAACGATCTGGCCGGCCGCGGTCGGCGGAAGCGGCGTCATCGCGTACTCGCACTCGCCTTCCACCTTGAAGCGGATGCGGAACTCCGCGTCGAAGCACTCGAACAGGATGTCGCTCGCGCCGCGATAGACCGCCTTCATGAGGATGCCGTTGACGAGTCCGCGTACGGTCGCGGGCCCCGGGTCCGGCTCCCGCAGCACCACGCTCGAGATCTGTGATCCGTGAGCGAAGAGTCCGACGAGCTCGGTCGCGCGCGGCAGAAGTTGCTGGTTGCGATGGAACGGGTAGTAGACCTCGAGGCACTGTGCCAGCACCGGACCCGGTATCCGCACGAAGACCGGCCGGCGCGGACGATCGGCGCTCAGGCTGATCACCCACTGCATTTCCTTCTGCAGCTTCAGTGACGGTTGCTGGGCCACGGCAATCGCGATCGTCGATGCGTCCATTCTGAACGGCAGCACGGCGAACTCGTGCGCGAGCTGCGGCGTCAGCATCCGAAGCACCGCGGGCTCGATACCCCGTGTCAACTCCTCTGGAATCGACTGCCCACGGTCTCCGACGACCACGAGCGACGGAATGGCGACGCCGAGCGTCGTCGGACGGGTCGCCGAGCCAGGCCTCGTTGCCGGCACGTGAGCTCCCGTCGAATGCGACTCGCCGGCTGTGTCGCGCGCATCGTCGCGCCGCTGCCTTCGCTTGCGGACCTCATCGGCGACGTAGTCGCGACGGGCATCGAGCGCATCGGCCGTGTACCTCGCGCCGGGCTCGCGACGCCGTAGTTTCTGAAACAGTCGTGACACGGTCATGCCTCCTCAGCGTGCGGACGCCGCTGCAGTTGCTGCGGGCGGCGCCACCTTGTAGTAGCAGTTGAGGGTCAGCGACGCTTCCGTCGTATAGGCGCCGGTGTTGTGCGAGCGAAGTGTGAAGGACTCGACCGTCAACAGCCTCGGATACGTCGCGAGACGATCGAACAGCGACTGCGTTGGCTCGTATCGACTGTGGATCACGACCGCCACGGGGCGCGCCTCGACGACAGCCTGCGGCGCAGGTGCTCCGGTCGCGTTCGTCGGTATTGCGGCCGCCGGCTTCGGGGCCAGTTTTGCCGGCTCGAACGCGACGAGCCTGACACCGGACGCGCCGGTCACCCGCTCGACGTCGGCGAGCGCGGCCGCGAGCTCCGCCTCGGACGGCACGGCCGCAAGTGCGTCGGCGTAGTCGGCTTCCACGCGCTCGGCCTCGACTCGAAAGGCCTCGTAGTTCGCAATCATCGACTCGGTTCGTCCGTTTTCGTCGCGGACAGCCTGAAGCTCGGCGGCCAGTCGGTCCGCGTCCGTCGCAAGCGGACGTATCGAGACGAACTCGAGAGCGCACCACATGAGCAGGCCGGCGAGAAGCCCGAGGGCGGCGGCAACGGCGGTCGTCCGCTTCGTATACTGATTCCTTCGCTGAGCGACGTCAGTCGAGTGCACTCTGTCGTTCCTCATCGCGCCTCACCTCCCACGTACCGGGCCGCAATGGTGAAGGTGTGGACCGACGTGTCTGCTTCCTCGCCGGTATCCGGATTAGGGAGCTTCATCGTGGCGGTGTTGGTCTGCGGGGTAACCTCAGTGAAGCTTTCACGGTTCTGCTCCATGGCCAGGGCGATAGTCGGACCGACATCGCGGTACTCGCAGTACCCGCTGAGCTTGATGACGCCGCCGCTGAACGAGATCTCGCTCAGACGGGCATCGGCCGGGAGGAGCGACCGGACGGCGGCAAGCAGACGTGGCGGATTCAGTTGCCGCAAACGATGGCCTTTGATTGTCTCCAGGAGCGCACGCGTGTGTGCAAGCCTTGATTCGGCGACTTTCCACTCCTCCGCTATCGCGCTGAGCTCGCGACGCCGCTGCGTCTCCGATTCGAGTTGGGTCGCAATAGCGGAGTGCCGGCGGGATACGAGCATCCAGCGCGTCGCGCCCATGCCTCCGCCTGTCAGCAGGAGCAGAGCCAGGAAGACGAGCAATGCCGGTGAAACCCGAACGGCCGCGCCGGAGCGACTTGGACCTGCGAGACTGTCGATCCCTGCATTCGCAGCGGCACGAGGAAAAGTCAGTGGGACTCGGGCTGTCGCAGCTGCAAGTGCGCCGATGGCCCCGGCGTACTGTGCCTGCTCGGCCGCCACTTCACGTGCCAGGGCGGGCTCGTCGATTCTTAGTGCGAGCGCAGCGTCGAGCTCGTCGGTGATGACCGACGAGCCGAAACAGTTGCGCAGATATGCCGCGACAGCGTGCCGGTGAACAGCCTCGCCGGTCACCAGCAGATAGTCCGGGGAAAACGGCTGCGATTCGGAAGCAAGGGCGAGAACTTCGTCGACCAGGTGCAGCAGCGCGGACTGGTAGACGGATGATTCAATCTCGGCGGCTCGGATTTCGGCGAGCGGCTGCACATTGCTCATTCCCGATGGAATCGAGTATGAGCCGGCGAACTCGAACTCCATCTCCTCCGCCACTCGGGCTCCGGCCGCTGTCGACACAGTGGCCGGTCTCACTGTTCGCATCCTGTCGAGAAGCGACGCCTGATGCAGCACCCGCACGCAGCCGTCGCTGATGGCACAGACAGCGACGCTCGTCGCGTGGCACATCATCGCGAGCGTCGCCCCGGCCGAAGGCTCGAGAAGGTCGGGCCGAACGCGGTCCACGAGTGCGAGCAATCCAAATGCATCCGTGGAAACGACAGCTTCGACTCCGGCCAGTGGCGCGACGTCGAGGAGCGTCTCCGTGCGCGTTACGGCCAGCAGGCACTGGTCACCACGAAATGCGTGGCCGACGGTGTATCCGGAAGCCGTCACCGCTGCCACGTTTCCCCATCGGGAACCGGCCAGCACAGCATCGAGCCGCACGTTCTCGTCAAACGATCGAACCTGCGCAGGCACGTGGCGAACGTCGTGAAGAACGTCGTCGCCAGTCAGGCACGTTGCCAAGTCCAGTGCAGAAGAACTCCTTCTTGTTGCCGCGAATTCGGCCGCTTCTTCCACCAGCCTTGGAAGATCGGACCGGGTGCCCTCGCGACACGAGACGACCGATAGATGATCCTTCTCCGGTCCATCCGCCGCGACGATTATCCTTGCAACATCGCCGTCCTGATGAATCGCCCCGTACAGTCGAGGCTCTCTGTGGTTGTCTGATACTCGGCTCTGTCGAAGTGATCCCATTCGATCGCCTGCCTTCGGTGAGATTTCTCGGTCGGCGGCCATTCAGGCAACTGCCGTGCCGACGCGAAACGGGATCCAACCCAGTCGCGGATTGGGTGAAAAACCTCGATTCTTCTGTGGACGACAATTGTCGCGACCGTATCGACTCAACAAATTGAGTGAAAAATGTGTGAGCGACCAACAAACTTTTGAGCAGAAGACTGCGGCATTAATGCGGGCCAGCGTCGGCTTCGATCTCACGAGACGCATTGTTTCCAGCCCCTTCGAGCTCACCGAGACGACGAACGGCGGAGCCTCGCAGCCCACAGGGGTGCTGGCACGGGGCTTGCACCCGTGACAGTGCACCGAATTGTGTGCGTCGCCCTGCCTCCATGACCTTTAAGTCCGACACGACAGCAGTTCGAGATGGTGGTGCCGTGCGACTCCTCTTGGCGTCGCTCGTGGCAGCCCTGCTGTCATCGATCTGTTTCGTCATGTGGGCAATCGATGTACGGACGTCGACGTCAACCGCAATCTCGGGCTCTCTGCTCGAAGCGATCGCCGACGCGCGGACAATAGGAACCGCTTCTTCATCGGCAAGGAGCGGCGGGAAGGACGAATTGGCGGGACTGTGGAGCCGTGCCGTGGATCACATCGCCGTCGAGGCAGCACGCTATGATGACGAGCGGCTCGCCGCGCACGTCGGCCGCCTTGCGACGACAATCGACGCATCCACTGTTGTGCGACTCGCGGCTCTCGACGAGCTAGAGGACGAAGCGCGCGTGACGCTCGCCGCGGCCGACCTCGACGCACGGCGCGCTTCGGGGCGCATCTGGCTGAGTTTGACAGCCGCACTTGGCGCCCTCGCCCTTCTCGGGTTCACCGGAGTCGGTTTTCGGCTGCAGCGACTCGCAGCCGAGCGCAGCGCATTGGACGAGATGCTCCCGGCGGGTCACGCATCCGAAGGGCTCGTCACGCGCGCGTCCCGGCTGTCCGGACGCGCTTCGAGCCTCGTTGAACGTCAGTCATCGATGCTGTCCGAACGCCTCGGGCTAGCGCGGGTCCTTGCCGATCTCGAGGAGAACGAACGGCGGCTCGTTGCGGAAACCCGCCTTCATCGCACCGAGATCGAGCGCCTGCAGGTCTCGCAGATGCGCGACGAACTGACGGGCGTCCTCAACTTCAAGTACTTCCTGATGAGGCTGAGCGAGGCGCTCGACGAGTTC
This sequence comes from uncultured Clostridia bacterium, assembly GCA_964591515.1. Lineage (GTDB taxonomy): Bacteria > Acidobacteriota > Blastocatellia > UBA7656 > JADIYM01 > JADIYM01. The sequence goes on from CAZQBW010000091.1 coordinate 14,461, forward strand.
ATCGAAGCACACCGTCCGTTCTGCCTGCTCGCGCTCGACCTCGACGACTTCAAGGGCATCAACGACGGCTACGGGCATCACGTCGGCGACGCGGCGCTTCGGGCGATGGGTCGTCTGCTCGGGGATCAGGCCCGCGACGGAGACATCGTTTTCCGGAAGAGCGGCGACGAGTTCTACGTGCTGATGCCGGGTGCCTCGGCGGCCGAGGCCGTATCTCGAGCCGAATCCCTGCTCGCAGCAGTCAACGGGCACGAAGTGACATACGAGGCGCCGGACGAGACCTATCGCGTCCACCTCGCGACGTCGATCGGCGTGCTCCACTGCGAGCAGGTCGACAAGGCCCTGCTCGCTTCGCTGAAGCGCGATCAGTTACTCAGCGAGACCTACGGATTCGCGGATGCCGCCCTCTTCAAGGCCAAGTACAACGGCAAGGGCTGCGCCCAGATCTACACGACCGGTCTCACCGTCGTCGAAGTCAATCCGAAGGAGTTCCCGCCGGACTTCGATGCGCTGCACCGCGGGCTCAAGGCGAAGTACCCGCTTCTCTCCGATGAGCGGAAGGACGAATTCAATCGCCACTTGGCAGCCGCGCGGCGAATACTCTCGGGCCGCGACGGGCCGTAAGTTCTTGTTAACTTTCGAATTCTTGCATTTTTCTTGCGAAGCCTCTTTTCGGTGTTTTCGATTTCGTCGCGCCATCCGACTCGGTGTACATGAGCGGTCCCGCGTTCTGTCAGCATCGAAGGAGGCCCCTCGTGATCGGAGACGAAACCTGGACCGTTCTGCGGACCGGCCCGGCCCACCCCCAGCCAACATCGCGATTCACCGAAGCGCTCGATCGAGTCATCCATCTGGTTCGCACCTGCGCTCTCGACGAGGCCGCAGCGGCCTCGGATTCGATTCGCTCGGAAGCTCGAGCGGAATGCGATCACGAAGCCGTCGGCCGGGCGAGCAGCTTTCTCGGCGAGATCGCCGGAATCCGCGGAGACCTAGACGCCGCGATGCGCGAATTCGGCACCGCCATCGAGCACCTCGAACACACGGATCTCGCGGGCTCGATCGCCCGCGCCTATCGCGGCCTCGCGAACTGCCACCTCATCTCAAGAATGCCGAACCTCGCGCTCGAGCCGGCCCTCGAAGCGCAGCGTCTCGCCGGTCTGATCGACATTCCAGCGACCAAGGACCGCGCGGAATTCGAGTCTTCGATCTGTCTCGGCTTTACCTACCTGGGATTGTCCCGATTGGTCGAGGCCGAAGCGGCGTACCGCGCGGTCGAGCGTCTGCTCCCGGCCATGACGCTGGTGGATGCGTGGCTTCCCGGTCTGTTCGAGCTGCTCGGAGGCAGACTGCAGATCGAAAGGGGCCGTCTCGAAGCCGATGACGTCGGCTTCGCAGCGGGCGTCGACAGGATCGGACGCGTCGTGCGGGATTTCGAGAACGCCGGCCTCTGCTTCTGGCAGGCATTCGCGCTCGAGTGCCTCGGTCGCGCAATGGAAGACACGGACCTGAACGCCGCCATCCGTCACATGATGGGCGCGGCCCGGATCTACGGCCGAATCGGTGCCTCGCGGCTCCTGGACGCAGCGACGCAGTGGATCGAAGCCGCGAAGCCGGCTACGGGCTCGCGATACTCACCCGCGCAGGTGATGCCACGGCCGCGCGAGCTTCCGATGGAAGTGTCGGTGGTGTCGGGTCAGCTCGTTGCCGGGCCGAAGACGCGACTGGTTTTCGAGCGCGCGATGCGGTACGCGGAGCTTGATCATCCTGTCCTGATTCTCGGAGAGTCCGGCACCGGAAAGGAAGGACTCGCCCGCATCATCCACGAGGCAAGCGCCCGAAGCCGTGGGCCCTTCGTGCCGATCAACTGTGCTTCGTTGCCGGACAACCTGCTCGAGTCGATGCTCTTCGGACACAAGAAAGGCTCGTTCACCGGCGCGTCCGACCATCAGACGGGGCTGGTGAAATCGGCGCACGGCGGGACGCTCTTCCTCGACGAGATCGGCGAGCTTCCGGAAGCGCTGCAGCCAAAACTGTTGCGGTTTCTCGAGACTCGAAAGATGTTGCGCCTTGGAGACACTTCGGAGCAGGCGGTCGACGTTCGCGTGGTGGCGGCGACGAACCGTCGCCTCGAGGACGCGGTTCGCGCCTCGCGTTTCCGTGAGGATCTGTACTACCGGCTGAACGTTCTCAGGCTCGAGTCGCTGCCGTTGCGGCTCCGAATGGAGGAGGTGCCTTCGCTCGCCCAGTTCGTGGCCGAAGCCGAGGGCGCCCGTCTGACGGTTGGAGCGCTAACGCTTCTGACCATCCACGACTGGCCGGGAAACGTGCGTCAGCTTCGGAACGTAGTGTCGCGAGCGCGAGCGGAGGTAGGGGCCGGGGCGACTGTGATCACGCGATCTATGGTCGCGCAGGCACTTGCGTCTGACCTCGGCTGCGCAATCGCCGAGATTGCTCCGCCGCATCTGCAGACTGCTGCGCTTGGACCACAGTTCGTGCGACTTGACTCGAACGCCTCGATGCCTGGACGGGTGGCGGCCAGCGAGGGGATTGCGGTCGTTGCGCGGGATTATCCTTTCATGAGGGCGGACGGATCACTGCATCCGGGAATGGACCTGGGCGAAGCTGAGCGCGAGTTCCAGGTCTGGCAGATGGCCCGAGCGCTCGAGCGCTGCGACAATGCCAAGTCGAAGACCGCCCGATACCTCGGCATGAACCTGCAGACTTTCCTCGTTCGGGCTCGAAAACACGGCCTGATCAAGGAAGCGGAGCCGGCCGCAGGTGGCAGGAAATCGCCCGATCCGAAAGGAAAGTCGAAGCGGCGTCCAAGAAACTCGGATTAGCGGAACTTTCTCGTTGACAGATTGATCTCGGGCGGTATACTCCCCTTTTGCCCGGAGACACCTAGTCGGTCGGGCCGGTCCGGGGCCATTGCCCTGAAGCCGAGGCAGTTCGATGTTT
>CAZQBW010000092.1:0-17082 GCA_964591515.1 uncultured Clostridia bacterium
CCCATGCGGCTTCGCCGCACCCCCTTTGATGAAGCGGAACGGATTGGGAGCAGACTCCCTTGCACGGGTTCATACCAGGCACAGAGACACGGAGACGCCGGGGCGAGACACGTCGATCCCCGGAACTTTCGGCGAGCCGACGCGTCTTCAGGGCAGCCGGAACCGGCATGGTATGATCACCGTTCGGGTTCGGTCTGGTCCGCTATCCGATTCCGAGCAAACCTGATTGCCGTTGAGAACTGTTCTGACGATGCGCTTTCGAATGCTGCTCCCCGCTGCCCTGGCCGCAATCCTGTCGTTCACGCTTGTTTCGACAGCGACCGAAGCCCGAGCGCAGGATGCCACGGCGTCCGTCCTTGCCGAGCGAGCCGAGCTCGACAAGGCAATGGCTGCCGACACGACTGTGAGGATCTCGCTGCTCGAGAAGTTCCTCCGCGATCGTCCGAACTCGTTGGTTGCCGACCAGGCCCGCGAAGCCCTGGTGCGATCGCATGCCACCGTTGGCGAAATGGCCATCCGCAACAGCGATCCCAAGGGAGCGAGCGAAGCCTTCAAGCGCGCGCTCGATGCCGCCGGCACCAAGATCACCGACCGTCTCTTCTCGTCGGTCATCTGGCAGATGCCGGTCGTGCTTGCGAGCGCCGGCTATCGGTCCGACGCCATCGAGCTGATGAAGTCGTTCGAGCCGACGTTCGACGATCAGGCCTCTCGATTGATCCAGATCGGGTACTTCTACGTGTCGATCGAGTCTCCGACAGACGCAATTCGAGTTCTCGAGCACGCCACGGAGCTGGCTCCGAGTGATCATCGGGCGTTCAACTCGCTCGGCACCGCCTACATCATCAATCTTCGTCTTGACGACGCGGCGAACGCGTTCCAGAAGGCCATCGATCTGGAGCCAAAAGAGGAGTTCGCCTACGCGAGTCTCGCGAACCTGCGTCGTGCCTTCGGCAATCCGACCGATGCCATTGCGCTCTACAAGCGACAGCTCGAGATCAAGCCGGATGATCCGGAGTGCTACGCCGGATTGGCCGTCGCGCAGCTGCTTCTGGACGACGATACGGCCGCGAGTGAGGCGCTCGCGAAGGCGCTCGCTCTCTCGCCACGGGATTTCCGCCTCTACACGACGCTCGGTTACCTGTACGCGTCCCGTGGACGCTATGACAAGGCCCGAGAGATGGTGGATCTGTCGCTGCGCATCGAGCCTCGCTTCGCGTGGACGCACATCACGCTTGGCAACATCCTGCTCGGCCAGAAGAAGTACAAGGAAGCCATCGAGGCATTCTCGGAAGCTCAGAGTTATGGAGATTTCCCGTCGATGCATTTCGAACTGGCGAAGGCCTACATGGTCAACGACCAGTTCTCACAGGCCATCGACAGGTTGAATGCGTCCGTCGACATCACGGACGACGGTCAGTTCGAGACCAGGCTCGGAGACATCTTCGACCTGCGAAGCTCGAAGCTGGAGTTGCTGCTCGAACGCGAACGGCAGGCCGTCATGTTCATGCCGCTCCAGCCGACTACGCCGACGCAGTTCAAGCTGGCCGAGGCGCTGGCGCGAATTGGCCACTACCTCGAGCTGATCCCGGACCCGCCCGCGCCCGAGCCGGAGCAGATTCCAGTCACACGACCGTCGATGGATCCGTCGGCGCCTCCAGAGGAGACGAAGCAGGAGTTCCTCACGCCTCCCGGCGGAGGCATGGGGTCGGCCGGGCCGGTCGGTAATGCGGAACTGCTGTTTACGCAGTGGCTTGCGGTGATGTCCATACAGTCGGCCGCTGAGCCTCCGCCGCAGGAGCCGATCACGGTCGATCCTACGCTCGCGCCGGCGGATGCGCCGCTGGTTTTCCGGCCGCGCCGAGTCAATCCGCCCGAGACGGAGCCCCTGTCTTCCGAGCCGGCACCGCCGGCGACGGAACCCTCGTCTGAGCCAACGGCGACGACAACGGATCCGGTTTCCGAGCCCACTGGGTCTGCGGAGCCTTCGGCAACGGCTCCAGCGTCTGCGGATCCGGCGACGGCGCCCCCGTCTGGCGATGAGGCGGCCGGTCGCCAGACTGATCTCGCTTCCTCGATACCCGACATGCCGACCAGAACAGTCGAGCCGTCGTTGACGCCCGATACGCTCGCAGAGCCGTCCGCGTCAGCTTCGGCCGGAGATCCGGCCTCGACGTCGGCGGAGCCAACGGGCTCGAGTTCCGAGCCGACGAGCGCTCCGGACGCCGCCACGACGTCCGAACCGCTTCCGGCGACGTCGGATGCGTCTAACCAGCCGACGTCCGAGCCGGCTACCGAGCCAACTGCAGAACCAACCTCCGAGCCAGCCACGGAGCCGACCTCCGAGCCGGCAGCATCGACGCCTCCGCCAACCAGCGATCCCGCTACGACCTCCGAGCCGGCTGCGTCCGATTCGGGTGCGCGGACTGGCGATCCATCGGCCGTGGCACCGACCTTCCCGTTTGGCGCGACAGCACCGGCAGGGCGTCCCGAACCTCCGGCGATCACGGTCGTCGAAGATCCCGCGACTGCCGAACCGTCGAGACCGACCGCTCCTCCAATCCGGGCATCCGTTCCGGCCGGAGATCCCGCAGCGGACGGCACGTCGGACGTTCGAACTGCTCCTGCGACGACCGTGCCCGATACTCTCGAAGTCGCGCCGACAGTCATTCCGAAACCGGAGCCCGAACCGTTCAGCCCGAGGGGCCGTACTGTCGAGCCGCGGATCGAGGCAGCGCTCGTCTCTGCCATCGACGGGTTCGTCGGTGTGGACGACGGCAGGGAACCGTTCCGTAAGATCTGGATTTCGCTGCAACTCGCCGATAAGTCGATTCTGCTCGATCGCGCAAAGCAGCTCGCTGAAGAAGCACTGGGCGGGGTCGAGGCCGCGACAGAGCTCGACCGTTCCGTTCGCGACATGCCGGACGCCGATCGAGCAACGCGCCGGTTGGTGATGACCGCTCGAGCCAACGATGCGCTTGGGTGGGTGCTCGTCAAGCGTCGCGAATACGATCAGGCGCTGGTGCACCTCGCTGCGGCCACCGAATCGCCGCTGGCGGATGCGGAATACAACCGACGCCTCTGGCATCTCGGTATTGCGAAGCTCGAGTCTGGGGCCGAGCGTGAGGCGCTCGACGTTTTGATCCGCGCCTATCAGCCGACCTCGTCGACCGCCGCCAGGCAGCGAAGCACGATTCAGTCGCTGTACGTGAAGATCAACGGATCGGATGCCGGACTCGACCGGCGGCTCGGGCGCTAGGGCGGGGAGTCCCACTCGTGTCGTCCAGACCTGAACGGGTGCTCGTCGCAACCCGCGTCCAGATACCGGACGGCTGCATGAAGCGCGTCGAGTCCGGCGATCGGTCGTGGGTGCTCTTCAATGATGGAGGCCGGATCACGGCCGCGGCGGATGTCTGCCCGCACAAGGGCGCTCCGCTGAGCGCTGGCGAGTTCTGTGATGGAGTCGTCGTGTGCCCGCTCCACGGCTGGGAGTTCGACGTCGCGACGGGTGAGTGCCTCTCCATGCCCGACTGGCGTGGCCTCGACTGCGCTACGGTCGTCATCGATGGCGATATGGTCTACGTGGAGAGTTGACGGGTTAATCCTGCCAACTCTTCCCCCTGAGCACTAGATCGTGGCGACAATGTCGCGCAGCAGCGCGGCCGCAACGTCGCGTCGTCCCGAGGCGCCGCCCGTCACGACCAGCTCGCCCAGATCGTCGGTCTCGAATCGAACGGCCTTTCGGGCGCCCTCGACGAGGTAGAAAGGATCGTCCGGTCCGACGATCTCAGGCGCCACGGTAACCGTCGCGCTGTCGGGAGTGCGAACGGCGCGACCGACGAGCCGGATCCGTCCTCCGGTCCGATTCGCGATCTCGACAAACTCCGGTTCGAGCTCGTCGATGCCGATTCGCCCGACGCGGTCGAGAGTGCACCGTTCGTCGATGAGCGCTCGCGTCAGGATCGTCAGTTTCACCGCCGTGTCCCAGCCCTGAACGTCGTAGCTCGGATCGGGCTCCGCGATTCCCGCGCGTTGCGCCTGAGTGACAGCCTCGTGAAACGAGACGCCATCCAGGCGCATGGCCGTCAGAATCATGTTCGACGTGCCGTTCAGAATCGCCGAGATCTCGGAGATCTCCGCGCCAGCGAGCTCGCGCCGTGCGACGCTCAGTGTCGGCAACGCGGCCCCGACGGTCGCGCTCGCGCCGATGGTCACGCCGTGCTCGGCGGCTTCGCGCTCGAGCTCCGGAAGCGCAAGCAGCGCGGGCCCCTTGTCGGCGAGGACCACGTGCGCGCCGGCGGCGATGGCGGCGCGAGCGACGGTGAGTCCGGGTTTTCCGGTGTCCCGATCCGTCGGAAGACTGATGACGACGACGTCGACGCCGGCGGAGAGGACGTCTTCGAGTCCACAGTGCCTGTGGCCGCCCTCGAGCTCCGCGAGCCGGCGTCCTGCCTCGCGCCAGGCCGCAAGCTCGCGACCATCGAGCCCCGACGGCTGACTGAGGTATCCGGACGAGTCCGCCACGCCGACGAGACGCAACTCGACGCCGTACCGCCGGGCCACGCGGTCCGCGCGCTCGTGCACGTGACGGGCGAGGGCGGCGCCGACGTTGCCGAAGCCGATGATTGCGTATCGAAGCAGGTTCACGGGCAGCTGTCGCGAGAGACCCAGCCGCCGTTATGCGGAAGCGGCCTCGCGGGAGATTTCAGGGTACTTGCTTTCCCCTGTCCCCGGCGAGCCCGCGCCGCATTCTGGAAGCGCTCGTCGTCCCTATCCGGCAACCGCTGCCGGCAGCAGGCCTTTCAGCTCGTGCACGACTCGCTCGACGTCTTCTTCCTTGGCGAGCGCCATCATGAAGAACTTGTAGCCGTTGTGGAAACAGACGACGCCGTTGCCGAAAAGCCAGATGCTCGAGAGCAGCGGGTTGCCGCCGAGAATCAGGTTGACCGGAAATCCGATGACGGTCCCGCCGGTGAAGGCCTCTGTGATCAGCGCGGCGCCGGCAGCGACCGAAAAGGCGCCGAGCAACGGTGCTCCGACGTACTTTGCCGCGTTTCGCTGGAACTCGACGCGCGAACGCTCGGCCTCCGTGAGCCGTCCCTCGGCCAGCAGGCGCTCGCGTTCCTTCAGATAGCCCATGTACTTGTCCGACAGCTTGTACATTCCGTACGAGCCGACGGCGGAATGGAAGAGCCAATGACCGGAGGCGCCCGCACCCAGAATGGTCACGTCGAGTCCGGGCCACGCGGCTCCGGCGCGCACGCCCGCTATGAGCGAGAGCGTGACGACCGTTGCCTTGCCGGGGTTCTCCTTCACCCAGGTCTTCGCCGAATTCACCGCGCCGACGAGCGAGGCGGCCACCGTTGCCGCCGAAGCGCCTGCCGAGGCGGCGCTGCTCGCGGCTTCGTAGTACCGACTCGCGTCACCGAAAAAACCGGATGCCTGGTCCCTGGCGACCTTGGCGCCAACCTTGAGAGATGCCGTGACGGTCTTTGCGGCGTCGCCGGCTTCAGCGGCGGCAGCCTTCGCGACGTCTGACGCCGCACTTGCCGCGCCCTTGGCCTGCTCTGAGATTTTCGGGTCGATGTGAATTTGACCCGCCGCCTTTCGAGCGGCGTCGAGGCCGGATTTGGCTGCATCCGTTCCCGTACGGAAGGCATCGCCCGCCGATCGGGCTGCCTGATCGAGGTGCGAGCTCACGTTGAAGCGGCGGTCGGTCTCTTCGGCCTTGCGCTTCATCGCTTCGCGGAGTTCGTCGATCTTCTTGAAGTAATCCATGCTCGTTTTCCCGTCGTCCCATTGGCCGCTCCCGCCAGCCGTGACCAAGTACGCCCGTAGGGACGCGATAGTTCAGCTGCAGTCGAGCTGCACGCTGCATGCGCGCCCCGCATGATGCACTTTGGTCTTGCGACACGGCAAGCAACTGGCTATAGTCCGCTGTTCGTGACGGACGGCCCATGCGTCCCGCGAGCGCCCGTAGCTCAGTTGGATAGAGCGTTTGACTACGAATCAAAAGGTCGCACGTTCGAGTCGTGCCGGGCGCACTTGAGGTCGTGACACCACAGCCACCCGACGAGGGTGGCTGTCGTACTTTCCGGAGGCTTTTCAAGTGTCGAACAGGACGATTCAGGTCGACGACCATCTCTACGACTACATTCTGGCAGTCTCGTCACGCGAGCCGGACCTGATGCGTCGACTGCGCGACGAGACGGCGACTCTCGGAGCCGTGTTCCGCATGCAGATCTCGCCGGAGCAGGGGCAGCTCATGTTCCTGCTCGCGCAGCTCGTCGGCGCCCGCAAAACGCTCGAGGTTGGCGTGTTCACCGGCTACAGCGCGCTGTCGGTTGCGCTTGCCCTTCCGGAGGACGGACGGGTGGTCGCGTGCGACGTCAGCGAAGAGTGGACGTCGGTCGGCCGGCGATACTGGGCCGAAGCCGGCGTCTCGCACAAGATCGACCTTCGGATCGCGCCGGCACTGGATACGCTCGATGCCCTGATTGCCGACGGGCAGCAGGGGAGCTTCGATTTCGCGTTCATCGACGCCGACAAGGTGAACTACTCCGGATATTTCGAGCGGGCACTCGTCTTGCTGCGCTCCGGCGGCCTGATCGCGGTCGACAATACGCTCTGGAGTGGCAAGGTCGCGGACCCGGGTGAGAACGATCCCGACACGGTTGCGATACGCGAGTTCAATCAGAACCTGCACCACGATGCGCGAGTCAGCCTGAGCCTTCTGCCGGTTGGTGATGGCCTGACGCTTGCGATGAAGCGGTAAACGGTAGTTCGAGGGAACGGAGGAGACGCGCATGCCTCGAACGAAGCCGGTTCGGGGGCGCTATGCGCCGAGTCCGACCGGTGACTTGCACGTCGGCAACGCGCGGACGGCCCTCGCCGCTTGGCTCGCTGCACGAGCCGCCGGAGGGGCGTTCGTCATGCGCATCGAGGATCTCGATCCGCCGCGCGTGGTCGCCGGGGCCGAGGAGCGAACGCTCGACGATCTGCGGTGGCTGGGGCTGGACTGGGACGAGGGCCCGGGAATGATTGGAGCTCACTCTCCATATCGGCAGAGCGAGCGCTCGCGACTCTACATGCAGGCGCTGCGGTCGCTGGAGGCGGCGGGCAGGCTCTACTCCTGCACGTGCTCCAGGGCGGAGTTGCGCGGTCTGCTTTCGGCGCCGCACGGTCCCGGGACCGAAGGGCCGCCGTATCCGGGGACGTGCCGCGACAAGGGAATCCCCATCGAGATCGACGTCGACGCCGAGTCCCGAGTGCGACTGCCAGCGCTGCGATTCCGGGTCGAGCCGAATGAAAATGTGACATTCGAGGACGCCGTGTTCGGCGAGACGATGCAGAACGTGGCGACGGAAGTTGGCGATTTCATTGTTCGCCGGTCGGACGGGCTGTTCACCTACCAGCTTGCCGCCACGGTCGACGACGCGGCGATGGGAATCACTCAAGTGGTGCGTGGAGCGGACCTTCTGCATTCGACGCCGCGGCAGATACTGCTGCTCCGGGTGCTGAAGGCCGCAGTTCCGGACTACGGACACATCCCGCTCGTGCTGAGCCGGTCGGGAGAGCGGCTTGCGAAGCGGACTCGACCGATGGCGGTCCGCGACCTGCGCGAGGCCGGTGTGGATCCGGAGCGGATAGTCGGGGCGATGGCGCACACTCTCGGGCTCATCGACAGATCCGAGCCCGTTGCCGCGCGCGAGCTCGTGGACAAGTTCCGCTGGAGGAAGATCGAGCGTGAGCCCTGGATGCTGGCCCGCGAGGCGTTCATGGACCGCGAGTCGTAGGGGCGATGGTTGATCGAGAGACGTGGGTCGACCAGCCCGTTGCGCGAAGGGCTTTGGAGTGCGGCGTGAAGCGCCGCTCTGGATCGATCCAAAGCGGCGCTTCATGCCGCACTCCAAAGCGCTTCGCGCATTGCCTGGGATACTCCGATCAGGCTGGATTGCACTGCAGGCCCCTCGCTACCGCTCGGGGTTCTGGTGCGTGCTAGACTCACTGCATGCTCCTCGGTGACAAGTTTATTGCGTCGATCGTCGCGGCCGCTGCAGTCGGCCTCGGTGCAGGAGTCCTTCTCGTCTACGGATTCGACGCAGTCGAGCCGTCGAGCAAGGCGTTCAGCCCGACCGCCGTCGAGTCGGTTGCGCCGGTCGAGAAGGCGAAGCCAGAAGCGCCGAAGCTCGGCTCACACGTCATCGAGAAGGTGATCTCGTCGACGGTCGTATCCATCGATGGACTCGGGCCCGTCCGGCTTCTGGGCGTCGACACTTCCAATGGTCCCGGCGGAAAACCCGTCGATCCGATCGTCGCAGAAGCCGTCCTTCGACAGCTTACCGCGGGCCAGACCGTGGACGTCGTCTGCGATCCCCTGACGCACGACACGGCCTTCAAGGACGACACCGGAGCGTACCTCGTATACCTGTTGCGCTCCGATGGCACGATCGTCAACGTCGAGCTCGTCGCAAAGGGCGTTGCAGTCGCTGACCTCGACCGCGATTACGAGCGCCGTGACGGCTTCGTCCGCGCCGAGCGGGAAGCCCGATTCCAGGGCCGTGGTATCTGGGAGCTGGCCGAAGCGAAGCCGCTTGCGCCGCTCCCGCCGTCGGATCTGCCCCCGGGCGCAAAGAAAGGCGGTGCCGAACCCGTGGCGCCGCAGCCTGCGCCGGGCAAGAACGACGTGCTGGTGACCTCGGATGGCCGGTTTCACAAGCCGTCGTGCAAGCAGGGAAAGGGCGGCATCGTCATGTCGGCCGACGACGCCCGCTCAAAGCGCTATCTCGCCTGCCCGTACTGCTTCGTGTCGCCGCGCGTCAAGGTCTGACCCCCGGCAGTTCGCGTGACGCCGAGCCGTCGAAGTGCATCGTCGACGATCCGGCGCGCGCGCGATCTATCTGGCTCCGTCGGCAACCGATCGACCACGGACGAGCACTCGAGAAGCTCGAGCGTAAGTTGGCGTTTCTCGATCTCGAGCGAACGCGCCACGAGCTCGACTTCGTCGAGCAATGCCTCCGTCTCGACGGTCTCGTCGCGAAGACAGTCGACCTCGTGACTGATCCGCGCGGCGCAGAAATCGCGGCCGACTTCGCGCGCCGTCTCGATGTCGCGTTCGGCCAGCGCGATTCGAATCGAACCACGGTTGCGGACGGATTCGAGCCGGCGGCGCATCGCTTCGAGATCGGCGAAGCGGCCCCGAAGCTCACGGACTTTCTCGATCGCCGATGCGAGTCGCCCAATCGCGGACTCATTGACGCGTCGACGGCAGGACCGGACTGCAGGGTCCGCCGGCAGGTCCGATGAGGCGGTGACGGGAAGGTCTTCCGTCACGCACGGCGCCGACCGCCTCGCGGGAAGCGCTTCCGCGTACTCGAAGTCCGGAATGTTGATCTCTCGCATCCTCGATCGTGCCTTGCAAGGGCCCTCGGCCGCCTGCTGAGAGCGGTGTGATGCCGTTTTCCGCCGGTGGGTGCGCCGGGGCAACGCAAGACCGGGGTCGGGACTCTGAGCGGTAGACGCAACGCGCCCGCCTGGAGTAACCTTTCCGAGCGTTTCTGCGCAGGGTCGGTCCATCCATCCATCGTTCTTATCGCGCAGGTCTTCCGCATGCGCCACTGTCTGCTTTGCTCCCGTCAATACGCTGATGCGATGCAGTTCTGTCCGCACGACGGCACCGCGCTGCCGCCTCCGGACAATCTCGTCGGCAAGATTCTTGACGGCAAATATCGGATCGACGCCCTGCACGGCAGTGGCGGCATGGGCTCCGTGTATCGCGCGACGCAGGTGAACCTCGAGAGAACCGTCGCGCTGAAAGTCGTCCGCGGCGACTTCCTGAAGGACGCAATCGTCACGGAGCGCTTCAAGCGGGAAGCGCTCGCCGTCGCGAGACTGAAGCACCCGCACATCGTCACGGTCTACGACTTCGGAATCGTCAAGGAAGGCGGCGCCTACCTTGTGATGGAGTTCCTCGAGGGACGCACTCTCCGGATCGAGATCCAGAACCGCTCGAAGCTGCCAATCGGTCCGGCCGTCGACATCATGCGCCAGATCTGTTCGGCCGTTCACGCAGCTCACGCCGAAGGCATCATCCATCGCGATCTGAAGCCCGACAACATCTTCCTCGAAACGACGCGCGACGGCTCGATCCTCGTCAAGATTCTGGATTTCGGCGTGGCCAAGCTTCGACAGAACACTGCCGATCTCTCGCGCGGAGCGGACCTGACGATGAGCGGGATGATGCTCGGGACGCCGATCTACATGTCCCCCGAGCAGTGCCAGGGCGAGCCGTTCGACGCGCGGGCGGACATCTACTCTCTCGGCTGCGTCTTCTACGAGATGGTCGCCGGGCGTCCCCCGTTCCTCGGGAATTCGCCGTCCGCACTCATCATCAAGCACGCTTCCGAGGCGCCGAAGCCTCCGAGCGTTCACGTTCCGACGATCCCTCCCGGACTCGAGAACGCCATCATGAAAGCGCTCGAGAAGAACCCGGAGGATCGATTCCAGTCGGCAATGGACCTCGGGCGGTCCCTTGCGGCCGTGTGGGTCCCGCTGGATACGCAGACTTCGTTTCCGCCGGTGGCCGACCAGGCGAGGTCCACTTCCGAGACTCCATCGCGCGCGAAGACCGAGATCGTCACGGATCTCGCGGAGGAGCTGTTCCCCGACCTAGACATCGGCGGAGAAGTCAGGCACCGGCTTGCGGTACTTCCGTTCCGGAATGTCCGCAAGGACGAGTCCGTGGATTTCCTGACCTTCGTGATTGCAGACAGCGTGATAACGGAACTTTCGTCCGAGCCGACGCTGGTCGTGCGACCATCGGCGGCCGTCGAACAGTACAAGGACACGGTCATCGACCAGGTCGAGATCAGCAGGAGGCTGGACGTCGACCTGCTCGTCACGGGCAGCTTTCTCAAGCAGGGGAACGCCTTCCAATTGAACGCCCAGCTCATCGACGTCGCGGGAAACGAGATCGTCTGGCGACAGCGGGTGAACGGATCCAGCGACGATCTGTTCGCGCTCCAGGACCATATCGTGGAGCAGGTGACCGAGGGCATCCGTGCCACGCTCTGTGGGTCGAGCACGACGCCCATGCCGGGGTTCCTGGCTGCTCCGCCGATTGCGGCCGCAAGCCCAACTCCCGTGCCCGCGGTCCAGACTCCCCAGGCTGCAGTCGTGACGCCGGTCGCGCCGCCACCACCGCCAGCTCCCGTTCCTGCACGCGAGTTCGATTCCGTTGCCGTCAGCCTGCTCGACCAGGCGACCGAGGAATCCGATCACGGCGGCGACCGGAAACAGGCGATCGAGCGACTCGAGCGCGCCGTTGCGCTGGAGCCGGACCTTGCCGCGGCGTGGACGCTCCTGGCAACGAACTACCACATCGCTGCACAGGAGCTCGGCGGTGGCGGTACCTTCTCGGGAAAGGCGCGGCACGCCGCGGAACGTGCGATTTCGCTGGCTCCCGAACAACTCGGGCGTACTCCTCGATTGTCGCGCATCCTCGTCGAGGCGGGTCGAGCCGAGGACATCGCACGGGCCGCGTCGGCACTTCTGGCCGATCCCGCATATTCAACGGGCGCCGCGCGCTTTGCGCTCGGGTATGCGTGCCGTTTCGGCGGATTGCTTGATCGCGCACTTCGCGAGTTCCGTGCGGCGACCGGCGAACACAAGGAGCGTGTCGCGCACCAGATTGCGACGATCTACCTTCAGAAGCAGCTCTACCCGGATGCACTGCGTGTCCTCGAGGAGGCAAATGCCTCACGGCTTCGCGTCTCTTCCGTGTTCGTGGGGGCGGTGGCGTGGGCGCTCATGGGTAACACGGCCGGTGCAAAGGATACCGTCGCCGAACTGGCCAGGGAGGCGCCGAGCAGCGTCTACACATTGATGGGCCAGGTGCTCGTCGGCCGGCTCGAGGGCCGTAACGTCTCGCCGCTGCTCGGATGGCTTTCGGAGATCGAGACGACGAATGGCGAAGTTCACTGCGCACTCGCGCAAGTGCACGCGTTTGCCGGCGATACGGCAGCCGCCGTCGATCGCTTCAAGCACGCCGTGTCCGCCGGCTACTTCAACTACCCCTATTTTCAGTCGGATCCGCTGCTTGCGAGCATTCGCGGCCTGCCAGAGGCCAACTCGGCCTTCGAGTCCTCGCGCCTGCGCCACGAGCAGTTTGGGCGCGAGTTCGGCCGCTAGGTTTCGCGCCCGGTCGAGTGATCCCGGCGAATCGAAATCTCCGAAGCGGCCCACGGCGCGAGCCGTGCGCACAGGTACTTTCGCGCCTCCGGCGCTAACGACCGCGGAGCGGTCGAAACGACCGCGGAGCGGTCGAAGGAAATAGCCGTGGGTCGCGGGGGCGAGTGCAACGAGCACACGCGACCCGCGGTACCGCCGCCACCTCGGTCCGACCGCGGAGCGGTCGCATCGTCAGTCCCAGAGATAACGTGCGTCGTAGGCGATGTCGTGCCCGTCGTCGTGTTGCTTCCCATTCTGGAGACAATGCGACCGCTCCGCGGTCGGCGCGCTCCGGGTGGAGGTACCGCGGGTCGCACGACGGCTCGCTGCGCTCGCCCGCGCGCGACCCACGGCTATTACCTACGACCGCTCCGCGGTCGTTCAGTGGGCCAGACTCCAGAGCGCCTCCGGCGCCCAAGGAAAGATGCTTGCCGAAACCGATCCAATGTCCAGAATCCACTCCGACATTGGGGAAATCGGCTGTAGGATACGGCTCCCGAAAGCATGCAACATGCCACGTTGACACCTTGTGAAAATTCGTGCTACCTTGGCCGGCTTGAACGACAGCCTCGATTTGCCACATTAGAGAGGATGGAGTGATCCCAGCACTGAACGTCATCGCTGCGGCCGACGCCGGTTCGAGCATGCTCACGCCCGACGTCACTCTGCTAATTGTTCTTGTACTCTTCATCGTTTTCGTTCCGATCCTCAACCGACTGCTCTTCAAGCCGATAATCGCGGTTCTCGACGAACGGGAACGGCTCACGGGCGGCTCGAGCACGACGGCCAAGGCGATGGAGTTGACGGTCGAACAGAAGCTCGCCGAGTTCGAGGAGGGCATTCGCGAAGCGCGTGGCGAGGGCTACCGTGCAGTCGAGGCGCGCCGGAACGCTGCTGCCGCTGACCGCCAGGCGAGAATCGACGCGGCGCGCGGAGAGGCGACCGCGAAAATCGCGGCGGCGAAAGAACAGCTCAATGTCGAAGCAGCCGCCGCCCGATCCAGCCTGGACGCCGAGTTTTCACGGGTAGCCGCCAGCATATCGTCAGCGCTGCTGGGCCGCACCGTCGGAGGTAGCCGCTGATGATTGCGATCGTCCTGACGTTACTCGCAGCCGAGTCCGGCGGAAGCGGTCTTCTGATGGAGTACCTGCCGAAGATCGTGAATCTTGCGATTTACGTCGGGATTCTCTACTTCATTCTCCGCAAGCCGATGGTTGCGTTCTTCGAGACTCGGCGGGCGGCAATCCTCGAAGACCTCAACCGCGCCCAGCTCGAGAAGGTCGAAGCGCAGGCCAAGCTCGCCGAAGTCGAGGCGCGACTGGCGAAACTCGAGGATGAGCAGACCGAAATCCGGAACAGCGCGCTGGCCGAGGCCGACGCGGAGGCAGCCCGGATGTCGGCGAGAACCGACGAGGAAATCCGCAAGATTGCCGAAGCGGCCGAACGCGACATCGACGGCGCTCTCAAGGCGGCCCGGGCCGAGTTGCAGAAGTTCGTCGCAGAGAAGGCCGTCGAGATCGCCGAGTCACAGATCCGGTCCGAGATGAACGACGCCGACCGAAAGCGCATGCTGGACCAGTATGCCGACCAACTCGTCGAGGTTAAGAAGTGAGCACCCCTACACAGATCGCCCGTCCGTACGCCGATGCGCTTGCGAACGCGGCCGAGGCGGCGGGAACGCTCGTCGAGGTACGTGCCGAGCTGCAGGCCTTCACTGACACCGTTGCCGGCAGTCGCGAACTGCACGAGCTTTTCGCGAGTCCCGCAATCTCACCCGACAAGAAGAAGCTTGTGCTCGACGAGATTCTCAAGCTGATGGCGCCCTCCGAGCTCGTCGCGAACACTCTGCGATTGATGCTCGCCAATACCCGGATGCACCACATCGCCTTCGTGAACAAGGCGTATTCGGCAGAGGTTGACCGCCGAATGGGAGTCGTCAAGGCGAGCGTCACCAGTGCGTCCGAACTCTCGCCCGAAGAGCGGTCGTCACTGACGGGCAAGCTCGAGACCTTGACCGGAAAACAGGTCAAGGCCGAGTTCACAACCGATGCCGATCTCATTGGCGGTGTCGTAACGCGAATCGGAAGCCGCATCTACGACGGCTCGGTCCGCGCCAAGCTCGACGCCTACCGGCGTCGGATGACGGGACAGGTCAGAGCCTGAATCTATGCCGCGCCCGACGGAAGCGCCGCGGCTGCGTGAGGAGTGAATGATGGAAGGGATTCGAGCAGACGAGATCAGCAAGATCATCCGGCAGCAGATCGAGAACTTCGAAACCGGAGTCGAGGTGTCGGAGGTCGGCACCATCATCGACGTCGGCGACGGTATCTGCAATATCCACGGACTCGACAGCGTGATGTCAGGTGAGCTGCTCGAACTGCCTCACGACGTCGCCGGAATCGCCCTCAACCTCGAGGAAGACAAGGTCGGCGCGGTGCTCTTCGGCGAGTACCTGAAGATCAAGGAAGGCGATCAGGTCAAGCGTTCGGGCCGGATCATGTCGGTCCCGGCCGGTCCGCAGCTCATCGGGCGTGTCGTCGACCCGCTTGGACGTCCGCTCGACGGCGGCGAACCGATCGTCGGTGAGACCTTCATGCCGATCGAGCGCATCGCACCGGGCGTCATCGACCGCGAGGGCGTCAGCGAGCCCGTCCAGACCGGCCTCAAGGCCATCGACGCGATGGTGCCGATCGGCCGCGGACAGCGCGAGCTGATCATTGGCGACCGCCAGACGGGCAAGACCGCCGTCGCGATCGACACGATCATCAACTCGAAGGGCAAGGACCTGATCTGCATCTACGTCGCCATCGGGCAGAAGCAGTCAACGGTCGCGCAGATCGTCCAGACGCTTCGCGAGTACGGAGCGATGGACTACACCATCGTCGTCTCGGCGTCGGCGTCGGATCCGGCTGCGATGCAGTACATCGCTCCGTATTCCGGATGCGCGATGGGCGAGTACTTCCGCGACCGGGGCCAGCACGTCCTCTGCATCTACGACGATCTCTCGAAGCAGGCGTGGGCTTACCGCTCGATCTCGCTACTCCTTCGTCGCCCGCCGGGCCGCGAAGCCTACCCCGGTGACGTCTTCTACCTCCACTCACGTCTGCTCGAGCGAGCCGCGAAACTCTCGAAGGAGAAGGGCGGCGGTTCGTTGACGGCGCTGCCGATCATCGAGACGCAGGCCGGCGACATCTCGGCCTACATTCCGACGAACGTGATCTCGATCACCGACGGCCAGATCTTCCTCGAGGCCGATCTGTTCAACGCTGGTGTCCGTCCGGCCATCAACGTCGGCAACTCGGTCTCTCGCGTCGGCGGCAATGCGCAGATCAAGGCGATGAAGCAGGTCGCCGGTACGCTGCGACTCGATCTGGCGCAGTTCCGCGAGCTGGCGGCGTTCTCGCAGTTTGGCTCGGACCTCGACAAGGCGACGCAGGCGCAGCTCGCGCGAGGCGGACGGCTCGTCGAGATCCTCAAGCAGGCGCAGTACCAGCCGATCGACGTCGACAAGCAGATTTCGGTCATCTGGGCGGCGACGAACGGTTTTGTCGACGACGTCGCCATCGAGGATGTACGCGAGTGGGAAGCCCAGTTCGTTTCGTTCCTCGAGAACGCGAAATCCGCGCTGCTCGAGGAGATCCGGACAAAGAAGGTCCTCAACGACGACATCAAGGCCCAGCTAAAGGCGGCGTGCGAAGAGTTCAAGTCACGATTCGCCACGAAGACGGCGTCGGCCTGACCCCGAGAAACGGCGCCGGTTCGTTCGACGGCCGGCGCCGGGATTCGTAACCTCGAGAACACGAGAGAACCATGGCGAACCTGAAGGACATCCGCCGCCGCGTCCGGTCGGTCAAGAACATGCAGCAGATCACGAAGGCCATGAAGATGGTCTCGGCTGCCCGACTTCGCCGTGCGCAGGATCGTGTCATCGCTGCACGTCCGTATTCGAAGGTGATGACGCGCGTCCTTCGCAGTCTCGCGAAGCGCGCGGAAGGCTACAGCCATCCGCTGCTCGATCCGCGTGGTGACGAGAACTACCTTTACGTGCTGGTGACGGCCGACAAGGGACTCTGCGGCGCCTTCAACGGGAACATCATCAAGGCCGCCAGCAGCTTCGTGCGCGAGCACGCCGACAAGTCGGTTCGGATGATCCCGGTAGGGCGTCGCGGACGAGATTTCTTCCGCCGCCGTAATTTCGAGATGCCTGCCGAGTACGTGGGCGTGACGGCGAAGCAGGTGACGTTTGCGAGTGCCCAGGAGATCGCCGATGCGATTCTCACGGCGTGGAATGACGAGTCACTGGCGATCGACAAGGTGTTTCTCGCGTTCAACGAGTTCCGGTCGGTCCTGAGCCAGCGTGTCGTCGTCGATCAACTGCTGCCTATCGGCGCCTTCGATGAAACGCGCGACGATGCTGCATCCGATGAATCCGGGGTCGACTACATCTACGAGCAGGAGACGGATCAGATCTTTCAGCGGCTGTTGCCGAAGTTCATCGAGACGCAGATCTTCCACGCGCTGCTCGAATCGGTTGCGGGCGAGCACGGCGCTCGAATGACCGCGATGGAGTCGGCCTCGAAGAACGCTTCCGATCTGATCAGCCGACTGACCCTGCACGCCAACCGGGTTCGTCAGGCGTCGATCACGAACGAGATCATCGAGGTCGTCAGCGGCGCGCAGTCGCACTAGGACCGGAATGCCGGACCGGGCGAAGCTCGCCGGCGAGTTGCGGTCGCGAGTTTGGGGGCTCCTCCTCCGGTGGGGCCCCCTCTTCTGTTGGTGGATCGCGATCCTCGGTTCCGGGGGCGACGGTCTGTCGGCCGGGCGCACATCTCGATTCATCGAGCCGTTCGTGCG
>CAZQBW010000093.1:0-16840 GCA_964591515.1 uncultured Clostridia bacterium
ACATTGATCACAAGAACGGCACTTCATCCGATTACCCTTCACCCGCGCCGGTCGCAGCTTCGCTCATCCAGCTTGCGATCTCGAGATCGCGCGAGTTCCTGGCGGACGCTTCTGCGGCCGGGATGACTGGGGATCCGCTGGCGCTGGCCAGCGCGTTGCGCAAGATCGAGAGCTTCAGTTCGATAACGCCGATGCACGCTGGCTCGCCGGCGACTGCACACCTCTTCATCATGAACCCGTTCTCCGGGGGCGGGATTGCGTCGCTCTTCAGCACACATCCGAAGACGGACGACCGGGTCAGGCGTCTCGAGGAAATGGCAGGTCGATCGCTCGAACGGGTATCTCCCCGGCGACTCGTGCTAGAGCGCCTGGGAGCAAGATGATCGCCTGGGGCCGTGAGGCGCTCGGCGTTGCACTCATCGGAGCGGCGATCATCGGCTTGGTCCTTCCAGTGGTACCGACCGTCCCGTTCCTGATCGGCGCCGCCGCGCTCCTCGGCCGCGACCATCGGTTGATTCGCCCTCTAGTGGGTGCGATCGATCGATGGCGAGGGGCGCGGTCGGCGACCGCTATCAAGCGGTAGGCGACGATGCGAGGCGCGGTAGGCTTCTGTGCCATTGAGAATCGTTTGCGACTTTGCGAGAAACGCGACCGAACACGCCCGAGTTTCTCGCAAAGACTCCCAGGACTCGCAAAGGCGCAGACTCGCAAAGGACGAAACCCGGGTCAGGTGAGACCGCGCGAGTACGGCGGGAAGGTCGCTTTCGTCTACGTGATCCGCTCCGACTGTGACGCTGTCTTCGCGGCGATCAACCTCGATCCAGTCGCCGACACCGGCTTCAAGGTCCGGTGTCGGCCGCGCATTATTCGAGCATCGGAAAACTCGAACAGACGCTGTCAAATTATCTCCTTGTCGAAGTGTGGGCTGGTAGGCGACTGTGGTAGCGCACGAATTGACATAACGGAACGGACGAGACTTGCGCTGTGCGACGTGCGGTTTGCGGGTTGACCGTTCCAGATCGGCGCCGCCGCGCACTTCGGCCGCGACCACCGAAGCGATGGCTCACTCCTGGGCGGTCGACACTGGTGGCGAGGTGCGCGGCAGGCGACCGCTATCCGGTGGTGGCACTCCTCCTTTGCGACTTTGCGAGTCCTTTGCGTCTTGGCGAGAAACTCCAGCGTGAGGACGCGTTTCTCGCCAAGACGCAAAGGACTCGCCAAGACGCAAAGGACCCGCAGAGGACTTGCCCTCGCTCCAGTGGTACCCTGCCCTCGGCCCGCCGTCCGGCGCGCCGACACCTAGCCCGACAGGACAGACCAGCCATGTTCGTTCCGAGACGTCTTGCGATCCTTGCTGCCGCGGTACTCATGCTCTCCTCCTCGTTTCCCGCGGATGCTCAGCGCCGAAAGAAACCCGTGGAGGCCCCGCCCGCAACATCCGCCACTCCTGCGGCCGCGCCTGTCGTCCCGATCGTCTCCGCCGCACAGCTCAAGGGCGTGAAGGCCCGTTCGATCGGGCCGGCCATAATGGGGGGACGCGTCTCGGACATCGCCTTCGATCCGTCGAACCCGGCTGCCGTCTACCTCGGCATGGCCACTGGAGGCGTGTTCCGCACCGAAAACTCCGGCACTACCTTCAGTCCGATCTTCGACGACGCGGGCGTTGGATCCATCGGCGCCGTCGCCGTGGCTCCGTCCGACTCCAAGGTCATCTGGATCGGCACCGGTGAAGCGAACGACCGGAACAGCTCGGGCTGGGGCAACGGCGTCTACCGCTCGACCGACGGCGGAGCGACCTGGACGCACGTCGGGCTCCGCGACAGTCGAACCATCGCGCGCATCGTGGTGAAGCCCGACGATCCGAAGACCGCCTGGGTGGCGGCGATGGGCGATCTCTGGACGTCGAGCGCCGAACGCGGTCTCTACAAGACGACCGACGGAGGTGCGACGTGGCAGCGGGTGCTCGAGGCGCCGTCGCACAAGGACCTGACCGGGTGCGGAGACGTCGCCGTCGATCCGTCGAACCCCAATGTTGTTTTCGCGGCGCTCTACGCACGTCGCCGGACGCCCTGGTCCTTCGAGTCCGGACCGTCAATCACAGGCGGTGACGACGTCGGAGGCATCTTCAAGAGCGTCGACGGCGGGGCGACGTGGAAGAAGCTGGCGAACGGGCTCGTACCCGCTACCCAGCGCATCGGCATCTCGATCCACGCGAAGAATTCGCGGATCGTCTATGCCGTCGTGCAGAGCTCGGAGGGCGGCGCCTCGGGCATCGACGACGTCACGAGCCGGAAGGGCGGCGTGTTCCGCTCCGACGACGGCGGCGAGACGTGGCGACGGATGAGCGGGCTCAATCCGCGTCCGTTCTATTTCAGCCAGATCCGCGTCGATCCCGCAAACGACAAGCGCGTCTACGTGCTCGGATTCGGTCTTCACGTCTCGGATGACGGCGGCGCGACCTGGCGCGAAGACCTCTTCGAGAAGGTGCATCCCGACTGCCACGCTCTGGCGATCGACCCGCGCGATCCGAAGCGGATCGTCATCGGGACGGACGGTGGGGCGTACCAGAGCTACGAGGGCGGACGGAACTGGTACCACTTCAACAAGTTCCCGGCGGGTGAGTTCTACCGGATCGCCGTCGACAACCAGACGCCGTACCGCATTGCGGGCGGACTGCAGGACAACTTGAACTGGGTCGGAAAGAGCGCGACACGGTCGAAGGACGGCATCACGAACTCGGACTGGACCAACATCGGCGGCGGCGACGGGTTCTACTGCATCTTCGACCAGGACGACCCGAACGTCGTGTACGCCGAGTCGCAGGAGGGTTTCATCCACCGGTTCAATCTCGGCTCGGGAGCTCTCAAGGTGCTGCGTCCCGAGCCGAACGAGGGCCAGCAGCGCTTCAGGTTTCACTGGAACTCGCCGTTCATCCCAAGCCTTCACGTGAAGGGAACGATGTACCTCGCCGGCAACCGCGTCTTCCGGCTGACGAATCGCGCCGAGGAGTGGAAGCTCATCAGCCCCGACCTGTCGGCGAACGACCACGCGAAATACGTCGCGGTTGGCAGCGGCGCAGAGAACTACGGCGTCGTCTACACGCTCGCCGAGTCGCCGCTGAAGGCCGGAATGCTTTGGGCGGGCACGGACGACGGCAAACTCTGGTTGACCGAGGACGAGGGAGCGAATTGGACGGATCTGAGCGCGAACCTGCCCGAGGCTGCTCGCGGGCAGTGGATGAACCGGATCGAGCCGTCGCACTTCGACGCGAAGGTGGCGTATCTCGCGGTGACCGCCTTCCGGTCGGGAAACTACGCGCCGCTCGTCTACCGGACGGACGATGCGGGCCGAACGTGGCGCAGCGTCGCCGGGAACCTGCCGGCGGACGGCCCCGTTCGGGTGATTCGCGAGGATTTGTCGAACCGGAGTCTGCTGTTCGCGGGTACCGAGTTCGGGCTTTTTGCCTCGTTCGACGGTGGCGGCAGCTGGAATCCGCTCGGCGGACTTCCGCCGGTGATGGTGGACGACGTCGTCATTCATCCGCGGGATCGGGATCTCGTCATCGCGACGCACGGGCGCAGCCTTTACGTCATCGACGACATAAGGCCGCTCGAGGAGCTCACGCCGGCGACGGCGGCGCTGCCGGCACAGCTGTTCGCGCCGAGGCCTGCGCATGGATTCGTGCCGCTCGACGGGTTTGAGCAGTGGACGGGCCGCGGGGACTTCAGGGGAGAGAACCCGCCGGAGGGGGCGATACTGTGGGTCTGGGTGCGCGAGTACACGGGCGATCCGGTGAAGCTGACAGTGACGAACTCGGCGGAACAGACGGTGGCGAATCTGACGGCGCCGGGGACACCGGGGCTCAATCGGGTGGTGTGGGACTTGAAGCCGTCGAATGACGTTCTGACCCAGTATGGTGGAGAGGGGCGGAAGTTCGTGAAGCCGGGCGAGTACACGGTGACGCTGGCCTACGGGAAGACGACGGTGAAGCAGAAGCTTACCGTGACGGTCGGAGAGGGGATCGAGACGCGGTAGAGGCCATGCGACTTGGAGAGTCCTTTGCGCTTTTGCGAGTCCTTGGCGTCTTTGCGAAAAACACTGCCGTGAGGGAGCGTTTCTCGCAAAGACGCCAAGGACTCGCAAAGGCGCAAAGGTCAGGACCCTTCGATCTTTGTCCAATCCGATGTCAGGCCTGCACTCGTAGGGGCCTCTAGATAGCCAGCTCAGTCGTAGCGACGGTCGAACGTCCCGTGCGCGGTCCCGTTCAGGGATTGCCTCGTTCGCTTTCCGCCGTCGTCGTTGGTAACAGGCACACCTCGTCACCCAAAAAGGAGAGCAGCATGAGGCGCATCGGACTATTTCTCATCGGCGCAATCGGACTGGCGGTGCTCGCGCCGCCGGTCCTGGAACGCGTGCCCGCGTTCAACCACGCTCTGACGGCGAGCGCCAACAGCGCCGCCAGCTTTCCTCCGGGGACGATCTTCACCCTCTCCGTTACCAACACCCTGGATCACTACAACGTTGCGGCGCCCGGTGTACGGCTGGGATCGGTCAACATCACGGGAATTGATCCATCCGACGATATCGTTGGCATCGACTTCCGCCCTGCGACCGGCCAGCTCTACGGCCTCGCGAGATCTAGCCGTCTGTATGTCATCAATGTCGTGACTGGCGTGGCGTCGCCGGTCAACGGCGGGTTCACGCCGGCGCTCGACAATGCCGTATTCGGATTCGACTTCAACCCGACTGTCGACCGGATCCGCGTCGTCTCGAGCACCGAGCAGAACCTGCGCCTTCACCCGGACACGGGCCAGACCGCCGGCGTGGACACGAACATCAACCCGGCCGGCAGCATCGTCGGATCGGCATACACCAACAACTTCGCCGGCGCGACGTCCACTGTTCTTTACGGAATCGATTCGGACTCGAACTCGCTGGTCATCCAGAACCCGCCCAACGACGGCACAGTGACGCCGGTCGGTCCGCTCGGCGTGGATTTCGACGTCAACGCGGGTTTCGACATCGCACCGGGGACGGGTATTGCATACGCGGCGCTCTTCACCGGCTCCCTTCCGTCGAGTCTCTACACGATCAACCTCGCGACCGGGGCGGCGACGCTTGTCGGAGCATTCGGTGGCGGTGGAAGTGCAGTGCGCGGGCTCGCATACGTCACCGGTCCCGAGACGGTTTTCGGCGTCACGACGTCGAACAACCTGGTGCGCTTCAACAGCAATACGCCTGGAGCGATCGTCTCGACTTCTCCGATCACGGGACTGCAGGGCGGCGAGAACATCCTCGGGATCGACTTCCGGCCGGCGACCGGACAGCTTTACGGCCTCGGCAGCACGAGCCGCATCTACAGGATTGATCCGGCCAACGGCGCAGCGACTGCAGTTGGCGGCGGACCGTTCACGCCGGCGCTTTCGGGCACGGACTTCGGCTTCGATTTCAATCCAACGGTCGATCGCATCCGCATCGTCTCGGACGCCGAGCAGAACCTGCGCGCGCATCCCGACACGGGCGCCATTGTTTTCACGGATGCGAACCTGAATCCGGCCGGCAACGTCGTTGCTGCTGCCTACGTCAACAACTTCGCTGGAGCGACGGTAACGACGCTCTACGACATCGACTCGACGTCGGACCTTCTTCTCATACAGAACCCGCCGAACAACGGCACCCTGGTCGCCGTCGGCCCGCTCGGCGTGAACGCGACGGGACTGACGAGCTTCGACGTCGCGCCGAGCGGCATGGCGTTCGCCGCAATTACCCTCCCTGCAAGCTCGTCGACGAACTTCTACACGATGAACCTTTCGACAGGCGCGGCGTCGCTCGTCGGCACGATCGGCGGAGGAGAGCAGATCCGCGACATGGCCGTTCGCGTCTGCACCGAGGTCGCATACGGTGTGACGCAGGTGGCCGGGCCTGCGTTCAACCTCATCAGCTTCAACGCGGCCACGCCGGGGATCATCATTTCGACGGTGGGAATCACGGGACTCCAGGCCGGCGAGTTGATTCACGGCGTCGACTTTCGCCCGGCGACGGGTCAGCTCTACGCCCTCGGCAGCACCAGCCGGCTTTACAGGATCAACCTGATGACGGGAGTGGCGACGGCCGTTGGCGGGGGACCGTTCACGCCAGCGCTGAACGGCACTGCTTTCGGGTTTGATTTCAATCCGACCGTCGACCGCATCCGAATCGTGTCGGACGCGGAGCAGAACCTGAGGGCGCATCCGGACACTGGCGCGATTGTCTTCACGGACACGAACCTCATCCCGGCGGGCAATGTTGCCGCCGCGGCCTACACGAACAACTTCGCCGGGGCGCTCGGTACGACTCTCTACGACGTCGATTCGGCGTCGAGCCAGCTCTTGACCCAGAATCCACCGAACAACGGAACTCTCAACCTCGTCGGATCGCTCGGTATTGCGATCTCGAGCGCCAACGTCGGGTTCGACATCGCCACTGGAAGCGGAAACC
This sequence comes from uncultured Clostridia bacterium, assembly GCA_964591515.1. Taxonomy (GTDB): domain Bacteria; phylum Acidobacteriota; class Blastocatellia; order UBA7656; family JADIYM01; genus JADIYM01. The sequence continues at coordinate 6,478 of CAZQBW010000093.1, forward strand.
CGTACGTCTCGGCGTACACCGGCGGTGCGAGCCCGGGCTTCTACAGGCTCGATCTCGGCACCGGTGCCGCGACGTTGATCGCCAACGTCAACACGACGGAAACGCTCGTCGACTTCTCGATCGTGATCCCGGCGATCGCTGGCGTCGACAGCCCGGCCGGTTACGACATGACTACGGGCGGCTTCTTCGAGCGCAACTCGAACTCGCCGGGCGGCGCCGACAACACGTTCGTCTTCGGGGCGGGCGGCGCCACGGTCGTCCCGATCAAGGGCGACTGGGACGGCGATGGCGACGACACGGTTGGCATCTACGACTCGACGACGGCCGCGTTCTTCCTTCGCAACGGCAACTCGAACGGACCGGCGGACGCCGCGGTGTTCACGTTCGGACCTGCGGGGCTGGGCTTCGTGCCGATCGCGGGTGACTGGGACAACGATGGCGACGACACAGTCGGGCTTTACGATCCCGTGACGGGAAACTTCTTCCTGAAGAACACGAACTCGGGTGGAGCCGCGGACCTCGTGTTCACGTTCGGCGCTGGCGGCGCGATTCCGATTGCCGGCGACTGGAACGCCGACAACACCGACACGATCGGGATCTACATCGCCGCGTCGGGAACGTTCTTCCTTCGCAACTCGAACTCGAACGGTCCGGCGGACGTGACGTTCTCGTTCGGCGCGCCGAATGCGACGCCGATTGCGGGCGACTGGAATGCCGATGGGACGGACTCGGTGGGAATCTACAACTCCGCAGGCGCCGCGTGGTTCCTGACGAACACGAACGGGGTCGGCGCGGCTGCGGACTTCGTGTTCAGCTACGGCACGCCGGTGCTCGGTCCGCTCGCGGGGGACTGGGACGGCCGGTAGCCACAGATCGACGCAGAAATAGATGGATCAACACAGATCAGAGCCTCCGGTTCTGATCTGTGTTGATCCGTTCTGCGCTGTTTAGTCCGCGGCACTCTTGTCGAGAGCGTTGGGCTCAAGCCCCGGCAAACACCGGGTTCGAACGTCGACCGTTGCCAACGAGCACGGTGATCAAATGATCCGCCGGTACCGCATACGGCGGTTTGACCTTTATGACCGTCGTCGGCTTGGGAGCCGACGGCACGATCGAAATTGGGGCTCCGCCGACCTCGACCCTTTCGGCCACAGGGTTGAAGTTGTAGCCGACGACCTTCTTGAGCAGGCCTGCCGGGTTGAATTTCAGCCCCGTGATGTGAGGCGAGGCAGTGCCATCCTGCAGCGAGACGCTGATCACGTAGACGTGGAACGGGCTCCCTGATCCTGAATAGTCGGACAGCCTCAGGAAGTAGCGACCGGTGTAAGGTAGGACGAGGTTGAACCTCGTGTCCTTTCCATCCATGTCGTCGGCAGGGAAAAGCATCATCCCGTTGTCGGCGAAAATATCGACCACGGAGTCGAGCGGGATGTTGTAGATCTGCGAGTGAACGTCGACCACGACCGTCGCTCCAGCGGCGGCGTCGAAGTACGTCCAGTCCGCATCACCATCGGTCCCGATCTGCCCGAACTTCACACCGGGCAGCGCGATCGGGTCTGCCAGGGGCGCGCCGTCATTCGGCTCGGTCTCGAGGTTCGGAGCCTCCCAGACGGGAATCGTCGTGGGCCAGACCTCTACGATGTATTTGTGGTTCGGACTGCCTGCCGGAACCACAGACCGCACCTGGATGTAGATGTCGCCCGTGTACGTCGTGAGGAAGTTCACCTGCGCATTCAGATTCGTGGGCCACGAGATGTCGCTGTCCCACGCTATCAGGCTCCCATCCGACGCCCAGACGGCCAGGAACGGGTCGAGTGGCGATGAGAACAGGCCTACACGCGAATAGGCGTTGATCTGGAGCGGCTCGCCGTTCGTGACGAACACCCGGATCCAGTCCTGGTCGCCCGGCACGTCGATGGCGCCCATGCAGTTGAACGGGATGTCGTGCGCCACATTGGCGTAGGACATGATGTTGTTCGGCTCGATCTCGGGCATGTCGCCGCCGCCAGTTCCGGCGCGAGCCGGGAAGGCCACGTCGCGCACGATGTCATATTCGGCGGGAACCGGGACGAGTCCGGCCTTCAATGCCGGATCGCTGGTCACCGGGCCGGCCGGGTCGAAGAGCGGGGTGAACGGATGGTCGGCATCGGGAAACCTCTGCACCTGGTCGGCGCCGGGCTTGGCAGCCCGCTCCTGACCACCCGCAATCGGAACGAGTACGAACGCGATCAGGAACACGATGGCTCCGACCGCAAGAACGACGCGAAAGCGCATAACCACCTCCTCCACCCTCCGGGTATCCCCCGATGGCCGGTGGTTTTCTCTCGAAGGAAGGTACACATCGGGGCGCCGCCGGCAGGTCGTTTCAGCGGCTCGCCATGCGGACACACGTTTCCCGGATACTCACGCGATCGCAATCAGCGTGCCAGTAGCGAGACCCAAATGGCACAACGACTTGGCCGCAAGTGTCTGTGGCATGTGGAATTCCACGCAGCGCAATGGCGCGCCATGGTGCGTGAATTGACGGAGCTGAGGGGGTGAAGAAGGGCCACGGATCAGACGGATCTGACGGATGAGAACGGATCTGAACTGTTGATTCAGATCCGTTCTCATCCGTCAGATCCGTCTGATCCGTGGCCCTTCTTCATTGGCAGCGTGAGGCTGAGCGTTGCACCGGGGCCGCAGTTGTTCGTCGCCCGAACCTGTCCCCCGTGCGCCTCGACGATCGATCGGGCGATGGACAGTCCCATTCCGAGCCCGTCGCGCTTGGTCGTGAAATACGGCTGGAAGATCCGGTCCAGGTTCCGGTCGTCGATCCCGACGCCTCGGTCGCACACGTCCAGGCGCACCATTCCCTGCTCCGTTTCCAAGGTCCGAACCGTCAGCCGGCGTTCGTCAGCCGGTACGCTCTTCATCGCGTCCATTCCGTTGACGACGAGGTTCAGGACGACCTGCTGGAGTTGAATCCGGTCGCCGTTCACCGACGGAAGACCCGGAGCAAACCGGGATTCAAGTGTCACGTTCCTCAGCCCGGCTTCGTTGCCGACGAGTTTGAGCACGTCTGCGACCGTCATGTTGAGATCGACGTCGAGCGTATCCACGGTACCCGTTTTCAGCAGCGACCAGAGCCGCCGGATCACCTCGCCCGCTCTTCGATCGTCGTTGACGATGTCGCGAAGGATCTGGCGCACCTCTTCCACGTTCGGCGGATCGAGCGCGAGGAAGCGCTCGGCGGCCTGTGCGTTCACCAGTACGGACGTCAGCGGCTGGTTGAGCTCGTGGGCGATGGAGGCGGCGAGCTCGCCCATCGTCGCTACTCGCAGCGCGTGCGCAAGCTGCTGTCGGCACTCGTCTGCCTCGACCTCGGCGCGCCGGCGTGCCAGCCGGGCCTGGCGCGCCAACCGCTCGTAGTGCGTAACCCTGTTGGCGTCCGGCGCCGGTTCACGGCCGGCACGAGACTGGGTCACGGCTCCGCGGCGTACCGTTCGAGCTTCGAATATGGCTACGGCATTGTGTGCGTCATGCATCGAGGGGCCTCGCTACTGTGAACTGTCGAACGGGTTTGCCTGGACGACTATGGCGCCGCCGGCTGCGCGGGCGAGGCGGCCGGCGGTGGCGGCGCAAGCGGTTTGACGACGAAGGCAATCGACACGGCGAAGGTCTGGCCCTGGGTCGTGTTCCGCGCCCCGAACTCCGGGACGTACCGCGCGCCGATGGTTGCACCTATCTGCGGGACGAAAACGCTCACTTCAGGCCCGACGCCGAAAACCCGATCCTTGCGGCCGCGCAGGAACTCCCGAATGTCCGTGCCACTGTCGGCCGTCGCCTTGAACTGCGTGTAGTAGGCCAGACCGACGTTCGTCATCACGGGAATCGGACCCGACGCCACCGGCTTGATGAACGTCTTTCCGACGCCGCCCTCGACAGTCACCATGTCGCCGACCTTGATGTCGACGCCGGGCTTGTTGGTGTGCATCTCGTAAGCGAGAAGGGCCGAAGCGTGCCAGCTCTGGTCCTTTGTCAGGTACGCCGTCGTCCCGACCGACAGCTCATGCGAGAACATCCCGAGGCCCGATGCCTCCTTCGCGCTGCCGCCGAACTTGCCCGATGGAAAGAAGACGCCGTAGCCTGCCGTCACGTCGGCGCGCTTCGTGTGCCAGCCAAGGTTTACGGGCTGGAAGTAGACGTCCGATACCGACATGTCGGATGCGGCGTCGAGCGAGAAAGCGGAGATCCGGTTCTTGAACCACGGAAGCGCGACCATGCCGCCTACATTCGCTCCGAGGAACTTCCTGTTCGTCACCCAGGAGACGAACGCCGTTGGAGCTGCCATCGTCAGCTTGCCGTTCTGGTTGACCGTCTCACCGTCGTCGTTCTTGAGCGTATCGGTCGGATATGCGTAGTACAGGAACCCGGCATAGATCCCGGGGGGTGCCTGCGATCCGGACTTGAGACCCACGTCGCCAGGAAGATTGTGTCCCTGCTGCTGGGCCGACGCGGTGGAAGCCGATAACAGGACGGCCATCAGGCTTGCCAGGACGAAACCGAGTTTCGAAATTCGTGAGACAGGCGAGTGCATGTAACCTCCGGGAGCTGAAGCGTTCGTGGACGGGTCCGTGCGGGCGTGACTTCGAGTTCGTGCAGGGCGAAGCCGATCCGTCAGGGGCCTTCCTCGAGAGTAAACCCTTCACCGGGAAGCGCGGGCGCGGAATGGAGCCGCTCGCGAATGGCGTTGAACTCCGCCTCGAGAAGCATCGACTTGGCCATCGTCGACGCCAGCTCGCTGGCACGTTTCTTGAGGGCGGCAACTATCTCGGGATGCTCGGTGGCACGACTCTTCGACTCGGACGGATCCTCGGCGATGTTGTAGAGCTCGACGGACTCCGGCAGCGGCGCGCGCCAGACGAGTTTCCAGTCGCCCTGGCGGATGCCGGCGCGGAACGGCTCGACGTTGTACACGATCTCGGTTCGCGGCGACGGCTGGCCGGCGCTGATGGTTCCCCAGACGTCGATGCCGTCGAGCGGCTTGCACTTCGAAGTGGAAGCGCCGGCGAGCCGGGCGATCGTCGGGAACATGTCGACAACGTGGATCATGCCGTTCACGACGCCGGGTGTGATGTGTCCAGGCCAGTTGGCGATCGCGCACACGCGTGTGCCGCCCTCGTAGAGCGATCCCTTGCCGTCGCGATACGGTGTGTTGTCGCACGGGATCTTGACCTTCGACATGTCGAGCTCGCCGGCGAACATCGCATTGCGCGTCCCGCCGTTGTCGCTCTGGAAGACCACTAGCGTGTTCTCGCGCATTCCCCGGCGATCGAGCGCATCGAGGACGCGGGCGATCTGGTCGTCCATCGCTGTAATGCTGCCCGCATAGGCTCGCCGGCTCGGATCCGCGATGTTCGGGTAGCGGTCGAGGTATTCTTGAGGCGCCTGGTATGGGGTGTGGGGAGCGTTGAAGGTCAGGTAGAGGTAGAGCGGGGTTGCGGCGTCATGACCCAGGATCAGCTTCACGGCGTCGTCGCCGAGCAGCGTCGTGGTATAGCCCTTTTCCTTGACCTGCCTGTTGTCGCGGTACCAGTCCACCACGCCGTGCTGCTGATGGGTGAAGTAGTCGAGCTCGCCGATGAGCGGTCCGTACTGGTAATCGAAGCCGCGCTGGCGGGGCCAGAACTTCGGATCGGCGTGGCCGAGGTGCCACTTGCCGACGATGGCCGTCCGGTAGCCGGCTTCTTTCAGCGTTTGTGGCAGCAGGAACTCGTCGGTCGGCAGGCCGTAAGTATGAGCCGACGGAATGACGGCCGTCTGCAACCCGTAGCGCAGTGGATACCGGCCGGTCATCAGGCACGCCCGCGTCGGCGTGCACATCGGCTGGGCGTAGAACTGCTCGAGTCGCGCTCCGGTTGCGGCAAGCGAGTCGATGGTGGGCGTCTTGATGTCGGAGCCGTGATAGCCGACGTCCTTCCAGCCGAGGTCATCGGCGACGATGTACAGGACGTTGGGTTTCTTCGTCGCTTCGGCACCGGCAGTTCGCGCCGTGCGTGAATTCGGTGCAGCAGCGCGGGCGGACGGCCACAGCGGCGCGGCGAGCGCCGACACGATCAGGGCTGCGAGCGTGCCGATACGTGCGAGCTTCGTTCGTGACCAACTCGAGGGCATGGCGTTCATCTCCAATTCGGCCTGGATTCGTCTTCGGGCAGTTCCGATACAGGCGTGCTCTGGACGCTGACGAGCGAGAGTCCGAGTGAGTAGAGGGTAGTCAGGACGCCGTTGAGAGCCGCCGTATCGGGCAGTTCGCCCTGAAGGACCGTCACGGGGGCGTTTCGTTCGTCGCGTTCTACCGTGATTCTGAGACCTCGCAGGCGAGCCGACCAGTCATCGTCGAGGAACCCGCGCGCGTGAATTTCACACACTACGCCGGACGCATCGGGAGACGAGCGGATGCCGTGATCCATGCGCGGTAACCTCTTCTGTGGTGATGGTGGCGATCTGACGAGGCCGCAGTATCGGCTTCCGGCGACCTCGCCGGATAGAGGGACATCCCTCGAAAATCCCTCATGTGCCCCTCGAGCTGCGCGAAGCGCCTTGGAGTGCGGCGTGAAGCGCCGCTTTGGATTCATCCAAAGCGGCGCTTCACGCCGCACTCCAAGGCGCTTCGCGCACTGCTTCGCAGGTTCAGCCTACCGGCAGAATGTGCAGCGCCCGGGCCCGGGCCACGGCCTCGCGGCGCGTGCGCACGCCGAGCTTCTGATAGATCCGCAACGTGTATCCCTCGACGGTTTTCGCCGAAACGAACAGCTGCCCGGCGATCTCCTTGTTGGACAACCCCTCATCGAGCAGCGCAAGCACTTCGAGCTCCCTTCGGCTCAACGATTCTGGCGTGTCGGGAAGCCTGACGCCCTCGAGCGGCAGCACGGCCAGGATCGGTGCGATCGCCTCGGCGGCGCGACCTCGCCGCACGAGCTCGACCAGGAGACTGGCAATCCTGCGACAGACTTCGGGCCCGAGATCCGCGAAAACGCGGACCGGGTTGCCGTCCGCGGCGAGCAGGACGGATTCCTCGAGCACACCCAGCGCCGCCTCCAGATCGCCTTCGAGATCCCGTAGTCGCGCCCTCAGCGCGAGCACTTCGACCAGCGCCACCCGCGCGCCGCAACTTCTCGCCGTAGCTTCCAGAGCAGCAAGCCTCTCCGAAGCCTCCGCGAGCCGGTCAGGCGTGCCCGCGGCCAGCAGCGTCCTTGCGTACGTGACCGGTGCGTACTCGCACCTCGCCGTCGGCACGTAAGGTGTGCGGCGCTCGAACCCGTCAGCCCACCTCAGCGCGTCCTGCGTCCGGCCTTCGAGCAGCGCCAGATGCGCGCCAAAGGACCTGGCACCGTCGCGCACGTATGCGTTTCCGCTCTCGCGGGCGAACTCGGCGATCACGTTCGTGTGCCTGGCGAGGTCCTCGCGGCGTCCCTCGGCCGCGCTCACGAGCGCGAGTCCGAGCAGGCTCTCGTAGGCCGGATAGACGTGCGTCGTGTACCTGTGCGCCGCGACGGCCTCGAAGAGCTCGCGCGCCTCCACCAGGTCGTTTCGAAGATAAGCGACGCGTCCGAGGCAGTAGTTGGCCCAGTCCGCGCTCTCGGCGAGTCCGCGGTGTCGGGACAGGTCCATCATCCGCGAGAGTATTCGCTGCATGCGCGGCAGGTCGAAAGGTAGAAAGGCCAGATCGAACTCGGTGACGAGCAGCCGCGTCGGGAACGACCCCGTGTGCCCGGAATTCTCCTTCCACGCGGTCTCGAGAACGCGCAGGGCGGCGTCCGGATTGCCGGCATAGTGCTCCGAGAACGTGCGGAACACGTAGGCGACTCCGCGGACGTCCGAGCTGTCGAGTGGAAGCATGTCGAGGGCGTGCGCGGCGCAGGCTCGGGACTCGTCGAAGCGCCCGCTCCAGAACGCGATGGCACCCTGTACTGTCGAAGTCTCGCCCAGCAGCGCCCTGCGCATCTCGGGGTCCAGATCGAGCCCGTCGGCCTCCAGGCGCCGGGCGAAGCTCGTCACCGTCGGCTCGACCTCGAGGAGCTTCATCCGTATGTGCTCGACCCAGGCGTGCGTCAGCGCGAGGACGGGCTCTCGTTCGACGACCAGGCGCGGGAAGAGAGCAATCCAGTGGTCGATCTCCTGCCATCGTTCGTGGTTCATCGCGTCCGTCCGGTGCCGCGCGACGATTCGGACTGCCACTTCGGTGTCGCCCGCGCCGATCGCGTGCGAGAGCGCTTCGCGGACCATTCCCTGTCGGTCGTACCAGTCGGCCGCGCGCCGGTGAAGCTCCGAGATCCCGTCGTCCGGCAGCCGTTCGCGGAGCTGACTGAGCAGCAGTTGCCGGAATAGCGGATGGTATCGGTACCAGCCTTCACCGAGCGACGTGACGAAGAGCCGCTCACCCACGGCTCGCTCGATGACCCGGCCGCACTCGATCAGGCCGTCTCCGACGCCTGCGAGCGCACGACCGAGCGGTTCGTTGAACCGTTCCACGACCGACGTGCAGCGCAGGAAGTGCTGGAGTTCCGGAGGCTGCTTGCGGAGCACCTCGTCGGCCAGGTACGCCATCGCATAGGCGTCACCGCGGACGACTCGGCCGCGGGCCTCGGCGACCGATGCCTCGGCGCGCGCCGAGAGCGCGAGCATCCGGAGGCCCGCCGCCCACCCTTCAGCCTGTTCGGACAGTTCGGCGATTGCGGATCCGTCGACGACGCTTCCGGCCGCGCGGGTCAGGAAGTCGCACGCCTCGCTGTTGCTGAAGCACAGGTCGTGCTCGCGAAGCTCGGAGAGCTGGCCCCGCGCGGCCAGCGTGGCGATCGAGATCGGCGGATCCGTCCGAGTTCCGATCGCGAGGTGAACGCCTGGCGGAAGGTACGCGATCACCTGGTCGAGCACTTCGAATACCGCGAGGTCGGTCACGCATTGGAGGTCGTCGAGCACGAGGACGAGAGGACCCGGGAGTGCGTCGAGGTCGTTGGCGAGTGTCGCGGCGAGCAGCTTGGGCGGTGGGCCGGACCGTGCTTCGAGCAGCTCGAGGGTTTCGACGCAGCAGTCGGGGTAGACGGTGCACACCGCAGCGACGAGATAGGAGAAGAACGTGACGATGTCGTCGTCCGATTCGTCGAGGGTGACCCAGGCGACCGGTTGTTGCGTCCCGCCGAGCCACTCGCCGAGCACGGTGGTCTTGCCAAAGCCGGCGGGACCCGCAACTAGAGTGAGCTTGCGTTTGAGACCTTCGTCGAGTCTTGCGACGAGTCGCGGCCGCGGCACGAGGTCCGGCGTAACTCGCGGAACCAGGAGTTTGGCCCGAATCGTCTGCATGAGGAAGTATCCGGAGATGAAAGGACGACCGCGCCGCGAATCCTACCACTCGTGGCCCTTCTTCTTCTGCTCACTCCAAGTAAACTGGCAAGCGCCAGCCACAGACCCGTCCCGGAGGACAGCGCGTGCAGCGAAACCGACTCGAAGCATTCAGCGACGGTGTGATCGCGATCATCATCACGATCATGGTTCTGGAGCTAAAGGTTCCGCACGAGGTAGGGATCGACGCGCTTGCGCCGCTCGCGCCGATCCTTCTCTGCTACGTACTGAGCTTCGTCTACGTCGGCATCTACTGGAACAACCATCACCACATGCTGCACACAGTCCGCATTGTGACGGGACCGATCCTGTGGGCGAACCTGCACCTGCTGTTCTGGCTGTCACTCATCCCGTTCGCAACGGCGTGGATGGGCGAGACGTACTTCGCTGCGGTACCCTCGGCGGCCTACGGAGTGGTCCTGCTGTGCGCTGCGATTGCCTACTACATCCTTCAGCAGCGGATCATCGCGTCGCAGGGTGAAGACTCGATCCTGAAGCAGGCGGTCGGCCGCGACTGGAAGGGAAAGCTGTCGCCATTCCTCTACATCGTCGCGATCGTGTCGACGGTGTTCTCGGCGTGGATCGCCGTGGCGATCTACGGGCTGGCGGCGTTGATTTGGCTGATCCCGGACCGCCGGATCGAGAGGGTGCTGGCGGAAGAGTGATTCAGGGGCTGCAGCTACTGCGGAGTGTGGAAAGGCCGGATCTCGATTAACATTTCTCGCAGTTAAATGGGACCGCGGGGAGGAACGACGATGGATCTGCAGCGCGTTTTCGCAATGAAGTTCGCGAACATCTATCCGCTGTACGTTCAGAAGGCCGAAAAGAAGCAACGGTCGAAGGACGAGGTCGAGCAGGTCATCTGCTGGCTGACGGGCTACGACCGTAAGGGGCTCGAGCAGCAGATCGAGCAGAAGAACGACCTCGAGACCTTCTTTGCACAGGCGCCGAGATTTCATCCGAACCACGTGCTCATCAAGGG
>CAZQBW010000094.1:0-14931 GCA_964591515.1 uncultured Clostridia bacterium
CGCCGCCGTCGTGTCCGGGTCCGTCGGAAGGCTCCGTCGAAGCACCCCGCGGATCGCCGAAGACGCCGGCATCGATTGGTTCGGGCGGCGCCAGAATCGGAGGAGGAACCGGCAGCGGATCCCGAGGCAAAGGATTTGGCTTCGTAGTCGCCGGGACGGCTGGATCGGCGAGAGAGGACGGCGGAATGACGCCCTTGGAGACCGGGCGTGGATCCCGGTCGCCGCCGCCGCCACCTCCTGGGTCACTCTGCTTCGAAATCCGTGCGGACTCCGGCGGGACGTCCACCATCCACACCTGAAGCGGCTCGTCGTCTGGCGTACCTGCAACGACGACAACCGGACGGCCGAAGACGCAAAGGTACAGCAGTACGCCGAGCGCAAAGCCTCCGAAGCTCGCCGTTGGCAGACCGAGTCTCACGGCCCAGAGAACCCGCCGCGCATTCCGGTCCACCGAATCGCCTTCCAGCAGCGAGCGGACGAATCCGGCCGGATCAGTCCGAAGCTCACGTCCGGCGAAGCGAAGCTGACGTCCGAGCCTCGCGGCAAGCATCTCGTCGGGCAGTTCGGTCAATGCGAGAGTGTGCGTCTCGGTGGCGTCGTGCATGCAGCCCACAACGGTGCGTCTGCCCGAGTCTCGCATCAGGCCTGCCAGAATTTACATCCGCACGTAACGAACCCCGGGCGGTGACGTGGGGCCGACGGTGCGCGCGCAGACCTAGTCCAGACTTGACGCTCGCGCTGCGCGCGGCGAGAGTAGCGGGTCGCCATGCGCCAAACGATCGACGATCCGCATGAAGCAGCCCCTGTCGATGACACCTACGAGCGTCTGTTCCTCGTCGGCGTCTTCGCGTTCATGGCCGTCGCATTGTTCGTCTACGTCTGGAAGTTCGGGCGCAACGTCCCGTTCTGGGATGACTGGGAGCTCGTTCCTGTCCTCAGCGGACATTCACCATTCAGCCTCGAGTGGTTGTGGAAAGCGCACAACGAGCACGTGATTCCGATTGTCCGGCTCGTCGTCTACGTAGTCTGGCGCATCACCGGCGACCTTCGAGCCATCATGTTGCTTACCAGTGCGCTCCTCTGCGCCGGTGTCTGGGCGCTCGTCGAAACCGCCCGACGGATGCGAGGGCACTCGGCGTTCACGGACGCCATATTTCCTCTCGCGCTCCTCAGCTGGGGACTCTTCGAGAATCACATCTTCGCGATGCAGTTCTTCTTCGTCGGAGCGGCGCTGCTCGCGATCGCAATAGTACTGCTCGGTGTCGGCGACTGGCAGGGCCGTCCGGCGCGTGTCGCCGGGATCGCCGTGTGCCTCGTCCTTTTGCCCATGTTCGGCGCGATCGGCCTGGCCCTGCTTCCTTGCCTGCTCGGATGGGTTGTAATCGCAGGTATCCAGTCGCTCCGCAGCGGGACATCCTGCGCGCGACGGGAAGGACTGACGCTGCTGGCCGCGTGTGCCGTGGCAACCGCCATCGCCGCCGCTTACGTAATCGGTTTTCCGGCGGGCAGCACGGGTGCGCCCCGTGCGTCGATCGTCGAGATGGCTCGTGCCGCAAGCGAGATTCTGAGCACGTCGATCGGGCAGGCTGGAGAGAAGCTGTGGCCGTGGTCAACCATCGGAACGGTCGCCGTAGTGGTAGCGGCAATCGTGGTCACGGTTCGCTCGGCAGCGCGCCGTGCGGACGAACGAAACCGGGCGATCTTGCTGCTGGCGGGAATCGGCGCCCTGCTCTCTCTCGTTGCCGCGATCTCGTTCGGTCGGGGCGCCTTCGGTCACGGTCAGGGGTTCTCGAATCGGTACGCTCTTTTCTCGGCTGCGCTGCTCTGTATCTCGACTTTGAGCGTCTCGATCCATGCGACCGGCGGATTCGGCCGTTTCGTTCGAACCGGCGTCCTGCTCGCGCTGACCGCGGCGTTCGTCACGAATACGTGGGCTGGGCTCGTGTACGGAATCGACCGTGCCGACCGGGCGGATGCGCTGACGGAAGCGATCGACGCAGGCGCGCCGCCTGACGTCGCGGCGGCACGCCACGCGGATCGCCTTTATCCGATTCCTGCCCTGTTCGCCGAGCGGCTGGAGATGCTCAGGGTCGCGCGCGCCGGTCCGTACTCAAGACCGCAGGCGTTCCCGGGCGAATTGCCGTGTCGCGAAGTCACCCTGCCCGTCACCAGACTGGGTGAGCATCAGATCTACGTCGATGGCTCGACATACAGGGCGGTCGGGAACGATCCGTTCGTGGTGTTCGCCCTGCCTGCGTCCGAGTACGTCTGCGGCGTGAGACTGAGGTACACGCTTACGAACGCTTCGCCGGAAGCACCCGCCATGCAGCTGTTCTGGGCCAACCCGTCGGACGAGGAGTTTCGGGAGGGCCGACGATCCACGTCGGTCTCTGTCGCCCGAACGACAGAGGTCCAGGAGTCGACAGTGTGGATCTACAGCAGCGTCGACAGACTGCGAATCGACCCGGATCATCAGCCGTGTACGTTCGAGCTCCACGAAATCACGTTTCTCGTAAGGGATCGGCCTAGATGACGTCCACGGCACGTGAGTCTCTGTCGGTGCTCATCATGGTGCGCAACGAGGCGGACAATCTCGAGGCGCTGCTTCCGGACGTTGCGCGCGTGCTCCATGAAGCCGGGTACGCGCACGAGGTTATCGTCGTTGACGCTGCGTCAAGTGATGGCTCGGAGGCGGTTGCACGACGGCACGGCGCCAAGGTGATTCAGCAGACGCATCCGGGGTATGCCAACGCCCTCCGGCAGGGTCTGGCAGCGTGCACGGGCGACGCGATTCTGACGCTCGACGCCGACATGTCGCATCGCCCGCTGTTCATGATCGATCTGCTCGCACAGCGGCACCGCGCGGGAATCGTCATTGCGTCGCGATACGTCGAAGGCGGCGGCGCCGACATGCCGATGACGCGTCTGGTGCTGAGCCGCATCCTCAACACGATGTTCGGCAGACTTCTGGGAATCGAAGTGCGGGACATGTCGAGTGGGTTCCGACTCTACGACCGCGGACTCGTGCAGTCACTCGAGCCCCGAGGCGAGCACTTCGACGTGCTGCCCGAGATCGTCGTGCTGGCGTTGGCGGGGGGGCATCGCGCCATCGAGGTGCCATTCCACTACCACCCGCGTGATGCCGGAGTGTCGAAGGCGCGGGCTCTCGCGTTCAGTCCTTCCTATGCGCGAACGCTGGCCAGGTGCATGGCGGCGAGGTGGAGGGGGAGGCGTGGCTCTACAGAGATCACAGAGCCACAGAGATCACAGTCACGGAAATCACAGAAGCCTCTGTGACCTCTGTGCCTCTGTGATCTCTGTACGGCCACGCCTTCTCACTCTTTCTCAAACCGCCCCCGCTCCCCCGACGACCTGCTCGCCCGCTGCATCTGCTCCATCCACTTCGTCTTGGGGAGCTCGCGACGGACGTACTCGTCGTCAAGCAGCAGGTGGATCGTCTCGCCACCGGCCTGCCGCAGCTTGAGGTAGAGGCCTGCGTACGCAACACCGAGTAGCGGCAGGACGAGGGCTTCGAGGACGATAGCGAAAACCTCGGACAATATCCGCGCCAGCACCCGGTCAAAGATCACCCCGAAAGCCACCACCGAAAACGTGAGGATCGCGGCATAGCCGAGCAGTTCGATCATGGCGACGGGCACGATCATCTGCCTCGCACGACTCACCAGCATTCGCGACCGCCGGAGGGCGTCTCGAGCTCCCAACCCCTCCACGAGCAGGGCGATGGGAAGCATCGAGGTGTCGACGACGTTGCGGAACGTCAGCACTCCCGCGCCGGCCGATAAGAGGAGCGAGCCAACCGTCACGAGCCCGAGCTGCAGTCCGAATCCGTCGTGAATCCCCTTGGACGCCCACTCGAGAAATGCGCCCATCGAATAGAGGAAGATAACGAGCGGCGCGATGACCAGCATCAGGTACCAGAGCCCGCCGTCCAGGAGCCTCATGAATCGCTTTCGAATCAGGGCCTTTCCGATGGACATCCGCACGCGACCGAGCGGCGAGACCATCACCTGCGTCAACAGAAGCGCCGAAACGCCGCGCATCAGGGCCGCAGCAAAGAACGTGGCCAGTCCGGCGAAGACCAGTCCGAAGCCGACCTGCCAAACCGCGCTCTTGAAGAAAGGGACCTCCGGACCCAGGAGGTCTGCGGTGAGCTTCACGATCCGGATCGTCACCAGCGGTCCGAGCGCGATCAGAATCAGCCTCCAGAAGACTCCGAAGTGCTCGCTCACGAGCGCCGCGGCGCGGCGGAAGATCGCGCCCGTTCCCTCGGCGTTCGCACGCAGCGTGCTCGCAAAGACCGAAGCGCGCGCGTGGCGTTCCTCGGGGTGCTTCGCCAGCGCCTTGAGCACGACATCCGAGACCGCCGGCGGAATGTCTGGATTCACCTCGTGCAGCGACTTCGGAGTCTCGGTCAGATGCCGGGCAAGCACCGACAACACGTCCCCGCCCGAGAAGGGCGGATGCCCGGTAAGCATCTCGTAGGTAATGATGCCCAGGCTGTAGATGTCCGTCCGCGGGTCCTTGATCGGGCCACGGCATTGCTCGGGCGACATGTACACCGGCGTCCCGAGTACCGTGCCGACCTGCGTCAGCGGATTCGATGGAATCGGCGCATCGAGGCTGCGGCCGCCCGACGAAGGCCTCGAGTGTGCTGATGATGAGTCTCTACCGGTCGAGTTCGAAGTCGGCGCTGCGTCCAAGAGCGTTGCGGGAGCGAAGCCTGAGTAGCCGACCACCGTGCCGTCGACGACCGTGGCGACGCCAAGGCGCTCCGCCGGGTCGACGATCGTCGCCGAGCCTGGGGCGGATCCGGGCCCGATCGTTTCCTTGGCCGGCGCATCGTGGGCCGTCACGTCGGCCACGAATGCGCCGAGGTTCCCGACGTTGGTGGAATAGGCATTCGCGGACTGTGTGTCGGACGAGGAAGGCGGAGGCTCGAGGACCTCCGTCGGCACGCCCGACTCTCCGAGAATGGTGTCCGGCGTCGAATCCAGAAAATCCGTGAGCCCAGCCAGACTTGCGGCGACGGCGAGGTCGCGCGTGATGTTTCGTCCCGGCTCGTCCCCCTCGGCCGCCGCGTCCTGGATCTTCGCAAGCCCGAAGTCCAGTACCTTCACGGTAAAACCGCCGCGGCGGTTGGGCTCGAGCCAGATGTTCTGCGGCTTGAGATCGCGGTGGATTATCCCGCGTCGATGCGCCTCGTCGATCGCGTCGCAGGTCTGCTCGATGATGTCGACGGTCCAGTCGAGCGAGATAGTTTTCTCTTCGGCGAGCACGTCGGCAAGCGAACACCCGTCGAGGTACTCCATGACGAGATACGCCAGCTCGTCGTCGCCGAGCTTCGTGAATCCGAAGTCCGTCACGTCGACGATGTTCGGATGGCGCAATCCGCCTGCGGCCTCGGCCTCGCGCCGGAATCGCTCGATGAACTCCTCACTGTCGGTCTTGCGCGGAACGATCACCTTCAGAGCCACGAGCCGCTTCGTGCCCAGGTGACGCGCGAGATACACCGTTCCCATGCCGCCCTCGCCGAGTTGCCGGTCGATGGCGTATTTGCCGTCGAGCACGAGGCCGGTCATGGTGCACGAAAGAGTCACACGTTGCTCCTCGGAAGAGTCGTCGCGACGGAATGTCCAAGCGCTGGGCGTCGTGGTATTGGCAAACTCGAAGCTCCGCGGTCGAGGCATCCCGGCGCCGGATCTTCGGGAGCGACGATCCGGGTACGCGTCGAGGGCGAATGTGAGGTTTGCCGGTGCTTTTGTGGAGTATCGCACAGGCTTTGGCTTGCGCGAACGGTCGGCGCGGCGTGGTGCCCAGTCCGGCACGTTGGCAAACTCTGCCGGAGAGTGTGCATACTCCGTCGCTCATGTCCGATCCGATGATCAGCGCCGAGACGCTTCGCGCCGAGTCCGTCCCGGATCGGCGAACCGAGCCGTCGGCGCACGTCGCGCTGCTTGTCGTGCAGGTCTTCTTCTCGACGCTTCCGATCGCGGCGAAGTATCACGTTCTGCCGTACATGCCGCCGGCGGGACTGGTCATGCTTCGCGTGTTCGGCGGCGCCGTCGTGCTGCTAGCGCTCGCACGCCTCCGCGGCCGGCTCACGATCCTCGATCGCCGCGACTTCGCAAAGATCGCGGTTTACGCGATGCTCGGCGTCGCGATCAACCAATTGCTCTTTATCGAGGGCCTCAGCCGGACAACGGCCATAAATGCACAGGTGATCGCCACCGCGGTTCCAGCGTTCACCCTCGGAATCGGCGTCCTGCTCGGGACGGATCGGCTGAGTCCGCTTCGGATCGCCGGCATCCTGTTGGCTGCGACCGGCGCGATATTCCTGATCGGTCCCGACCGGATCCAATTCACGCCTGACACGACCATCGGCAACGCCATGATCGCGTTCAATGCCATCGCGTATTCTCTCTATCTGGTGCTCGCCAAACCGATGCTGACGAAGTACGACTCAATTTCGGTGATGGCCTGGGTATTCCTTTTCGGCGCGATCGGCGTGCTTCCATTCGGCGCGGTCTCGCTCGCAAGGTCCGGTGCGCTCGTCACGATGCCGGCTTCGGCATGGTGGGGAATCGCCTTCATCATCGCGGTTCCGACCGTCGGGTCCTACCTTCTCAACGCGTGGGCGCTCAAGCGAAGCGCCCCGTCGATCGTAGCGACATACATGTACATTCAGCCGCTGCTTACGGGCCTGCTTGCGGTGCTCCTGCAGGGCGAGTCGATCGATCCGCGTGCCATACCGAGCGCCGCACTCATCTTCATCGGGGTGGCGCTTACCACCCGACGGCAGCCGGATGTGTGAGCTGGGAAAGAGGCGCGGCCGTACAGAGAGCACAAAGTCGGTGAGCGCACAGACTGCACGGACTCTGAGCGCTTCGTGCCTCCGTGATCTCTGCACGGCCAAGCCTTCTCCAGCACCCGGTCGCTACTGCTCCCGGTTCCAGCTCATCGCGCCGGGCGACGGGCCGGTCGCGGCATCGATCGCCGACCGGATTTCGGCGACGGAGGGCCGGATCTTGTAGTCCTCGGAAATCCTCACCCAGCTCACCCTGTTCGTCGAGTCGACGACGACCACCGCCGGGCGCGGAATGCCGGCGTACTCGCTGCCGTCGTAACGCTCGTCGTGCAGTCCGTAGGCATCGATGGTGCGATGGTCTGGATCTGAGAGGAGCCGGTAGCCAAGAGCGCCCTTGCCATCATGGCCAATGCGGTCCGAGAGAACTGCGCTCTTCGCGGTTGGGTCTATGCTGATTGCGTAGAGATCCACGCCCTCACCGTCCTTCACCAGCCCGCGAAGCTCCGAGAGCTGTCGCGCACAGAACGGGCACCAAGAGCCCCGATAGAAGACGAGCACGGTGGTGCGGGGATGTGGGGCGGGAAACGCCACCGTCGCTCCGGTTTCGTCGGAGAGTGAAAAGGCAGGAGCCGTATCACCAACGGCAATGCGCTTCTGCGACGTTGCGGTAGATGCGGTCGGCGTCGTGCCCACGTCGAATGCACGCGTCACTCCGATGGATGCGACGAGCGCGGAAAGCGTCAGGGAAGCCAGTATCGATATTCGCATGAGTCGAATATCACCGTTCGGTCGACTGCTATTCCTCGTCGAAGGTATCGTCGCCCCGAATGCCTCGCGCACGCTCGCGCAGGCGCTCGCGAACGGTCTCCGGATCGAACCCGCGACGCAGCAGGAAGTCACCGATCTTTCGCAGATCGTTCCGGTCGGCACTCGCGACTCGGCTGAGCCGGCGCTCTATGAGCGCATCGATGGCGTCAGCCTCGGGCGCGCGCTCGAATGCCTCGCTGACGGCCCGGTCGATCGCCTCGCTGTCCATCACGCCCTTCGCGCGCAGCTCCATTCTGAGAAGCCGCGCACCGCTCTTGCCGCCGGTAGCTCTCCGCTCCGCGTACCTTCTCGCGAAGTCCTCGTCGTCCACGTAGCCATACCGCTTGAGCGCCGAAACGACGTCCTCGACGAACTCGGGGCTGCTGAAGCGGGGCCGCGCCAGACGCCGGCGCAACTCGCGCTCCGTTCGCGGCGCACGTGCAAGCAACCAGACGGCATAGTTGAAGAGCCGATCGCGAAGCGCCTTTGCGTGGCCTGCGCCTCCAATCAGTCCGCGGGCTAGACAATCGGCGACGGCCCGCTCCACCAGGTCGGGACGCGGTTTGGCCCAGGGCTTCTCGAGAAGACGAACACGCAGCTCATCTTCAGTTCGAGGAAGCGCTTCGATCAGCCGGCGCGCTCGTACACCGAGCCGCCTTGCGAGGGCCTCGTCATCAACCGGAATCTGTTCGCGGGGCGCCAATGACTCACCCGCGGCCGACTGCGCCTGCAAGCCTCGCTTCGGTAACGTCCCAGTGCGACGCGCTCCAGACGGGCTTTCCGTCACGCAGGACGATAGCCTGCGGCGATTCATGGCGGATACCGAAGCGTTCCTCGATTCGATCCGACAGTGATCGAGCAGTCTGAACGACGACGACCGCGGCGGTGAACGGAGTCGCGTGCTCGGATGAGAGAAAGCGATCGATCTGGCCGCTCGCACGAGCGCTCACCGAGCATGTGTTGCTGTGCTTGAAGAGAAGCACCGGAGCCGTTTTCGACGCCTCGATCAATTCATCGAGTTCGGCCTCGGTAGCGATGTTTCGAAGTTGCATACCAAGAGTCTAGAAGGCGGATCGGCGAAGGGCAACAACCAGGACGGAAGAAGCGCCTGTGTGCGCGGCGTCTTTCAGAGCTTTGCACACAGAGACACGGAGACACGGAGGCGCCGAGAAGTCGCCCCGGCCTCGAACCCTTCCGTTGACCGTTTTCAGCCTCACCAGCCATAATCGCTGAGGCCGCTCCCCCGATACCGGGCCTTCTTCAAGCATCAGTTCGAGGTTCCGTTCATGCGCATCTGCCGTTCGTGGAAGTGGGTTGTCGTGTCGGCCATCGCCGGTCTCGCGCTGCCGGTCATTCCGGGCGTCATCGCCACCGGACCGGTCGGGATCCGAGTGATGGAGCGGCCGGCTGTCACAGCCTCCGCCGAGTACGCCCCGGACCGGATCATCGTCAAGTACCGCGACGCCGCGGCGAAGCACGGCGTCGAGCGAAGCCAGTTGCTCGAGGCGGTCGGCGCGACCGTCAACCGACGGTTCGCGACGATGACGGACATGGAGTCTCTGCGCCTTGATGGCGCAATGAGCGTCGAGGCCGCGGTCGCAAGGCTGGCTTCCGATCCTCGCATCGAATTCGCCGAGCCGAGCT
Source organism: uncultured Clostridia bacterium (assembly GCA_964591515.1). Taxonomy (GTDB): domain Bacteria; phylum Acidobacteriota; class Blastocatellia; order UBA7656; family JADIYM01; genus JADIYM01. The sequence goes on from CAZQBW010000094.1 coordinate 9,278, forward strand.
TCATCGTGACGACGCACTCGGTTCCGAACGACGAGCACTTCGATCAGCAATGGGGCCTTCACAACGTCGGCCAGGCAATCAACGACTACCCGTCGCAGGGGGCCGACATCGACGTCGACGGTCCGGAAGCCTGGGATCACGGCGTCGGCAGCTCGACGGTCGTGATTGCTGACATCGACGAAGGCGTCGACGTGACGCATCCGGACATCGCGGCCAACGTCTGGACGAATCCGGGTGAAGTCGCCGGCAACGGCAACGACGACGACGGGAACGGATTCGTCGACGACGTAAATGGCTGGGACTTCCTGCACGACGACGCGACGGTTTTCGACGGAGCCGACGATACGTCTGACAACACCGACTTTCATGGCACGCACACGAGCGGCACCATCGGCGCAGTCGGCAACAACGGCATCGGCGTGGCGGGCGTGTGCTGGAACGTCCGGATCATGTCGCTCAAGTTCCTGCAGTTCCAGGGAACGACAGAGGACGCGATCGCCGCGGTCGACTACGCGGTAATGATGAAGCAGCGCGGGGTGAACATCCGCGCCATCAATGCGAGCTGGGGTGGCGGCAGCTATTCGTCCGGACTTTACGCGGCCATACAGGCGGCGGGTTCGGCCGACATCCTGTTCTGCGCATCCGCCGGGAACGGCGGTTCGGATGGAATCGGAGACGACAACGACGTCTATCCGAGCTATCCGTGCAGCTTCGACCTGCCCAACATCATCTCGGTGGCGTCGTGGACCCGATACGACCTGCTGTCGAACTTCTCGAACTTTGGCGCGACATCGGTCGACATTGCGGCTCCGGGCAGTCTGATTGCATCGACCGGCCCGAACGGCCACTACTACTTCTCGTCAGGCACGTCGATGGCTGCCCCACACATCACGGGCTCCGTCGGACTGCTGGCGTCGATCTCGCCTTCGCTGACGGGAGCTCAGATCAAGCAGATCCTTCTCGACACGTCGACGCCTGTGGCGTCGACGCAGCCGACGGTCACTGGTGGCCGTCTCAACCTGCTGGCTGCAGTCGAATCGGCGATTGCGATCGGCGGAGGAGGCGGCGATGGCGATGGCGACGGTGACGATGACGGTGGCCCTCCCCCGCCCCCGCCCCCGCCATCTCCGGTCGTGACATCGGCCGAGTGGCTCAATCGCAGGACGACTCTCTATGTCTACGGTCGCGAGCTGAAGGGCACTGCCGTCATCGAGGTCAATGGCGTCGCCGTGACGAGAATGGTCTTCGAGGTGCGGGACCAGCTGCCGGACGGTTCGTACGAGCGAATCGGATGGCTTGCGCGCGGGAAAAACAAACGCCTGATTCCGAAGGGCGTGCCCATCGTGATCACGGTCTACGAGCCGACGACGCAACTCCGGTCGGCTCCCATCACGTTCGTTCGCTGATCGCTCCGAGTCGCGACGCCGCGTCGGACGACAGTCGAGAATCTCGCTCCGCATGAACTATTACCTGATTGGGATCTGTGGTACCGCGATGGCAAGTCTCGCCGGACTGCTTCGCGCCAAGGGACACCAGGTCAGCGGCTCTGACGACCACGTCTATCCGCCGATGTCGACGATGCTTGCCGCGCAGGGCATCCCCGTCGCTGCCGGATTTCGGCCCGAGAACCTGAATCCCGCTCCGGACCTCGTCGTCATCGGGAACGCCATTCCGCGCGGCAATGCAGAGGTCGAATACGTCCTCGATTCGCGCATTCCGTACACGTCGGCCGCCGCAGTGCTTCGCGACGAGTTCATCCGCGGACGCCATTCCGTAGTCGTCGCCGGGACGCACGGCAAGACGACGACTACCTCGCTGATGGCGTGGGTGCTCGATCGCGCAGGATTCTCGCCGAGTTTCCTGGTTGGGGGAGTCGCCGAGAACTTCGGGTCGAGTTTCCGATGGACGGACGGATCCACTTTCGTGATCGAAGGCGACGAATACGACACGGCCTACTTCGACAAGGGCCCCAAGTTCATGCACTACCTTCCGGACACGGCGATCCTGAACAACGTCGAGTTCGACCACGCCGATATCTACGCGGACTTTGACGCGATCAAGCTCGCGTTTCGGCGCTTCGTGAACCTCATTCCGGGACGCGGAACGCTGATCGCCGGATTCGACTCTCCGTCCGTCCGCGAGCTGGCCGCGCGGGCATTCTGCCGCGTCGAGTCATTCGGCATCGAGGAAGGAGCGAAGTGGCGAGCCGAGGCCATCGGCATCCAGCCGGACGGCATGCGGTTCCGCGTGCGCGTCGACGGCACGGTCTTTGGCGATTACGCGACTCCGCTCGCAGGAAATTTCAACGCGCGCAACTGCCTTGCGGTCATTGCCGCCGCCGAGACCATGGGTGCTGACCGCGTCGCCGTCCAGGATGCGTTGCTGTCTTTCCGCAGCGTCAAGCGTCGAATGGAAGTCCGCGCTGAAGTCGACGGCATCCGCATCATCGACGACTTTGCCCACCATCCGACGGCCGTACGAGAGACGCTGCATGCGCTGCGGCTGAGGTACCCCGACGACCGCCTCATCGCAATCTACGAGCCCCGTTCGCTGACGAGCCGCCAGCGCATTTTCCAGCACGATTATGCTTCGGCGTTCGTCGACGCGGACATCGCCGTCATCGCGGATCTTTTTGAACCTGAGCGGTTTGCCGAGCAGGACCGCCTGTCTACCGACGAGCTGGTTTCTTCCATTCGGGAACGCGGGACCGAGGCAATCTTCGTACCGACGGCCGACGAGATCGTGTGGCATCTCAGTCCGCGCCTTACTCGCGGCGACACGGTCGTGGTTATGTCGAACGGCGGGTTCGACGGCATTCACGAGAAGCTGGTCAAGTCGATCGGCGGGTAGGCAGCGGGTCTCTCGTCTCGCCGGTCACCGCAATCGGCTTTGCCCGCTCGTCGGGGTATGATGGACGGCGATGTCGACGAAGAAGAAACACCGTTACACACCGGCTGAGTACCTCGAGCTCGAGCGTGCTGCCGAGGTCAAGAGCGAGTACCTCAACGGCGAGATCTTCCTGATGTCGGGCGCGAGCCGTCGGCACAATCTCGTAACCGGGAATGTGTTTCGCCTCCTTTCCAGTCAGTTGCTAGGTCGTCCCTGCGAGACCTATACAGGCGACATGCGGGTTAGAGTTTCCGAGGTCGGCCTCTACACCTACCCGGACGTGGTGGTAACGTGCGGTGAACCGATCTTCGACGATCTGCAGTTTGACACTCTCTTGAATCCGTCCGTCATCGTAGAGGTGCTCTCCCCATCGACCGAGGCCTACGATCGCGGCCGCAAGTTCGAGTTCTACCGGAAGCTTGCGTCGCTGCGTGAGTACCTCGTCGTGTCGCAGGACGCTCCGCACATCGACCGGTTCGCCGTCGACGATCTCGGCCGCTGGACGCTCACCGATGCCTCAGGTCTCGATGCCGCGCTCGATGTCTCGAGCATCGATTGTTCCCTCCGCCTCGCGGACGTCTACGACCGAATCGAGTTCGAGGCCGATGATCTCCAGGATTCCGCCTAGCGGCCCGCCCCGATGAAGCGCCGACGATTTCGCCTGGACTGGAGTCGGTTGCCCGGATACGCCGCGTGACCGAGCTCTTCGACAAGTACGTCGAGGTCGCCGTGCCGCTCAACGTGCGGCAGACCTACACCTACCGACTTCCCGCGACGCTCGCGACGGACGCCGAGCCGGGTTGCCGGGTACTGGTTCCGGTCCGCAACACCATCGTGACGGGCTTCGTCGTCGCAATTCACGACGAGCCAGGCGAAGGCCTCGAACCGTCGTCGATTCGCGAAGTCGAGCAGCTCGTCGACGAGGCTCCGATTCTCACCGGAGAGATCCTCCAGCTGACGCAGTGGGTTGCGGACTACTATCACGCGGCCTGGGGGGAATGCCTGAAAGCCGCCCTTCCCGCCGGCCTCGCGATGACGAGCGAGGTGTACCTCACGATCACCGACGCCGGGCGCGAAGCGCTTCGGCTGACTACGGGCCGCCGCGCCGAATCGGCGCTCATGCACGCCCTGGCCCGACTCGCCGAAGCCGACGGAGGCGAGGTGCACGTTCGGGAACTGCTCGAAGGCGCGACGCCATCCCGCGCGACGGCCGTGGCGCGCGAACTGGACCGGAAGGGCTTCGCACGCATCGCGCGACGCGCGGGCGAAGCTCGCGTGCAACCGAAGCGCCGAAACGTCGTGCGTATCGTCGAAGGCGTCGAGGAGGCGGACGGCAGTCGCACGACCGACGCCCAGGAGCGCATCCTTGCCGAGCTCGCCCGTCGTGGCGGCGCAGTTCCACTCTCGGTCCTTCTCGACGTGACCGGTGCCAGCCCGTCGGTCGTGCGCACTCTCGAAAAGCGGGGCCGCGTCGTCGTCGTCGTCGAGGAGGTTCGCCGGGACCCGCTCGCAAACGCCACGATCCCCGATGTCTACGACATGGAGCTCACGCTCGACCAGACCTGCGCGGTCACCGAGATCTGCACAGCCGTGGCGGAAGGCGGGTACAAGGCGTTTCTCCTGCACGGCGTGACGGGAAGCGGAAAGACCGAAGTCTACATCCGGGCGATGCGTGCGGCCTTCGAGCGGGGCCGATCGGCGCTGATGCTCGTGCCCGAGATCAACCTGACGCCGGTCTTCTCGCGCCAGCTTTCGGCCCATTTCGGAGACTCGGTTGCGATCCTGCACTCTAATCTCTCGGACGGCGAACGGCTCGACGAGTGGCGCCGAATCCGGCGTGGCGACGCGCGGATTGTCATCGGCACCCGCTCGGCGGTCTTTGCTCCGCTCGTCGATCTCGGCGTCGTAGTCGTCGACGAGGAGCACGAGACCAGTTACAAGCAGGATGTCTCGCCGCGATACAACGGCCGCGACACGGCCGTCGTCCGCGCCCGGTCGGCAGGCGCCATCTGCATTCTCGGCAGTGCGACTCCATCGCTCGAGACGTACCACAACGCGCACGTCGGAAAGTACGGCTACGTGCGACTGCCGGCTCGTGTCGGCGACAGACCGCTCGCAACCGTCGACGTCGTCGACATGCGCGACGTGTTTGCCGCGGCTGGCAAGCAGCAGACGTTCTCACCTCAATTGCTCGAGGCCATTCACGATTCGGTCAGCCGAAAGGAGCAGGTGATGGTCCTGCTCAATCGGCGGGGATTTTCGGCGTTCCTGATCTGCCGGAGTTGCGGCCAGTCGATCCAGTGCCCGAACTGCGACGTCACGCTTACGTTCCACCGGGCGCAGGCGAAACTCGTCTGTCATTACTGCAACCACCAGCAGGGCGTGCCTTCCGGCTGTCCGGCGTGCTCGGGTCCTTTCATCCACTATGTCGGCGAGGGCACGGAACAGATCGAGGCGAAGCTGCTCGAGAAGTTTCCGGAGATGCGGATCGCGCGACTGGATCGAGACGCGGCACAGAAACGCGGCGCCTACGACCGGATCATCGCGGAATTCGCGGCTGGCGCCATCGACGTACTCGTTGGAACCCAGATGATCGCGAAGGGTCACGACTTTCCTAACGTCACCCTGGTCGGCGTGGTGTCGGTCGACGCCGGGCTGGCAATGCCGGACTTTCGCGCGGCGGAGCGGACTTTCCAGCTTCTCACACAGGTTGCGGGACGCGCCGGACGAGGCGCGATGCCGGGGCGGGTGCTCATTCAGACGTC
>CAZQBW010000094.1:15031-16715 GCA_964591515.1 uncultured Clostridia bacterium
GCACCGCTCTCACGCATCAAGAACCGGTATCGGTGGCAGGTGCTCGTCAAGGCGAGGTCCCGGCCGGAAGCGCGCGACGCGCTCGATCTGGCGCTCGCGCAGCTTGGGGAGAAGCACGCGGCCCTTCGGGCTCTGACGATCGAAGTGGACCCGGTGAACCTGATGTAGCGTCGCAGTCTCTGATGTGCCTCCGTGACTCCGTGTCTCTGTGTGCTCTCTTCAGACGCTTCGCACACAGAGACACGGAGTCACGGAGGCACAGAGAAGAAATCGTCTCGGTTTACAGCAGCGGATCGATGATCTTCGTCAGCCGGTCGGCAAACGCGGCGTCGCGGTCGAATCCGCCGATCGGGTTCGCGGCGAGGGCTCCGCCCGCATCGAGGACGACAACGGTCGGCAACTGCGGCCGGCGGCCGGTGCTGACCGACGCCAGGACCTTTCCCGACGGATCCCGATAGACCTTCCCCGAGAACCCGTTCCGCTTGGCGAACTGCGCGAGCGCGGCATCGGTCACGTCGCCCTCGGGATCAAGGCTGACCCAGATCACGTCGACATTACGTCCAGCATACCGTTCCGACAGTTTCTGAAGGACAGGCAGTTCCTCGGGACTCTGGGGGTCGATCTGCCCGCCGAAAAACAGCACCGTCACGCGACCCCGCAGCTGTGCGACGTTAACCGTCGTGCCGTCGGTGCTGCGAAGCGTCCCCGAAGGGCCCTGGCCAAACGCCGTCACGGCTCCAATAACCGCAACCAGCACTGCAGCCGCCACTTCAATTCGCCGGTTCGTCTTCATGTCGGCCATTCTCCTTGAATTGCAGCACCGTTGCTACCCGGCGTGTAGATGCCACAACTGCTCCAGACGTTGCGGTAGAGTCACTTCACCGACGTATCGCGCGGCAGCACGGCCGCCCTTGGTCCCGACTCGTGGCAGGACACGCACTCCGCCTTCGGATCGATAGAAATCTCCCGCCCGGCGGAATCGTAGCTCGCGTAGCCCCATCCACCCGACGCGGCATACCTCTCCGGATCGAGCACCATCAGGTTCACGCGCAAGAGTCGTCCCGGAGCCACCCCGTTCGGTTCGGCCACCGGCTCGTAGATGAACTGCGCGAATTTCAGTCCGCGGTCGGCGCTGCGCCCCTCTTCGAGAAGGCGCGCGGCGAACGGATTCGCCAGAACGACGCGGTAGCCGTCGAACCCGTCAGCCGTCCCGGTTGCGTAACGCGACGCGACGTATGCCCAACGCTTCGGGTTCTTCGGAAACGAAAGGTCCGTGTTGATCTGCCGGTCCGGCTCGACGTCAACGAGAAACTCGCCCTCCTGCCTCGGCGTGCAGCCGACGGCGACGAGACAAAGCAGTCCGAACGCAACGCAACGCAGGCGAAAGCGACGAGCCTTCAACCTGCGTTGCGTTGTGTCCATCGGAATCAGGACCCTACTCGCCGGCGACTTCAGCCTGCGAGGCGTCCTCCGTTACGGCTTCCGGCTGGTCGTCTTCCTGCAGCCGGATCTGACGGTAGTGATCCATACCCGTTCCGGCTGGAATCAGCCGGCCCATGATCACGTTCTCCTTCAGTCCGCGCAGGTAGTCGACACGGCCCGAAATCGCCGCCTCGGTCAGCACCCGCGTCGTCTCCTGGAACGAGGCCGCCGAGATGAACGAGTCGGTCGACAGCGACGCCTT
>CAZQBW010000095.1:0-5586 GCA_964591515.1 uncultured Clostridia bacterium
GCACAGAGGGCGGCGCACCCCCGGAACCCGAAGCCTCATCGCGGGATCCGAAAGTGCGTCCGCCGGCAGCGCGGGCTCGCGCCCGGCTATTTCTTCCGCGTCAGCTCGAATTTCATGTCCCCGTCCTTGCCACCCATCCGGTGCGTCCACACGTTCGTCACCTGATCCGGTCCGCCAATCGTCATCGCCAGCCCGTGTATGTGCATCGCATCCGGCGACTTCAGATTCGAGATGTCCAGGAACTCGAACACCAGCGTCTTCGCGTCGGGCGTCACCTTCGCCGCCATCCGCGGCTGATTGCCCACCGAACAGTAGTGGGTCATCAGGATCCGGTCGCCGTCGACCGTGTACACCGACACCATTCCTGTCGCGTCGTCGCCGATCGTCTCGATCACGGCTGAACCGTTGGATGCGACGCGATAGCTGACACGCGTCTCACTGCCGTCCGACATCCTGGCCACCCACTCGCCTGCCAGCGCCTTGATCTGATCGAAGGCCTTTGCCGCCGGCTTTGGTGCCTGGGCCATCGCCGTCGAGACTGCCAGCATTGCGATTGCGGCCACTGCGAGAATTGAGCGTTTCATTGCTTCCTCCTTCCAGTTCGGCCCGGACTACGCCGATGCCGTGTCCGTCCTTCCACCGTAGCGCTGCGTCGCATAGCCGACGATCAGGCCGACGATGCCGCCAGGCAGCATGATTTCCCACCAGTAATGAGTGCCATCCGGTTGCGGCATCGCCGCGATGAAGAAGGCCAGCAGCAATCCGATGAAGAGTCCGAACGCGATGCCGAGCGGTTGCGAGTTCACCTTCTTCGCAAACCAGCCGATCAGCACGCCAGCAATGATGCCCTTGAACGTCGATCCGATGACGATGCCGACGATCTCAGGCCGCGTCTCGGGCGCGGAGAACAGGGCCGAGAGTCCGTCGAGAATGCCGAGAGCCCCTCCCAGCAGAAGTCCGAATACGGGTTTGTTCATCGTTCTGTGCCTCCAGGAATCCGTAAGTGTCACACCCTCACACTGTCTTTTCACCCTTCCGCGGCGTGTCTTTAGAGTCGAGCGAAGAAAATGAGTGCCGCGCGAAGCAGCAGGTACGCCAGGACGAGCAGAATCGCGACGCGGTGGCGATGCGCGAGACGACCGAGGCGGTCCCATAACGTCTCGCGATAGGCGCCGACGGCGCTTCCCTCGAGAAACCGGCGAATGTCGGCGGACAGCAGCTCCACGCTCTCGTATCTATCGGCAGGCGCAGCGGCCCTCGCCTTTGTGCTGATCGCGATGAGTCGCGCAGGCACCGCGCCCGACAGCGGTGGCACGTGCGCGGCCGGCTCGGCAGACGGGTGCTCACCGGACAGCAGATACCAGAGGATTCCGCCGAGCGCATACACGTCGGCCGTCGGCCCGACCTCGCCGATCTCTCCGCTCGCCTGTTCGGGCGCCATGTACCCAGGCGTGCCCAGCACCGTGCCGTGCCGGGTCACAGGACCGAGTTCGTCAGCTCCAACGTCGTCTCGAGACTCGCACCGCGCGTCTCGTCCGTCCCGATCGACGAGAACTCTCGCGACGCCCCAGTCGAGGACGAGAACCTCGCCATACTCTCCCGTCATCACGTTCTCGGGCTTCAGGTCCCGATGGATCACTCCGCGCGAGTGGGCGAACGCGACCGCCTCGCACACGCGCTCGAAGATCCTGAGCCGTTCCGCCAGGTCGACTCCATCGTGCACGACGTCGTCGAGTCTGCGCCCGCGGACATACTTCATCACGTAGTACGGACGGCCGTCCGGCAGCTCGCCCGCGTCGTGGACCGGAACGATCCCCGGATGTTCGAGATCGGCGAGAATCCGCGATTCGAGCCGCAGGCGCGGGCCGATTCCCGCGGCGTCGTCCGGAAGTCTCAGGACCTTCATCGCGCAAATCCGGTTGAGGACGGTATCGCGGACGCGAAACACCGTCGCCATTCCTCCCTGGCCGATCTGCTCGATTGCCTGGTAGCGACTGCCGGCAAGGTCGGGCCATTCGGCCGCCTCCTTCAACCGCTCGAGCGCCGTGTCCGAGAGCCACCTCATTCGGCGTCGACTCCGAGGAGCTCACGGGCCTCGGCCCGGAATTCGGCGTCCGTCGCGGTGACTTCGCGCAGACGCTGGAGCACGATGCGACGGAACTCGCGACGCGCCACGGCGAGGTAGTTCGTAACCTGCGTCACCGGGATTCCGAATTCGCCGGCAAGTGCCTGGTAAGTGGGCCTGTCGCCAGGTTTCTCGTCGAGGTCGTAGCGCTCGAACAACGCGAAGTGGACCTGACGGCCCGTTTCGCGGCCCCAGGCGTCGAGCGATTCCACGGCCAGGCCGAAGAGCGAGCGGACCCACTCGCGATGGAATTCAGCGTCCGGATCCGAGGTCGCGACTGCTCCGGCGCGCTCGAGTTCGCGTTCGGCGCCTTCGACGTCGATCGGAACGTGCTGGACGTGGCCTCCGCGCTTCTTCCGTCCGGCGGCCCGATGCTCGTTGGCGGCGAAGCGGTCGAGGCAGACCCTGAAGAAGGTCCGGAAGCGAGCCTGTTTCGGGTCGTAGCTCTCGAAGACCTCTGCGGTCAGGACGTGCGCGAAGAACGCCTGCGTCGTGTCTTCCGCGTCGTGCGTCGACAGGCCGAGCCGGCGGCGCAGGTGCTTGTAGACGGGACGCCAGTAGAGGGTCGCCAGTGCGTCGAGCGCCCGTGCCCGGACCTCCGGCTCGCCGGCGCGCAGGTCCGCGAGCAACGAATGGCGGGTCGGCGGGAAACTCCCTCCGACCGTCGCGGGCAGGGAGGGATCCGACATTCGACAACCTCTGATTCCGTGGGAAGTTACGTGAGTTGAGCTATACCGCAGGCGATTGGCTTCGGCAAGCAGAGTCGTTCTGTGAGCTCTGTGCCTCCGTGTACTCTGTATGCCAACGGCAAAGGCGCTGCCGTACGGAGCACACGGAGGCACGGAGGTTACAGAGCAGTGTAGACTTCGTTGCATGCGATTCTCCTACCGGATCGGCATCCATCGCGCGGCGGTGACACTCGTCGCGATTTCTCTGGTGCTTGTCCTCGCGATCGATGCACGGGCGACAACCAGCCCCGGCCCCGGTCCGTTCGCGAATGTTCGTGTCACGTCCAACGGCTTGCTGATCACGCTGAAGGGCTCGACGTCCATATTCTCGGGCGAGCCGCGGATAGACGTTTCGGACGGAGGCCCCTGGATCGCCTGCGACCGTCGCGCGACGGTCAAGTCGGGCGGCTCGCAATTGCTGCAGAAGGGAACCGTTGCCGGCGTGTCCATCGGTGACTATTTTCCGCAGGACGAGTCGCGAAGGCTGAGGATCCGGAATGGCGACGGCGGCACGACGGAGCTCGACCTCGTCCGGGCTGGCGATGGATTCCTGATCGCGTGGACGAACCGGACCCCGTCGAAGGGAAAACGGCTGTCGCTTGCCGACCAGTCGTCGTTCGATGCTCTCTCGGACCGGAGTCTCACCGTGCGACCAGGCGCTTCGGTCGAGCCCGCGTTCGACGTGGTCGTCGCGTTGACGAATCCGCCGCTGCCTCCCGATGCGAACGATCAATCGACCTCGCTGCTGGCCGTCAACCTCTCGAGTGGCGAGTTGACAGCCCAGACCGGGACGCTGCTTGGCGACGGACGCGTGACGTTTCATCACGTGCTCCTTCCCGCAGGGACGTATCGTTTCGACGCGTTCCGGTCGATCGCTTACGGCAATCCGCTCACGTTCCTGTCGAACCTGACTGAGTACATCACGCTTTCGGGACCCGTCACGGTAGGCCGCGATGCCCGAACGGTCTCGCTCTCGGTACCGGACGTGCCGGTACCTGCATCGGTCCCGTCGACGATCGTCGTCGACGGCGTGGCCGCGCTCTCGCCTTCGATCTCGAACCGGGTGACGATCGGTCTGACCCTGTCGGCCGTGGACGGACCCGCATCGCTCTTCGCCGATCGCGAGGTGACGACGGCTGATCCGGTGACGTTCGACATCCAGATTCCGCCAGGGGCATACCGGGTACAGCTGTCGGCCGGATCGCTCGTGGATGGTTCCTCGCGGACGTCCACGTCTATCAGCCTTGGCGAGATCACCATTGCCGAGCAGGTGCAGCTCGAGATTCCACCGCTCGCCCGATTCCGCGGGAGCATCCTCGATCCCGACTTCCGGCTCTTCACGGACGGCTCGTATCCCGGCGACGTCAGCCAACGCGTGGGCATCCAGTCGCTGACAAGCGAGAGTCCGAGGTTTTCGGCGCTGTCTTCACTCTTTGGGTTCTCGCGGGGTTACCAGGCAAGGGTGCCCGTTGGCGGGACGGCGTCGGTCTCTGCATCGGTCGCTCTCGACGCCGGCGGAAACGGATCGAAGGGCAACGCGTTCGGACGGCTCGATTTCACGGCCGTAGCCGCTCCGGTTGTCATCGACGGCGACGTTGAAGTGGACTTTCAGGTGCCTGACGTGCCCGGCTTCGTGACGCTGTCGGGCACAGCACTCGACCGGGGCGGAAATTCGACGGCGAACGCGTTCGTGTACACGTACGGATCGGACGTCGAGGGATTGCCCGGTGCCACTTATTCGGCATCGACGACGACGGACCGTGATGGCGCCTTCACGCTCAGGGTCCTGCGGGGCCGCAGTTACAGGATCATAGTCATCAAGTCCGTCGGCTTCGAGTTCTAGCCGGCTCAGCTGGTCGGGCCAGGCAACTGTTCGAACTTCCGGGCCGTGGTTCTCGTCTTCACGACACGATGGTCGTTTGCGGAGGGTCTCATGCGAATTCTCGTTGCAGCCATCATCGCGGTGCCGCTTCTGGTTCCGGCCGGGCTGGTCACCGGTACAGGTGTGAGTCTTTCCCATTCGGCGCCGAAACTGGCGTCCGCGCGTGCAACATCAGCCACCGACCCGTTCCTCGGGCTCTCGATCGACGAGCTTCGCGCCCGGATGGGTCCCCCGGATGCGATCGCGGGCTACGAGCTCTTCTCGTGGTTCTCACGCTCCGAGACATTCCGGCCCGACCAGTGGGACGCCGCGAGCGGTCGCTTTCTGGCGCGTGCCGACGTCTACCACCGCAAGACCGCGGGCAACGAGCTGAAATACGAGTTCCTCCTCCGGCCCGACATCCGGCAGTCCCGCACGAATCCGACCCTTCGAATCACCGAGTACTCGGTCACGTTCATGAAACCGGTCAGGCTGCGCGATCTCCTCTCGGTCGTCACCGAGTTGAAGGTTGTGGCGGGCGAGCCGGCGGTAGCGTACGAGGGCAGGCCCACCGCCAGGTACAACCGCAACTCGATCGTCTTGCAGAAGGAGACCGAAGCGACCGCAGCGATCGCAAATGGCTTCTGGGAAGAAGAGGAAGACGAACGCAGCGATCCGGCCCGGAAGCCGAAGCCCTACGGCCCGCAGTACCAATTCTGGTTCGCCGGCGGCCTCGGACTCTTCGCAGCCACAGGAGACTCGCTGGTCGAGCGCGTGACGGCAGGAGTCGGACCGGTCGGATTGCCGGCGAAAGACGACCGCAGCCGCCCCGGGGAAGTCCGCGAACTGCGGACGCTGGGCGCGTTCTTCGC
>CAZQBW010000095.1:5686-16415 GCA_964591515.1 uncultured Clostridia bacterium
TCGGGGCCGGCGTGCTCGGCGGGAATGGCCGAGCGGCAGCCTCTCCAGACGGTCAGCGCGGTCGATCTCGAGCGGTACGCCGGTACCTGGTACGAGATCGCCCGGTATCCGAACCGATTCCAGCGCGATTGCGCGGGAGACGTGACGGCGCTCTATGAAGTCAAACCGGACGGCTCGGTTCGTGTCACGAACTCGTGCGCGGAAGCTGACGGCTCGACGAAGTCGGCACGGGCGTCCGCGAAGGTCGTCGATCGCGAAACGAACGCAAAGCTGAAGGTGACGTTCTTCTGGCCGTTCTCCGGCGACTACTGGATCATCAACCTCGGCCCGAACTACGAGTACGCCGTTGTAGGCGAACCGGGACGGGATTACCTCTGGATCCTGAGCCGGACGCCCCAGATGGACGAGGCGACGTACAACGTCCTGCTCGAGCGGATCGCCCGGCAGGGCTATGACCCAAGCCGACTGGTCAAGACTGCGCAGTCCGCGAGATAGAGCCTCCGCCTACGCCTCATTGGCTCTGTGGCTCTGTGGCTCTGTGTCTCAGTGTGCGAAGCGTCTGATTGGCTTTTCGCACACAGAGCCACAGAGACGCCGAGGCCGGGAGTAATGGGGTTGCTCCCGCGCCGTCCCTCTTGCTCTACTCCCCGTCGTGTCAGACCACCACGCCCACGACTCCGACGAACTGCGCGCCAAGTTCGGCAAGCGCATACAGCGCTGCTATGGCTGCTACATTGCCTTCTTCATGAAGGACCTGTGGCTCGGCGAGGATGCGACGTTCTTCTGCGAGAACTGCAAGTCGGACGACATGTTCCACTTCGACGACTTCTCGACAATGCTCGACCTCGAAGCCTTCGCCAGGCTTCGCGACGGTGACGACGACCATCATCACGGGCACTGACGAGTCGATTGAGGGCTTCACTCGGGTGCCGGCTACGGACATCTGACACTCCGGGGAACGCTCGCCGTAGGTCCTGGCGGATCCTGCAACGGTCCCTGACCGGGCCAGATGACGATTGCGCGCCGGGACTCCGGATTCGCACAACGCGTGCTAGACTCGGGCGCAGCGCCCCCGCCGTCCGCTAGGAGCATCGTGATGTCCGGTTATCGAGTGCAGTGTTCGGGATGCGGCTATCTGACATATGCGTCAGAAGAGCCCTGCCCGCGCTGCGGCACTCTTCTCTCCCTTGGGCACATCGTCGGCGATGCCGACTCGGGCGCCACGATCTATCACAGTGGCGACACGGGTGATGTCCTTTCAGACGACCGCACCGAGGTTTTCGGGTCCATGGAGCCCGAGCTTCCTTCGATCTCGCCTGTCGAGCCATCATCCTTCGGGTTCTCCGAGCCCACTTCCGCGCCGGAAACCGACCTGCCCGACATCCGAATCGCTGGCACGTGGGACCCTCCTCTCCCGCAAGCCGATGAGATCATCCCGCTCGCAAGCGATCCGCGAGACTTCATGGTCGACCGCTCGCCGGTCGCGGAATCGCAGGAACTGCAGAACCAGCCCTGGACGGTGGAAGCTCCGCCCGCTCCTCCAGAACCGCCGCCGCCTCCTCCTCTACCGCCACCTGTTCATCGCCCGGTCCCGTCCCATCCCGCGAGCTTTGCTCCGCCCGTTGCCAAGGTTGCTGCACCCAGTAGGCGATTCTCGCCGGCGTTCTGGATCGGAGTCGCAGCGGCCGGCATCGCGGCGATCGGACTCGGCGTTCTCGCGGCGGCCATCTGGTCCTCGGGCGGCAAGCCGACAATGGAGCAGACGCGCAAGAAGTACGCGCCGATACTCGCCGAACAGCCGGATTTCGTCGCAACCCTCGAAGGCTACGAGAACGGCGTGCCCGTCAAGCTGAAGTACGCGTCGCTGAAGGGCGACCGTCTCGTCGAAGTCCCGTTGCCGAAGAGCATGTTCCTCGACACTTCAGCGAGCGGCTCCACCCAGGTCACCGTGATCTTTGGCAAGGACGAAAAGGTCACGGCCATCGCTCACGAATTCTGGGTCTACCGGACCGTTCCGAAGTCGAACCTCGGCGCGCTTGCGTCCGCCGGAGATCCGTTCGGCGAGGTGGGTCGAATCGCCGGGGAGAGGACGACCACGATCCTCGAGGCCGGCACCGAGAAGGTCGGAGAGTACGACACGACCATCCTTCTCATGTCGGAACCGAGTGGCGAGCCGGTCCAGATCAACGTCGCTCCCGCGCTGGGCAACCTCATCGTCCGGCTCGACGTGCCGGCGGGCTCGGTGAAGTCGAAGGTCCCGATCCGGTACACGCTCACGAACATATCGACGACCGTCGATCCCGAGCTCTTCCGCGTGCCGACGTCCTACGACCAGCTCAAGGCTCCGTGATCCGTTCCTTCTGGTCTTTCATTGCGAGCGTCGTTGTCGCGACGGCCCTGGCCTGCAGCACGACCACGCCCGAAAACGCCGGGCCGCGTCCTCCGCTTCCGGATCCGGAGGGACCGGCGCCGGCCGGCATGGTCCTCGTTCGCGGAGGCACGTACAGGATCGGAAGCGATTCAGGTGAGCACGACGAGGCGCCCGCGCACACCGCCGTCCTCGATCCGTTCTACATCGACGTCTGCGAGGTCACGAACGCCGAGTTTGCGCGGTTCGTCGCCGATACCGGGTACGCGGTCGAGGGACCGTGGAAGACCTATGCCGGCGCCGGCCGCGACCGACATCCTGTGGCAGCCGTTACGTGGAGCGATGCATCGGCGTACGCGGCGTGGACGGGCAAGCGGCTGCCGACCGAGCACGAGTGGGAGGCGGCAGCGCGCGGAGGGCTCGAGGGTGCGCTGTTCCCGAACGGGGACACGCTATCGGCGTCCGATGCGACGTACGATTTCGTGGTCGACGAAACGATCCGGACGACGCCGGTCGGCACGAAGCCGGCGAACGGCTATGGAATTCACGACATGGCGGGAAACGTGTGGGAGTGGTGTTCGGACTGGTATGCGTCGGATGCGTACCGGCGCGCGCCGCCGAACAACCCGGCGGGGCCGGAGCGTGGAGCCGCACGCGTGATGCGGGGCGGGTCGTGGAATGAGCGGTCCGTGTCGTGCAGGGTGTCGAACCGGTTGGAGATGACACCGTCGATCATCGGGTTCGTGTTCGGGTTCCGGTGTGCGAAGACGCCGTAAGGTCCTTCCTTTGCGCCTTTGCGAGTGCTTGGCGTCTTTGCGAGAAACTCGTGGCTGAAATAGGAGTCCGTCGCAAAGACGCCAAGCACTCGCAAAGGCGCAAAGGAAATCCGGCCCGCATCAGGAGTTCGTGACCACCACGAGCACTCCTTCCTCGATCAACGACTCCGCCATCGTATCGAGGTCCTCCTCCGGCACGCCCTTCGCACGACGGAACGCTTCTCCAAGCTGCCGCGGTCCCTCCGAGAATGCCTCGAGCAGCGCAAAGTAATCTGCATCCACCGGCATCAGCGAAACTGTCGTCCCCGACGGCAGCGCCAGCAGGTAAGCCGGAACCCCTGCCGCCTCGGGAACTCCACCCAGCCGCGGCGCATCGTCGCACAGCGCCACCGCCGGCATGAGCCCCACTTCGAACAGGTACTTCTCGACCGCATTCACCGCCTCCACGACGTTCGCATCGAAGCGCCCGATGGCGTGACCGGCCACGAATCCCACAGTCCATTCCCGGCTGACACCGGCAACGGCCGCACCAGACACCGGGCCGTCGCCAGCCGGTCGCGACGTGACCGCTCTCCGGCACCTCGCCAGCATCGACTCCAGCCGCAGGACGTCACCGAGCAGCGGAACGTCTCCCGCCCGTTCGATCCGGATCCCCTCCAGAAACTCCCCGAATGCGCCCGCGAGCGATCCGCGATGCTGGACCGCATCGTGGAACTGCCTGCTCGAGAAAAACGCGTCTAGCGATCCGATCGACCTCGTCGCCGCGAGGATCATCGTCGAAGACGCCTTGAACTCGTCGACAAGCGTCCTGAGCGTCCGCAGCCGCCGGAGCGGATCGTGCCCCCAGGCGCGACGGTCCGTCCCGACGACGTTCGCCACTTCGTCCGGCTCCAGGTCGAGCCCGGCCAATGCCTCACCGGCATCTGCGTACACGGCCTCGACAAATGCCGGATCGAAGAGCATTCGCACGAAGACGCGCTCGAGCGTCCGATGGCTCACGGCTCGGCGACCGCCGGCTCGAGCGTCGGGAACGCGGCATTCAGCCGCTCGAACGTCGGAACGCAACGCGCGGGATCGTTGTACTCGCACTCGTACACGATGGCTTTCAGGTTAGTCGCGCGCTCGGCCACGTACTCGAAGATCTCCCACGTCTCCAGTATCGGCTCTGGCGAATGGCTGTCGTCGACGTACGCGAATCCGTCGACGTCCTTGAGCGTGCCGCCGGCGACATGCAGTTCCACCACCCGGTCGAGCGGGAAGGCATCGAGTCCAGTCAACGGCGATAACCCCCGCAGATGCTGGAAGATCGCGAGGTGCGCACAATCGAGCAGCAATCCGCAGCCGGCCCGCTCCGACACCGCCGCAAAGTAGTCGAGTATGTGGAGAGGGCCGAGATAGACGACCGAGGGCGGGTTTTCGGGCAGCACCGCAAATCCAGTCAACTCCTCGATCCGCCTGATGTTGTCGGCCGTCTCGAGTGCCGACTCGCTGCACAGCACCGGCGGCAGCAGCACCTGATGCCCTCGTTCCCGCGACCCGAAATGCCAGAGTCCGGCATCGCCGCACAGCCAGGCGGCCGAGATCTCTCGCGCGTGGGCGCTCGTCAGCGCCAGCCAGCGCTCGTCCACGTCTTCCGCTTCGGCGAGGTTGATATCCAGGAAGTGGTAGGTCGTCGGCAGTCCCCGCGCCGCCCACAGCCGGACGTGCTCGTCGAGACCGCGATCGAGATCCGCGCCAAACTCAAAGAAATGAACGAGATCCGGTCGTTCAGCGCGCAGGTCGAGCACGTTGATCCCCTTCGCCGACGAGCCGAACTCGCCCGAGAGTCCGACACCGAGCCTGGGCAGTTCTTCGAGATTCCTGCTCACGGCCGGGGATTCTACCTCCGAATCCGGCTGTTGTGACGCGTTGTTGACAGTTTCGTGAGGGTCGGCTGGTACACCTGAGACTCGGACAGGCATCAACCGAGGAGTAGCCCCTATGACAGTCTCACCGCTCGACACCGGCGAACGCCGGCAGCCAATCTCCCCCCTTCACGTTCCGGACTCCGTGACACCCGCCGTCGACTCGTCGCTCGTGACGCTCGTCGCCGGGCTCTCGCACGTCGTCAACAACCAGCTCACGGCCCTGCTCGGGAACCTCGAGCTCGCGTCGCTCGACATAGACGCCGGTGCGCAGGCGGCACACCGGCTCGACGAGGCAGAGGCCGCCGCACGCCGGATTGGCGCGGTGATGCGAAGTCTCTCGACGGCCATCGGCTTTCACTGGCCGCGAACTGCCATCGCCGACATCGCCGACATCGCGCGGACGACCTGCGAGCGGCTCGGCGCCGAGACTCCCGACCGCGACGGCATCGGCCTCCAGATCGAGGATGAGATTCCGGCGGTTGCCTGCGACCCGGGCCAGGTGGCGCAGGTGCTCGAGATCCTGCTGCACAACTCCATCGAAGCGACGGTTGCGGGCGATGGTCCGATCGTCGTGCGCGTCGGCACCGTCCGCATCGCGCACCGCCTGCGGATCGTTTCGGCCGGAACACCGCTGACCGCCGGCCGATACGCATTCATCGAGGTAGAGGACACCGGCAGCGGGATGGATCGCGAGACGCTCGCCCGGGCGTTCGAGCCGTTCTTCTCGACGCGCGTCACGGGTCGCGGACTTTCGCTGGCCGTCGCACTCGGGATCGTGCGTGCGCACGGGGGCGGGATCGTCGCGCAGTCGTCGCCGGGCTACGGCACCACGATGCGGGTGCTGCTGCCGGTATGAGCTTCTGATATCCTGCTGGGCCAAAACAGGAAAGAGAGGACCCACGCATGCCGTCGTTCGACGTCGTTTCGAAAGTCGACAAACAGGAAGTCGACAACGCATTCCAGCAGACGAAGATGGAGCTCGCGCAGCGCTACGACTTCAAGGGAACCGACACCGAGATCGAGCGCAACGAGGACGGCCTCGTCCTGCGCTCATCGACCGAGGATCGGATCAAGGCCGCGTATGAAGTGCTGATCGAGCGCGGAATCAAGCGCAAGATCTCGCCGAAAGTGTTCGATCCCGGGAAGATCGAGCCTGCAGGCGGCAGCACCTTCCGTCAGATCGTGAAGCTGCGCGAGGGGATCTCGACCGAGAAGGGCAAGGAGATCGTCAAGCTCATCAAGGACAAGAAGCTCAAGGTCCAGGCGCAGATCATGGACGAGCAGGTGCGCGTGACCGGCAAGAACCGCGACGACCTTCAGTCAGTCATTCAGGAACTTCGCGGCCGCGACCTCGACATAGAGCTGCAGTTCGTGAACATGCGGGATTGAGAGGAGAAGAAGGGCCACGGATATTACGGATGTTACGGATAGGCACGGATCTGAATCTTGATGTTCAGATCTGTCTTCATCCGTAAGATCCGTGAAATCCGTGGCCCTTCTTCTCGTTCGCCCTAGCTCGCGCTGATTCCCTGCAGAAAGTACCAGGCGCCGGAGGGGTCGATGTTGATGTTCGTGATGCGCTTGCGGGCGACGATGACGTTGGCGGCGTACCACAGGTAGATCTGCGGCTGCTCGACTGCGATCGCCTTCTGTATCCGCTTGTAGATCGCAAGCTGCTCATCCCGGTTCGGCGAACGCTCCGCCTTGAGGATGTCCTCGGCGAGCGCGGGATTGCAGTACCGCATCCGGTTCCCGGCGCCGCGAGACGTCAGAAGGTCGTACGCCGCCAGGACGGTTCCGCGCTTCTCGGCTCCCGACTGCGTTTTCGCCTTCGCGACCAGACCGTCGAACTCCGCCGACGGGCAGTACCCCCGGCGCTCGTAGATTGCCATCATCTCGGCCATGGCGGCATCGGCCGTCGCGTCGTCGGCCGCCGTTCTCAGCCTGGCGGCAGCCGCGTCCAGGTCCTTTCGATCCGTCCCCCAGTACGAAGGGAAGTACGCCCACGCAAAGACGTCCGGCGTCTGGTTCGCCCCGACGCTGACGATGTAGTACGCGTCGAAGTTAGCCGTCCCGAGCCGGTCGAAGAACGTCACCCGCTCGAACTGCTCGGCGTTCACGCCGACGCCCACCAGCTTCCACTGCTCCTGCACGATCTGTGCAATCGCGGGCGCCGTGCCGGAATTCGTCGTCGTGAATCCGATAGTGAACCGCAATCCGGGTCCGTCGCCGTCCGGGTCCGGATGGCCCGACTCGTCGAGCAGGCGCTTCGCTTCTTCGAGACTGAAGTTCGTGCGCGCAATCTCGCCGTCGAAGGCCCACGACTCGGGAGGCATGATGCCGTCGGCCGCTCGCGCCTGCCCCTGCATGACCGTCGCGATGATCTGCTCGCGATTGAGCGCGAACGCGAGTGCGCGCCGTACCTTGGCGTCGCGCAGCACTTCGTCGTTCACATTGAAGCCGATGTGCGCGATGTTCGATCCCGGTGCGTTGACGACCTGCAAGTCGGCATCCGTCTGCATCTTGGCCACGGTGTCGGGCGCGAAGCCGGAGTTGATAGCCAGATCCACTCCACCCGATTTGAGCTCGAGCTCGCGGGTGTTGTTGTCGGGGATGACGCGGACGCGCAGCTTCGCGATCTTCGGCGCTCCGAGGAAGTAACCGGCGTGCGACTCGAGCTCGACCGTCTGCTCGTTCGATTCGACGATCCTGAACGGGCCGGTGCCGATCGGCGTCGAGCCGGCCGGCGTCTCGACCATTACCGGAATGGCGACGAGGTCGCCGAGCAGCTGGTAGTAGGGCTCGCGGCAATGAAAGATGACGGTCAGCGGATCGGGTGTCTCGATCGTCGCGATGCGGGCGAAGGCGGCGGCGACGGGCGACTTGAGCTCCGGCGACGCGATGCTCTCGTAGGTGAACTTCACGTCGGCGGAGGTGAGGTCGCGGCCGTTGTGCGTCTTCACGCCGGGGCGGAGCTTGAAGGTGAAGGTCTTCGCGTCCTCGGATTGCGTGAAGCTCTCAGCGAGATGCGGGACGAACTCGAAGCGTTCGTTCTTGCGGACGAGCGAGTCGAAGACGATCTGGTGAAGGCGTGCCGAAACCGAGTCGATCGAGCCAAGGCGCGGGTCGAGGCTCTTCGGAGTGGATTCGACGGCAATGACGACAGCGTCGCCACCGGTGATCGAAGTACACGAAGAGGCGCCGAATGAACCGGCAATGACGACAATCGCGAAGCCGGCGGCGAGGAGTGCGTGCAGTTTCATGAGAGTCCTATCCGATCGACGAAGATTTCTCGCAAAGACGCAAAGCACGACGCAAAGACGCAAGGACTGCACGGTGCGGAAAGAGAGTCTTTGCGCCTTTGCGTCTTCCTTTGCGCCTTTGCGGGAAACTCTTCTCGCCTACGCATGCGCGGCTGCGGCCTGGAGCTGCGCCGTGAACAGCGCGAGCTTCTCCTGCGCCCGGACCCACGTCCCCTCGTTGAACGCCAGCGGTACTGCCAGCATCGACTTCACCCGCGCGATCCGATCGAGCCCCCGCTTGCGCCGAGCTGGACTGATCCGCCCCGACTCCGCCGCCTTGATGAGCGCCTCGTGCGCTTCCCGAACCCGCTCAGGAGTCTGACACACCAGGATCTGGTCGTTTCCGGCCTCTATCGCACGGACGCACGCCTCCCCGAAATCTCCCATCTCGGTGATCGCGCCCATCTCCATGTCGTCGCTGATCGCGAGCCCCTTGAACTCCATCTCGTCGCGCAGCAGCGTCGTCGTTACGGCCGCTGACAGCGACGCCGGAATCCGTTCCGAGTCGAACGCCGAAAACCACGCGTGGGCCACCATCACGACGTCAAGCCGCGCGTTGAGTCGCGTCGTCAACTCGGCGTACGGCAGCAGGTCCTGCAGGCGCATGACTTCGCCCGAACGCTCGACCGTCGGCAGCGACTTGTGCGAGTCGACCGTCGAATCGCCGAGCCCGGGGAAATGCTTGCCGCACGCGAGCACTCCGCCCTGCTGGAGCCCCTCGATATAGGACCCGGCAAACCGCACGACCTCGGCGGTGGTCTTTCCGAAGTAGCGTCCCTTGAGCGCGTTGTCGGCCTCCGGGTGGACTTCGAGGTCGAGGACCGGTGCGAAATTGAGGTTGAACCCGAGCACCCTGAGCATCTCTGCCGCGAGTACACCGTACCGGTTCGTCAGGCTGACGTCCTCGGGTGCGCAGACCTGCGGCGCGGACGGCATCGGTCCGCCGATGGTCTTCAGGCGATCGACGACTCCGCCTTCCTGATCGATGCTGATGAGCGGCTGGATGCGCGTGATCGTGCGCACGCGCGCATTGAGATCCGCCACCTGCTCGGCGGACTCGAGGTTGCGCGCGAAAAGGATGACGCCGCCCGGCTGCGTCTCGACGAGCAACTGCCGCGTTTCGCTGTCGATCGACGGCCCCGGAATGCCGATGAACAGAAACTGACCCATTCGTTCTTCGATCGTCATACGCCCTGGGCCTGTTCCTTGTCGGTCTTTCCGTGCACGAGTGCGTGCAGGCTGACCTCGTACGGAGCGCGCGCGATTCCCTTCTCGGTGATGATCGCGGCGACGTAGCGGTTCGGCGTGACGTCGAAGGCCGGATTCGCGACGTTGATGCCTTCGGGTGCAAGGACGCGCTGGCCGACGGTCGTGACCTCCTCGATCGGGCGATCCTCGATCGGAATCTGGTCGCCGGTCGGGCAGTTCAGGTCGACGGTCGACGTCGGCGCCGCGACGTAGAAAGGAATGTTGTTCTCGTGGGCGAGGACGGCGACCGAATAGGTGCCGATCTTGTTGGCGACGTCGCCGTTGGCGGCGATGCGGTCAGAGCCGACGACCACGCAGTCGATCTTGCCGGCCTTCATGAAGTGGCCGGCCATGTTGTCGGTGATGAGCGTGACGGGAATGTCGTCCTTGTGGAGTTCCCAGGCCGTCAGGCGCGCGCCCTGCAGGAACGGACGCGTCTCGTCGGCGTAGACCG
The DNA here is from genome assembly GCA_964591515.1 of uncultured Clostridia bacterium. Lineage (GTDB taxonomy): Bacteria > Acidobacteriota > Blastocatellia > UBA7656 > JADIYM01 > JADIYM01. Next base: position 15,742 of record CAZQBW010000095.1, read on the forward strand.
CGACGCGCTTGCCGGCTTCCACCGCGGCGCGGATGACGCCGAGCGCGGTGCCGTAACCCGCGGTCGCAAGCGCTCCGGCGTTGCAGTGTGTGAGGACCGTGCCCTCGTCGGGCATCAGGTCGGCGCCGAAACGGCCCATCGCCTTGTTCGCGTCGATGTCCTCGCCGTGCATGCCCTTCGCTTCCTCGACGAAGCGGGCGACGAGGGCGGCGTTGTCGGCGCCGGCGGCCCGCGCCTCGGCAGCGACACGGCGCATTCGGTCGACGGCCCAGAAGAGGTTGACGGCGGTCGGGCGCGTGGCGGCGATCGTCTCGTAGACTGGTTCGAGGGCGGCGTCGAAGTCAGCGGGCGCGAGCGAGGTGTCGATTGCCTTCGCGCCGACGGCGACGCCCATCGCGGCGGCGACGCCGATGGCGGGTGCGCCGCGGATGACCATGACCTTGATCGCCTCGGCGACCTCCTCATAGGTGCGGAAGATCGGGTAGACCTCCTCGGTCGGCAGAAGGCGTTGGTCGATCATGACGACTCCGTCGTCGGTCCACTCGATGGTCTTGATCATGAAAATCCTCAATAGTTGATATGAAAACGATCCGTGATCTTACCGAAGGGGTGTGCCGATGGCAACGAAGGGGGTTTTCCCTGGCGCCTTTGCGAGACCTTGGCGTCTTTGCGAG
>CAZQBW010000096.1:0-16396 GCA_964591515.1 uncultured Clostridia bacterium
AGATCGAGACGTCACTTATCTTCGAGTGTACGAGGGCGGCGGGGATCGCGGGTTCCGGAGCCGCCAGCGGAGCGGTCAATTCCGCGACCGCGGAGCGGTCGATGAAATAGCCGTGGGTCGCGCGCGGGCGAGTGCAACGAGCCCTCGCGTGACCCGCGGAACCGCCGGCCGTAACGCACCGACCGCGGAGCGGTCGCATCTTCAGTCCCAAAGAAGACGTGCGTAGTGGGCGTCGAGAATACGATTTGCAGGTATACCTCGATCAGTGTCCGCGCCATATGCCATGCTCCTTTGACCCATGATCGAAAACCGCCCGGCCTGAGTTGTTTCCCTCTCGCAATAGAGTGCGACCGCTCCGCGGTCGGTGCGTAGCGGTTGGCTGTTCCGCGGGTCGCGCGCTGGCTCGCTGCGCTCGCCCCGCGCGACCCACGGCTATTTCATCGACCGCTCCGCGGTCGCGGAATTCACGCTCCGCGGTCGACAAAATACTCGCGCGTCGCGTGCGGGCAAGTGCAACGAGTTCTCGCTTGACCCGCGGAATGGTGACAGGGGTTCGCCTGCGAGCCTGTTAAAGAGAGATCACGGGGCTGGCCGTGCCTATTCACCCAGTCCAGATGGCTTCAATCCTGTTTCAGACGTCCTGTGTGCCTCCGTGCGCCCTGTACGCGAAGCCCATTCCTCACGAGCTCGCCCCCCAACGCCTCACTTCAATTCGTTCTTCACCCGCTTCGGAACCGGCTGCTCGCGCTGCAACCGCGCTGCCACAACCTCGCACTCCCTCATCACTCGTAGAGTATTCTCACCGAGAATCTTCCGGACGTCGGCGTCCGAGTAGCCACGCTTCAGCAGTTCGTACGTGATGTTCGCAAGCTCGCTCGAGTCCGCAAGTCCTTCGGGCAAGCTCACCCCGCCGTCAAAGTCGGAACCGAGTCCGACGTGGTCGATTCCCGCGATCTTCACCACGTGATCGATGTGGTCGATCAGCACCGATAAAGGCGTTCGGGGAATGTGCGTCCGCTCGAACTCTTCGTAGGCCTTGTAGAGGCCGATGTCGTCGCCCTTGTATTTCTCTTCGAGCGCGTTGAGCTCGTCCTTGTATTTGATCGACGCATCGACGCGCCGCTGGTCGAGGAACGTCTCGTAGAAGTTGAGCTGGATCACACCGCCGTTCTTCGCCAGCGCCCTGAGCATGTCGTCGTCGATGTTGCGGGTGTGGCTGCAGAGAGCGCGACAGCAGGAGTGCGACAGTATGACCGGCGCCTTCGTGACCTCGAGCGCGTCGGCGAACGTCTCGTCCGACACGTGCGAGAGGTCGACCATCATCCCGATCCGGTTCATCTCGCGAACGACTTCGCGACCGAAGTCGTTCAGTCCGCCCCAGCGCTTCACGTCGGGCACCTTCGCGCCGAAACTCCCCGAGCTGTCCGCCCAGTTGTTCGTGTTCGTGTGCGTGAGCGTCATGTAGCGGACTCCGAGCCTGTAGAACTCGCGAAGCGCGAAGAGAGAGTCCTCGATCGCGTGGCCGCCTTCGATGCCCATGAGCGCCGCGATCTTGCCCTTCTTCGTGATGCGACGGATGTCGGCGACAGTGTAGGCCATCTCGAGCGACTCGGGATGGCGGGCGACCTGCTCGTAGACGATGTCGATCATGTCGAGCGCCCGGCGCGCGGAGCCGCCCTCGGCGACGTACTTCTTGTCGACGTAGATGGCGAAGAACTCGGCGTCGAGCCCGCCCACCTTCATCCGCGGAATGTCGGTGTGCCCGTCCTTCGCACGAGCGCCCATGTCGAAGTTCTCGTCGAGTATCCGCGAAGTGACGTCGTTGTGGGTGTCGATGACGATTGCAGCCGCATGCAGTTTCTGCGCGCGCTTCCAGACGGCTGGATCCTTCTGTGGAGATTGGGCCGGTGTGGATGGAGCGACAAGCGAAACGGCGAAGACGGCCAGGGTGAGGAGTCGTGCGTGATTTCCAAGCATGACGGCCACTATAGCCTTGAGAAGGCTTCGCATACAGAGCGCTCAGAGGCACGGAGAGCACAGAGCGATCACCCACTGGCCTCTGTGCGCTCCGTGTCTCTGTGCCCTCTGTACGCGCAGCCCATTCCTTCCAATTTCGCCGGCACCCAGGTGTGAAACCTTTCCCATTCTCGACTCGTAGTCCCCGGTCACTCTGCACCACGAGGAGCCACCCACAATGAAAGTAGGTAACGCCAGCAAGGCCTGCGTGCTTCTGTGCACGCTCGCCTTCGGCCTCTCGAGCCTGATCGTGCCTGAACCGGCACGGGCAGGCTCGCTCGACGTCTGGGCGATCACCGGCGCTCGCATTGTTCCGGTCTCGGGACCGCCTATCGAAAAAGGCACGGTCGTCGTCCGCGACGGAATCATCGAGTCGGTCGGAGCCGCAATCGGCGCGCCGGCCGATGCGCGTGTGATCGATGGTACCGGATTGACGGTCTATCCCGGACTCGTCGATTCGTACGCCGTCGTCGAGGCCGAATCGAAGCCGGAAGGACCCCAGCAGCAGGGACCTCCGCGCGGACCGGACCGCGAGAATCCCCCCGGAGTCACGCCTCAGCGCGAGGCGATCGACTTCGTCAAGAACGACAGCCGGATGGAGGGCATGCGCGCCGCGGGTTTCACGACTGTCCTTGCCGTGCCGAAGGGCGGTGTCTTCCGCGGTCGAAGCGTGCTCGTGAACACCTCGGGCGCCGACGGTCCGGCAATGGCGATCAAGTCGCCCGTGGCGCTTCACGTCGCATTCGAGACGCAGGGTGGATTCGTCCAGTACCCGGGCTCGCTAATGGGCGTCTTCTCGGTCATCCGTCAGAAACTGCTCGATGCCCGGCGTTACCGCCAGCTGCGCGAGCAGTACGCGGCATCTCCGAAAGGCATCCGTCGTCCTACCTTCAGCCACGAGTACGAGTCGCTCATTCCGGCGCTCGACAAATCGCTCCCGGTTGCAATGGAAGCCAACAGGGACCGCGAAGTCATCAGGGCGCTCCTGCTGATGGACGAGTTCGGACTCTCGGGCATGGTCGCCGGAGGCCGCGAATCCTGGAAGGTCGCCGCCGACCTCAAGAAGCGCAACGTGCCCGTGCTGTTGTCGCTGAATTTTCCGGAGGCACCCGCTGATCTCGATCCCGAGACTCGCGAGGAACTGCAATCCGTCCGCGACCGGCTCGACGCGCCGGGTTGCGCCGCGAAGCTCAACGCTGCAGGCGTGCGATTCGCGTTCCAGTCGGGCGGCATCCGCTCGCCGAAGCAGATGATCACGAACGCGACAAAGGCGATCGGCGCGGGACTCTCGAAGGACGTTGCGCTTCGAGCACTCACTTTGTCGCCCGCCGAAATTCTCGGCGTCGCGGACCAGGTCGGGTCGATCGAGGCCGGAAAGATTGCGAATCTCGTCGTGACGAACGGCGATCTGTTCGACGAGAAGACGAAGGTCCGTTACACGTTCGTCGACGGCGAGCGCTTCGAGTACAAGGAAGATGCGCCTGCGGCGAAACCCGGCGATGCGTCCGCTGCCGAAGTCGACGTTACTGGAACCTGGGACCTCGAGGTCAACACGCCAGAGGGAACCCAGAAGGCAACCCTCGAGCTGACGCAGAAGGGCGCCGAGGTCACGGGCACGTTCCGAACCGAGATGTTCGGGTCGAGCGAAGTGAAGTCTGGGTCGGTGGCTGGCAAGAAGGTCACGGTCAACGTCGCGCTCAACGTTGGCGGCAACTCGCTCGACATCACGTTCTCGGGCGACGTCGACGGCGACGCGATGAAGGGAACCGCGAACGTCGCGGGCCAGGGCACCGTGGACTTCTCGGGGACACGGAAACCGAAGGGAGGCGCGAATCAATGAAAACGACTCGCACACGTCGAACCAATGCAGTCGTCGTCGCGGTCGCGCTGCTGGCCTGCTCCGGGGCTTCGGTCACGGCTCGCGCCCAGCAGCCGGCCGCGCCCAAGGAATACCTCATCCAGAATGCGACGGTCATGACCGTGACCAAGGGCATCATCGAGAACGGATCGGTGCTCATTCGAGACGGCAAGATCGCCCAGGTCGGAAAGAACCTGAAGGCCTCGCCCAACGCGACGGTAATCGACGCGGCCGGCAAGTTCGTCACTCCGGGCGTCATCGACTGCCACTCGCACATCGCGGTCGACGGCAGCGTCAACGAAGGCTCGCTCTCGGTCACGTCGATGGTCCGCATCGCGGACGTCATCGATCCGACGGATTCGGGCATCCTCATCGGCCTGAGCGGCGGCGTGACGGCTGCGAACATCCTGCACGGATCGGCGAACGCGATCGGCGGCCAGAACGCCGTCATCAAGATGAAGCCGAACCGCCCGGTCGACGAGGTGATCTTCAAGAATGCTCCTCCGGGGATCAAGTTCGCGCTTGGCGAGAACCCGAAGCGCTCGAACTTCCAGGGCAACCCGGTCCGGTATCCGCGAACGCGAATGGGCGTGGAAGACGTCATCCGCGATGCATTCACGCGAGCCCGCGACTACAAGGCCGTCTGGGATCGCTACAACTCCGACGTAAAGGCCGGAAAGAAGACAGCAGTGCTTCCGCGGCGGGACCTTGAGCTCGAGCCACTAGTCGAGGTGCTAGAGGGCAAGCGGCTCGTGCACTCGCACTGCTACCGCGCTGACGAGATCCTGATGCTCATCCGCGTCGCCCGCGACTTCAAGTTCCGCATTGCGACGTTCCAGCACGTCCTTGAAGGGTACAAGGTGGCGGCAGAGATCGCCGCTGCCGGCGCCGGCGCGTCGACTTTCCAGGACTACGGCGGCTACAAGATCGAAGCCTTCGACGCGACGCCTTACAACACGGCAATTATGTGGAAGGCCGGCATCGTCGTCTCGCTCAACTCGGACGACGGGGAGCGGCAGCGGCGGTTGAATACCGACGCCGCGCGCGCCGTGCGTTACGGCGGGGTGCCCGAGGACGAAGCGCTCAAGATGATCACGATCAATCCGGCGAAGCAGCTCGGTATCGACCGCTGGACCGGGTCGCTCGAAACCGGCAAGGATGCCGACGTGGTGATCTGGTCGGCGCATCCGTTGAGCGCCTATGCCGTCGCCGAGAAGGTCTTTGTCGACGGACAGCTCGAGTTCGACCGGCAGAAGTCAATCAAGGATGCCGAAGCCCGGCAGGCGGAATCCGCGCGGCTCGTCGAGCAGGAAAAGGCCGACAAGAAGGCCAAGCCCGCGACGCCGAATCCCGACGCACCGGCGCCGGCACCGAAGCCGAAGCACGGGCTGCACCACGACGAGGCTTGTGACGGAGGTGAGCAGTGAAGGTCACGACGTTTTCCCGAATGCGGGCTGCGGCGCTCGCGATCCTTCTGACCTCCCCATTCTCGGTGCCGGCCTTCGCAGTTGCCGATCCGGCGGCGAGTGACACTTTCGTCATCGAGAACGCGCGAATCGTGACTGTTTCGGGCGCGACAATCGAAAAGGGCTCGGTGGCGGTGGCTGGCGGCAAGATCGTAGCCGTTGGTGCGACGGTGACGGCGCCGGCGGGCGCGAAGCGTATCGACGGCACGGGCCTGTCGGTCTATCCCGGAATGATCGATTCGGCGTCGCAGCTCGGTCTTATCGAGGTCGGCTCGATCTCTGCGACGAACGACACGTCCGAGATCGGCGACTTCAACCCGCACCTTCGGGCGTATGAAGGCTTCAATCCGGCGAGCGAATTCATTCCGATGGCGCGCATAAACGGGATCACGACGTCGGTGTCGACACCGAGCGGCGGCGTCATCTCGGGTCAGGCCGTCATCACGGACCTCGACGGATTCACGATCGAGCAGATGTCCGTGAAGTCGACGGCCGCGATGATTCTCGCCTTTCCGACTGGCGTCGGCGGCGAGTTCTTCGACTTCCAGACCTTCTCCCTGAAGCGTTCGTCGGACGCCGACGCGCGGAAGAACCGGGACAAGAAAATCGACGAGATCACGGCGCTCTTCGACCGTGCGCGGGCCTATGGCGTTGCCGTTTCGGCTCGCAGGACGGATGCGTCGCTTCCCGTTCTCGAGGTCGACTTGAAGCTGGCGGCGCTTCAGCCGGTACTGTCCGGCGAGTTGCCGCTCCTCGTTGCGGCCGGCGACTTCCGCGACGTGAAGCGCGCTGTCGAGTTCTGCGAGAAGCAGAACGTGAAAATGATCCTGCGCAGCGACGCCAGGTTCGGGCCGTTCGATCTGACCGTGGTCGCGGCGTTCCTCAAGGAGAAGAAGATCCCGGTGATCTTCGGACCGATGTACACGCTGCCGTCCTCGGACGACGACCGATACGACCTGCCGCAGCAGGCGCCGGCGGCGCTCGCGAAGGCCGGTGTGCCGTTCGCGTTTGCATCGGAAGACTCGGCGATGGTGAAGGATCTTCCGTACCAGGCTGCGATGGCCGTCGCGTACGGCGGGCTGTCGAAGGACGACGCGCTAAAGGCACTGACGCTCTGGCCGGCGACTATCTGGGGAGTCGCGGACCGCGTGGGCTCGATCGAGGTCGGCAAGCAGGCGAACCTGTTCGTGACGAACGGCGATCCGATGGAGCCTCGGACTGACGTGAAGCACGTCTTCATCCGGGGACGGAGCATTCCGCTCGTGAGCCGTCAAACGCAACTCTACGACGCGTACAAGAATCGGTAGTCGTCCAGGCGGCTACCAAGGCGTCGCCGCACGGAGAGCACAGAATCACGAAGATCACGGAGTTCAGTTCGTTACTCCGTGCGCTCTGTGACTTTGTGCTCTCTGTGCGGCCACGCCTTCTTCACTGGCAATGCGAGACCCGTACGACGGTGATATGCTGGCTCGCCGTGACCGGCGATGACAGGACAGACGGTACTTCACTACAGGATCGGTGAGTTGCTCGGCGCGGGCGCAATGGGCGAGGTGTACCGCGCGACAGACCTTAAGCTCAACCGCGACGTCGCCCTCAAGTTCCTCCCGTCCTCGTTCCACTACGACACTGCCCGCCGAGCGCGCTTCCTTCGCGAAGCCCAGGCGGCGTCCGCGCTCCGGTCTCCGAACATCGCGCACATCTACGACATTGGCGAAGGGGACGAGTCCGTCTTCATCGTAATGGAGCTCGTCGAAGGCGAATCGCTGGCCGACCGCATCCGTCGCGGTCCGCTTTCCGTTCGCGACGCCGTGGACTACGCCGCGCAGATCGCCGACGCGCTCGACGAGGCCGCGAGTCGCGGCATCGTCCATCGCGACATCAAGAGCTCGAACGTGATGGTGACCGGACGCGGCCTCGTCAAGGTTCTCGACTTCGGCCTGGCGAAGGTGATCATGCCCGACGACAGCGACGGAGGCGTGATGGCGCCGACGCTGCAACTGCCGGCGCTCGAGACGACGCCGGGGTCGCTCGTCGGCACCGTGAACTACATGTCGCCCGAGGCAGCGCTCGGCAAGCCGGTCGATTCGCGCTCCGATCTATTTTCACTGGGCGTCGTGCTCTACGAGATGCTCGCAGGCGTGCTGCCGTTCGAGACCAGCTCGCCGACCGAGACGATCGACCGCATCGTGCACAGCGACCCGCCCCAGATCTCGCGCACGAACCGCGACGTCGGTCCCGAGCTCGAGCAGATCCTCCGCAAAGTCCTCGCCAAAGATGCCCGGTATCGCTACCAGACCGCTCGCGACCTCTACATCGACCTGCACGAGTACCTGCGCACCATCAGCGAGTCGGGCCAGACGGCGATCCTGCGGGGCAGCGACCGGTTCAGCGCGTCGATCTCGACGAACCGGCAGCTCGGCACATCGATGGTGCCGGCGCCGCACGTGCCCAACGCGGTCGCGGTGATGACGTTCGGCAACATCACTAAGGAGCCGGCCGACGCGTGGATCGGCGCCGGCATCGCCGAGACGGTCACGTCGGACCTGAAGAACATTCAGGGCCTGCGCGTGATGGGACGGGAACGCGTCTTCGACGCTCTTAAGACGCTCGGCGCGGCGGACGGCAGCGAAGCTGACGAGCTCCTCGCGATCGAGGTCGGACGTTTTCTGGGCGCCACGTGGATCATCGGCGGCGGCTTTCAGCGGATCGGCGACGTCATCCGTATCACGGCGCGATTTCTCGAAGTCTCGACGGGCGCATTGTCGCAGTCGGTCAAGATCGACGGGAAGATTGCCGAGATCTTCGATCTGCAGGACCGCATCGTCTACGAGCTGATGAAGGGATTGAACCTGTCGCTCGCCGACGAGGAGATCGTCGAGATCGAGCGCGACGAAACGCAGTCGGTCGAGGCCTACGAGTGCTACTCGCGGGGAATGATGAACCTGCGTTCGGCGACGCCCGAGTCGCTCGACCGCGCGGTGTTCCTCCTTTCGAAGGCGACCGAGTACGACCCCGAGTACGCCTCGGCCTGGGCGGCACTCGGTGCCGCGTACGACCTGAAGGCCTCGTTCCAGAGCCTCAAGGAGCTCGCCTACAGCTCGATCGAGTGTGAGAAGAAGGCAATCGCGCTGAATCCGCGGCTCGCGCGCGCGTGGGACTGGCTCGGGGGTGCGTACCTGACCGTTGCCATGTACGACGAAGCTATCGACGCGATACGGCGGGCGATCGAGCTCGACCCGAACCTTTCGTCGGCCCGGCAGTCGCTCGGCCGCGCGTTCTGGCTTGGCAAGGGAATGATCGCGGAGGGTATTGCGGAACTCGAGCACGTCGTGCAGGTGGAGCCCCGGGCCGGCTACACGCAGCTGCAGCTCGGGCTGCTCTACACGCTCAACGGCGACTATTCGAAGGCAGAGATGATGTGCCGCCGTGCCATCGAGCTGCAGGAGCGGCACATCTCGGGAAAGGTCGGACTGCTCATCGTTGGCGCGCGAACGCGGCTCGGGTATGTCTACTATTGCCAGGGCCGCTACGACGACGCGATACGCGAATACGAGCTCGAGCTGGATTTCCTGTCGTCGACGGCGCATGCGCTACGCGAACGGGCCCTCATCGAACTGCACCAGAAGCTTGGCGCGGCCCAGTTCCGGATCGGGAAGTTCGTACGTGCGGAGGAGCACTTCAGCCGCGCGATCGAGCTCTTCGAGTCGAGGGTCGCGAGCGGCGCCGATGATCCGTCGACGCGGTACTACGTCGCCTGCCTGTGGGCGCTGCGAGGCGACGCGGCGAAGGCTGTCGAGCACCTCGAGGTCTCGATGCGCCAGCTCAAGGCGATCGACACGATTCGGGCCCAGTTCGATCCGGACTTCGACCCGATTCGGGACGACGCGCGGTTCGCGGCGCTGCTGACTTCATGAACCCGGTTCCGCTTCACGTACGCATTGCCGGAGTCGGGGCGTTCCTGCCGGCGTTGCGCGTGTCGAGTGCGGAGCTCGAGGCGAGGCTAGGCCTGCCCGCCGGATGGGTCGAGCACGTGACGGGCGTTCGCGAGCGCCGCTACGCCGTGACAGAGACGACCGTGGAAATGGGCGCAGAAGCCGCTCGTCGAGCTCTCATTGATGCCGGTCGGGTTGCGAGCGACGTGGACCTCATCGTCGCGGCAATGAGTGCCCCGGCGCAGGCGGTTCCGTGCACCGCGGCTTTCCTGCAGCGGGCGATCGGCGCGCCTGGAGGAGGAAGCGCCTGCTTCGACGTCAATGCGACGTGCCTGTCGTTCATCGCGGCGATCCAGACGGTCGCGCCTCTAATCGCTTCAGGGGTATACCGCACGGCGCTCGTGGTCTCGAGCGAGCTGCCGTCGCGGTCGCTCGACGCTGCCGAGCCGGACTGCGCGGTGCTGTTCGGTGATGCGGCCGCAGCGGTAGTGCTCGAACGAAATTCAGCTGGCGACGCGTCGACCATATGGCATACGGCGTTGGCAACCTGGAGCGAGGGGGCGGACCTGACCGAGTTCCAGGGCGCCGGCACGCTGCACCATCCGAACGATCCGACGACGACGCGCGAGATGAACACGTTCCGGATGCGCGGGACGTCGGTGTTCAAGCAGGCGGCGCGGCTCTCCGGTCCGTTTCTCGACGAGTTCTTCGAAGAGCTGGGCTGGTCACGCAGCGAGGTGGCTGCCGTGGTGCCGCACCAGGCGAGCCGGCACGCGCTGGAGCAGCTGTCGGGGCGGCTCGGATTCGACGAGGGACGCGTGCTCTCGAACATCGCCGAGCGCGGCAACTGCGTCGGCGCATCGATACCATTGCTGCTGGCCGAGGCGGTGCAGTCCGGGCGGATCGTGCGCGGCGACCGCATACTGCTGTGCGGTACGGGCGCGGGGTTGACGCTCGGGGCCGTGGCCCTTACGTACTGAGGTCGAGGGGTGCGCGTCCTGCTCACGAGCACGAGGGCGCCGGTCACGCTCGAGAGCGCGCGGGCGTTCGCGCGCGAAGGCCATTCGGTCGTCGGCGTCGACACTTTTCCCTTGACCATCGGCGCTTGGTCTAACGCGGTCGAGCGACACTGCGTCGTGCCGTCGCCGCGCTTCGAGCGCGAGGCGTTCGTCGATGAAGTGGCCGCAATCGCGAAGCGTGAATGCGTCGACCTGATCGTCCCGACCTGCGAGGAAGTGTTTGCGGTCGGTTACGGACGCGACCGGCTGTCGCGGGTTGCACGCGTGCTGGTGGCAAGCACGGCGACTCTCACGACGCTTCACGACAAGTGGTCGTTCACGAAACTGGCCGAGTCGCTTGGCCTCCGCGTGCCCGAAAGCGCGCTTGCGACCTCGGGTGAGGAACTGCGAGAGGCGTGCGACCGGTTCGGGAAATGGATCGCGAAGCCTGTCCACTCGCGATTTGCGACTCGAATCGCCTCGAACGCCGAGGGATTCCCGAGCCGGACAACGGCCGACGTGCGGCCGTCGCCCGACGAGCCGTGGATCGTCCAGCGGTTCATCGACGGCGATGCGGAGTGCTCGTATTCGATCGTTCACGACGGCCGGGTCGCGGCTCACGTAGCCTACGCGACGCCGGTTCGGCACGGCGCCGGTTCGGGTGTGCGGTTCACTTCGGTCGACGGAGGCCCGACGCTCGAAGTCGCGGCAGCAATCGCTGGTGACACCGGATTCACGGGAAGCCTGTCGTTCGACTTCATCCGCGGACAGGACGGACTTACCCTGCTCGAGTGCAACCCTCGCGTAACGAGCGGCGTGCACCTGATGACCGAGGCCGGGCTCGTGCTTGCGCTCACGGAACCAACGGCGCCACTCCACGTCGTTTCAGCGGGCCGGACTCGACAGTTGCTGTTCCCGGCGATGGCGTCTCTGGCTTCGAGCCTGCGCGGATTGGGACGCGCGGCCCGCGCCGTTCGATTCGGCGACGTCGTCATGCGGCCTGGCGACCCGGGCCCGGCTCTGGCGCAGGTTCCGATGTCGTGGCACTTCCTTCGCGTGGCCAGGCGCGAGCATCTGAGTCTCGCCGCGGCAACGACGCACGACATCGAGTGGAATGGCGATGGGCGTTGAGATCGTCTGCGCGGGCTCGGCGCACGCCGCCGAATGGCCGTCGACGGAAGATGGAGAGTACGCGCGCCGGGTGCTCGTTCCCCTGATGACCGAGGGCGTTCGTCCGTTCATCGAGAACGTCGGCGCCCGGCAGCACGCCGCGATCGTCGATGGAGCCGTTCTGCCGATCACGATTCCGGCGCCGAGAGGGAGCGAGCCGGAAAGCTATGTCGCCTCGCCTACTACTCAGTACGTGGACTATGCGCGACGCGAGGTGGAGCTCGAGATTCGCGATCGTCGTTCGCTGCGGTTGCTGTCCGTGCCCCTCATCGGCGCAGCTTCGGCACTCGCCCGGGCGACGAGGCTAGATCAAGCCGTCCTCGTCAACAACTGGCTGGTTTCGACGAATCTGTATCCGGAAATCGACCTGAACGCGATCCGGTCGCTGCTCTCGAATCTGGTGGAACGCTGGCCCGATCGCGCCATCGTGTTCCGGTCGGTCAACGACGCACTGACACGCGACCTGCTCGAGGTGCTCGAGGCCGAGCGAGGTCGCGCCGTGTTCAGCCGCCAGGTCTGGATTCTTGATCCGTCGCGCGACCTCGGATTCAGGCGGATGAAGTCGTTTGCCCGCGACGTGGCAATCGCTGGACGCTCTTCTTCGAATTGGCGGCGGGTCGATGAGCCGGCAGACGTGGACGTCGATCGGATCAAGGCGCTCTACGACGCGCTCTACATCGAGAAATACTCATCGCTCAATCCGCAGTTCACGCGTCGATTCGTCGAATGCGCCATCGCCGAGCGCTGGCTCGACGTCCATGTGCTCGAAACCGGCAGCCGGCTCGACGCGGTCGTCGGCTTCTTCCTGAGGAACGGGGTGATGACCACGCCCTTCATCGGCTACGACACCGAACGGCCGCAGTCCGACGGGCTCTATCGGCGGATATCGCTGAAGCTGATCGATGAAGCGGCCGCCAGAGGGGCGGTTCTGCATCAGAGCTCGGGTGCCGCTGCGTTCAAGCGCCATCGCGGCGCCTGGCCGTCCATCGAGTATCACGTCGTGTTCGACCGCCATCTGCCCGTACATCGCCGCGCTGGATGGATGGTGCTCGGCTCGATCGGGCGCCGCATCCTCGTTCCTGCGGTGCGACGGTACAATCTCTGAGCCGGAGAGCAGGAGGCGCGTCGACTCGGCGCCGCGCAGGGAGGCGCCGGGACACGGAGAATGGACGCGCTGGTCACAGGGGCGACGGGATTTCTGGGAGGACGCCTCGTGCGGAAGCTGCTGGGCGCCGGCGAGCGCGTTCGCGTGCTCGTGCGCGATCCCGCCCGAGCCGAGGCCCTTGCGAGTCTCGGCGCCGAGGTCGTTTGCGGCGACCTGACGGATCGCGCCTCGGTTCTTACCGCGACGGAGTCGTGTGCGTCGGTCTTCCACGTCGGCGCGCTGTCCGCGCCGTGGGGACGGCGCGAGGCGTTTCTCAAGACGAACGTCGACGGCACGCGGAACATCATCGACGGATGCATCCGCGGCGACGTCGGCCGGCTCGTCTTCGTGTCGTCGCCGAGCGTGGTGTTCGACGGCACACCACACGTCGGCTCGACGGAAGATGCGCCATACGCGCGTCGATTTCTTTCCGCGTACTCTGAATCGAAGAAGCTCGCGGAGGAGGCCGTTCTCGCTGCAGGTCAGCTGGGACTCGGCGCTGTCGTCCTCAGGCCGAAGGCGATCTTCGGGCCCGGCGACACGGCGCTGCTGCCGCGCATCGTCGACGCCGCGCGACGCGAAAGACTGGTCCAGATCGGAGACGGCACGAACCGCGTCGACCTGACCTACGTCGACAACGTCGTAGACGCCCTCGTGGTCGCGCGAAATGCGGGCCACGTTCGCGGCGTTTTCACGATCACGAACGACGAGCATCCCGGGTTGTGGCCGTCGATCCGGCGTGTCGTGGAAGGGCTCGGACTGCCGGGACCGCGTCGACGGATTCCCGTGCGCGCGGCGATGGCGTGGGCTCGCGCGCTGGAGGTGGTCGCGACCGCGTCGGGCCGGGAACCGCTGCTCACCCGGTACTCGGTCGCGATCCTGTCGACCGGGCAGACCTACGACGTCACCCGCGCCAGAGTGGAACTCGGGTACAGTCCCGCCGTGACGGTCGAGGAGGGCCTCGAGCGCACGATAGCTGCATTCCGGGAGGCGCGATGAGTTCCGACGCTGTTGCATGCCGCGTGTTCGACACCGGCCACTGCCTCGCGACCGAGGCGCACGTCATTCGCGGCGGACGCTGGAGCCGCATCGAGTGCCACAACCTCGTCGCGGCGCTCTACCATCCCGTGCGCGGTTGGGGACTCTTCGACGCGGGGTACTCGCGCCACCTCTTCGACGCGACCGCGCGCCTGCCGTGGAGGGTCTACCGGTGGGCGACCCCGCTGCGGCTCGATCGATCGCTCGAGGCCGTGGTGCAACTCGCTGCGATGGGCGTCAAACCGGACGAAGTGCGATGGATCGTCGTATCGCACTTCCACGCCGATCACGTTGCCGGTTTGCGCGACTTCCCGATGGCCGAGCTTTTTGCCGCCGAAGCGGCGATCGCGGACGTGACGTCGCGCCGCGGACTCTCCGCGCTCCAGCGGGGCTACATGCCGGCGCTTCTGCCGGACGATTTCGCATCGCGCGTTCGCCCGATCGAGGCGATCGCGGGACCGGAACTCGGACCGCTTGGTCGCGGCCACGACCTCTTCGGCGACGAGAGGTTCGTTGCGGTCGCGTTGCCCGGCCACGCGCGCGGACAGATCGGATTGCTCGCGCAAACCGATCGCGGAGAACGGCTCTTCGTCGCCGATGCCTGCTGGCAGTCGCGAGGAATCCGGGAGCAGCGCGTGCCCCATCCGATCACGCACCTGTTCGTCGACGAGCCGAAGGTCGTGCGCGCCACGCTAGCGCACCTGAAGGCGTTCACGGACGACCGGCCGGAAGTGGTGCTCGTTCCGACTCATTGTCCGGAAGCGCTCACGCGCGAGGTCGGTCCGTGAGTCTCGCCGTGCTCGCGCACGTGGCCCGCGCGCACTGGCGCGCGAGATGGCTTGGCGGGCCAGGACTCGAGTCGTTCCAGGATCGACGCGCCCGCGAGATCGTTAAGTACGCCGTAGAGCGCTCGCCGTTCTTTCGATCGCATTGGGCCGGGCGCGATCTCGGCGACTGGCGCTCGCTGCCCGCGGTCGACAAGGCCGCGATGATGTCGCGCTTCTCGGACTACAACACCGCAGGCGTCACGCTCGACGAAGCGATGGACGTCGCGCTTCGCGCCGAGAGGGAGCGGAACTTCAGTCCCGAAATACGTGGACTCACGGTGGGGCTGTCATCGGGCACAAGCGGGCATCGAGGACTCTTTCTCGTCGCCCCTGACGAGCGCGCCGGCTGGGCCGGTACGATCGTCGCTCGCGCCGTCCATCGGCTGCGACCGGGTATGCGTGTCGCGCTCGTGCTTCGCGCGAACAGCAACCTGTACGAGTCGATCGGCACGGGCTCGATCCGCTTTCGTTTCATCGATCTTGCAGAGCCGGACGAAGCGATGGCCGAGGCGATCGCATCGTTTCGCCCGGATGTGCTAGTTGCGCCGCCGTCGACGCTCGAGCGGCTGGGCGCTCGATTGCGGGGCGTCGTGCAACCGGAGCAGGTGATCTCGGTAGCAGAGGTGCTGGAGCCGCAGGTGGCCGATCGGATTGCCGCGTCGTTTGCGGTCACCATCGACCAGATCTACCAGTGCACTGAAGGGCTGCTCGCCGTGTCGTGTCGCGAGCATCGCCTGCACGTGCAGGAGGACCTCGCAGCGATCCAGTGGGAAGCGGGTCCGGTGCCTGGCCTCGTCACGCCCATCGTGACGGATCTCTGGCGGCGCGCGCAGCCGATCGTCCGGTACCGGTTGAACGATCTGGTGCGGCTCTCGGACGAGCGATGCCGGTGCGGATTGTCGTTTCGGGTGATCGATGCCGTCGAAGGACGCGCCGACGATGTCCTCATGTTCGACGGGCTCGACGGGTCAAAGCGGGCCGTGGCGCCAGACTTCGCGCGCCGCGCCGTGCTGCTGGCGGATCCGGGAATCGAGGACTACGAGTTCGTGCAGGTCTCGCGATCGCGGGTGAAGGTTCGCGTCGTGCTGAGAGCGGGTGCGGGCCAGGAGTCGATCATTCGCGCTGTCGAGCACGAGGTGCGTGCCACGCTGGACGGGCTGCGGTGTGCGCCGGTCGAGGTCGACGTGACGGCTGTCGCCGCGCTTGTCCGCTCTGGATCGAAACTGCGGCGCGTTCGCCGCGAGGTCGACGCAGTGCTCGGCGATGGAGGGCCGGTCGTGCAAGAATCGGGCGCATGGCCTTCTTCTTCATCATAGGAATGAAGTTCTTCGCGTGGGGCTCGGAGCGCACGCAGGAACAGCTGCGCTGCGGGGAATGCGGAACGGTCGCGTGGTTCTTGCGGAAGAGCGGAATGCGGTTCCTGACGCTCTTCTTCATCATTCCGGTCCTGCCACTGAGCGGAATGAAGAAGCTGGCCCAGTGTCCGACCTGCGGCGCGAGGTACGAGCTGTCGGCGTGACGGTGTGAACCGCGAACCGTCTCGACGACCCGCTCGCTACCGGGGAACTGTTGTGGGTGCGTTCCGGTTCACAATCGGGAGCGGCAGCGAAGAGGTTTCTGTCTGGAGCGAACACATTCGGTAGCGGCGGCGAAGAGGATTCTGATTGGAGCGATCACGCTCCAGTTCCGAAGAGCGCCGAAGGCGCGAAAGAACCTGAGCTCACGGCGCAATCCGTGGGTTGAATGCCAGGTTTCGCTCGAGCCCCGAAGGGGCGATACAAGCCCTTTTGATACAAATGTTTTGCGCCTTCGGCGCTCTAGCTGTAATAGCGACATTCCCACGGCTTACGCCGTGGGCTCGACCGCGGAGCGGTCGTTTGGAGTTTGGCCTACTGAGTCGACCGCGGAGCGGTCGAAGGAAATAGCCGTGGGTCGCGGGGGCGAGTG
>CAZQBW010000097.1:0-16252 GCA_964591515.1 uncultured Clostridia bacterium
CACCCCGATCTCCGAAGCCGCCATCATCGGCGCCGCGGCCGGCGCGGCGATGATGGGCTTCAAACCCGTCGCCGAGATGCAGTTCATCGACTTCATCTCGTGCGCCTTCGACCAGCTGACGAACGTCGTCTCGAAGTGGCGATACCGCATGGGCTTCGGCGTGCCGATGGTCGTGCGCGGCCCGTGCGGCGGCGGCGTGCGCGGAGGCCCCTTCCACTCCGGCAATCCCGAGGCGTTTTTCGCGAACTCGGCCGGCCTCAAGATCGTCGAGCCTTCGACGGCCTACGACGCGAAGGGCATGCTGAAGGCCGCGATCCGCGACCCGGACCCGGTGCTCTTCTTCGAGCACAAGTACCTCTACCGGCTGCCTCGCCTGCGCGAGTCACTGCCCGAGGAGGACTACATCGTTCCGATCGGCAAGGCGGCGGTCCGGCGCGAAGGCTCCGACGTCACGATCATCACGTTCGGCGCGATGGTTTACCGAGCGCTCGACGCGGCCGACAAGCTTGCAGAGGCCGGCATTTCGGCCGAAGTCATCGACCTGAGGACGATCGTGCCGTTCGACGTCGAGACGGTGCTGGCGTCGGTCCAGAAGACGAACCGCGCGATCGTGCTCCACGAGGCGTCGCGCACCGGCGGCTTTGGCGGCGAGATATCGGCGACGATCACCGAGAAGGCGTTCGAGTGGCTCGACGCGCCGATCATCCGGGTGGCGTCGCTCGACACGCCCGTGCCCTACAGCCCGTCACTTGAAGATTTCTACATGCCGCAGGTCGACGACATCGTCGAAGCGGCCACCAGGCTCTCGGCGTACTGAGCGAACCAGAACCGCGCGCGCAGCAAGCGGCCAGCGGTAGCTAACGGAGAAAGAACGAGATATGAGTACGGATGTCATCATGCCGCAGATGGGCGAGTCGATCGCCGAGGGAACCATCGTCAAGTGGCTCAAGGCCGTTGGCGACAAGGTAATCCGCGACGAACCGCTGTTCGAGATCTCGACCGACAAGGTTGACGCCGAGATCCCGTCGCCCGCTTCCGGCACGCTGCTCGAGATCAAGGTTGGTGAAGGCGTAACCGTGGGCATCAACACGGTCGTCGCGATCATCGGCGAAGGCGGCGGCGCCGAAGCCCCGGCACCGGCGGCGGCTGAAGCCCCGCCTGCTGCGGCTCCGGAGCCCGCGCCTGCCGTACCGTCGTCCGAGGTCCCCGGATCCGTGCCAGCGCCTCCGCCTCCTCCCGCACCGGTTGCACCGGCGGCACCGGCTGCCCCGCCGCAACCTGCGGCTGCCTCCGGCTCGGTCGAGGAGATGCGCCGGACACGCAGTTCCCCGCTCGTCCGCAAGCTCGCCGAAGAGCACGGCGTCGACATCTCGGCCGTGACCGGTACCGGCATTTCGGGTCGCGTGACGAAGGCCGACATCCTGTCGTTCGTCGAGTCCGGCGGGGCGAAGCTCGCTGCCGCCGCACCCGCGGCTCCGGTGTCCGCTACGGCGGCTCCGGCTCCGTCAGCGCCAGCCGCGCCCGAAGTCGTCCGTCCGACGTTCAAGCCCGGCGAGCGCGTACGCGTCGAGCCGATGTCGATCATGCGACGGCGGATCGCGGAGAACATGGTCGCGAGCCGCCGCATCTCGGCGCACGTGAACACCGTCTTCGAGATGGACTGCACGAAGCTCGTCGAGGTCCGCAACAAGCTGAAGGGCCAGTACGAGGCGGACGGCGCGAAGCTGTCCTACACGCCGATGATCATCAAGGCCGTCGTCGATTCGCTGAAGGCCTTCCCGATCCTGAACGCGTCGATCCAGGGTGACGACGTCGTCTACAAGCAGGACATCAACGTCGGCATCGCCGTTGCGCTCGACTGGGGCCTGATCGTTCCCGTCATCAAGCGTGCGGACGAACAGAGCCTGCTCGGACTGTCTCGGTCGGTGCTCGATCTCGCCGAGCGCGCGCGCACGAAGCGGCTCAAGCCCGAAGAGGTCCAGGACGGCACGTTCACGATCACGAACCCGGGCATCTACGGCGGACTGTTCGGCACGCCGATCATCAATCAGCCGCAGGTGGCGATCCTCGGCATCGGTGCGATCGAGAAGCGGCCGGTGGTGATCAACGATGCGATCGCGATCCGGACGATGTCGTTCTTCTCGCTGTCGTTCGACCACCGCCTGATCGACGGCGCCGTCGCCGACCAGTTCATGGCGCACCTCAAGATCGGCCTCGCGAACTTCTCGGCATAGTGAGTGGACAGGATTTGCAGGATTCGATGAGGATTCACAGGAATCAAACTGGGGTTTTCGGTCGCCGTCGAAATATCCAAAGCCGTTCCTGTCAATCCTCTGGAAATCCTGTGAATCCTGTCCACTCACCCGTCCCCGTGCGATAATGCGGGACCTATGAGCCTCACAGATCCATTCGTCGGCCTCGTGCCGCGAAAGATGACCGACTCCGAGCTCGCGCGCGCGATCCGCCTCAACGTCGCCGCCGAGGTCGACGCCATCAACCTCTACGCCGCGCACATGGACGCCACCGACAACGAGTCGGCCCGGCGCATCCTCGCGCACATCATCGACGAGGAGAAGGAACACCTCGCGGAGTTCCTCGAGTTGCTCAAGATCCTCGACCCCACACAGGCGCTCGATATCGAGAAGGCCGGCCCCAAGGTTCGCGCCATTGTCGACGCGCCGACGGCCGACGCCGCCCACGCCGCGCACGAGGCGATCGAGGCCGGGGAAACCGACGAGGCCGCAGAGGAACCCGTCCCGACAAAGCTGCCAGGACTCGGCAAGGCCCCGACCGTCGGGAGCCTGCGACAGCGGTGAACGCTTCGGCGACAATCGCGGACATGATCGAAAACGGCGCAGCGACTGCGTCGCGTCCGTGCGACGCGACGTTTCTCGGACGGATCTCGTACGACGAGGGACTGCGGCTCCAGGAGCGCGCCGTCGCCGAGCGTGCGGCCGGAATTGCTGCCGACAGGCTCTTCCTGCTCGAGCATCCCCACGTCTACACCCTCGGTCGCGGCGCAGATCGAGGCAACGTGCTGGCGACCGAAGCAGATCTGGAGTCGGCCGGCGCGACGCTCGTCGCTACGGGCCGCGGTGGCGACGTCACCTACCACGGACCGGGACAGCTCGTCGGATATCCGATCGTCTCGCTCAAGCCGGACCGCTGCGACGTCCACCGCTACGTTCGCGACCTCGAAGAAGTACTCATCCGCTCGCTCGCCGACTACGGCGTCGAATCGGGACGCGTCGCGGGACTGACAGGCGTCTGGGTCGGCGATGCGAAGGTCGCCGCCATCGGCGTGCGCATCGCGCGCTGGGTGACGTCGCACGGCTTCGCGCTCAACGTCTCGACGGACCTGGACCGCTTCTCGGCCATCGTACCGTGCGGCATCACCGACAAGAGGGTCACGTCGCTCGATCGCCTGATCGGCCGTACGATTCCGCTCGAGGCAGTCGCCGAGACCGTCGCTTCCCACTTTGGAGAGGTTTTCGACCGTGTCGTCAGTTACGCCAACACCGCTCGTTGAGATCACGCGCGCCGGCAGGAAGGGCCCCGACGGGCCTCGACCGCCGTGGCTCAAGATCCGCATCGCGAACAACGAGAACTTCGCCGACGTGCTCGGGATGGTCAACGACCTGAGCCTCAACACGGTCTGCCAGGAAGCGCGCTGCCCGAACATCTGGGAATGCTGGTCCGACCGTACGGCGACCTTCATGCTCATGGGCGACGTCTGCACGCGATACTGCGGGTTCTGCTCGGTCGGAAAGGGCGCGCCCGGCTCGCTCGATCCGGAGGAACCGCGCCACGTCGCCGAGGCGATCCGCAAGCTCGGCTGCCGCCACGCGGTGATCACATCGGTGAATCGCGACGATCTGCCGGACGGCGGCGGCGCGCATTTCGCCGAGACGATCCGTCAGGTTCGAGCGCTCAATCCCGGCACGGCCGTCGAGGTGCTGATTCCCGATTTCCAGGGGAAGGACGATGCGCTCGACACCGTGCTCGCCGCGCGTCCCGACGTGCTGTCGCACAATACAGAGACCGTCCCGAGGCTGTACAGGAAGGTCAGGCCAGACGCGATCTACGAGCAGACGCTGCACGTGCTTGCGCGCGCCGCGGCTGCACGATCGGAGGAGTATCCGGTCGTCACGAAATCCGGATTGATGCTCGGTCTCGGCGAGTCACGTGACGAGGTAATCGCGACGCTCGTGGATCTGCGGGCGGCCGGTTGCGACTTCGTGACCATGGGGCAGTACCTGTCGCCGTCGCCCGGTCACCTGCCGATAAAACGCTACCTGTCTCCGGAGGAGTTCGACGAGCTCGGCACCGCGGCGAAGGCCCTCGGCTTCCGCTACGTCGAATCCGGTCCCCTCGTCCGCAGCTCGTACCACGCGGCGAAGCCTTTTCAGAGCTGAAGAAGGGCCACGGATTTCACGGATCTAACGGATGAAGACGGATCTGACTTCATGTTCAGATCCGTCTTCATCCGTAAAATCCGTAGAATCCGTGGCCCTTCTTCACTTACTCCGGCGGCGTCGTCGTGCCGTTCGTTGTCGGAGGCGGGGTCGTGTCGCGAGACTTCGATGAGCGTTCGGCGTGGATGGCGCCGATCTTGTCGAGGAGCATCCGCTCGACCTGGCGATGGAACACCTGCCACTTGAGCTGTCGCTGTTGCTCGTCGTCCGCCGCCTGCAGGAACCCGACCGGAATCTCGAATCCACCCGCCCCGTGGCGCCCGCCGCCGTAGAACCGTCCGCGTGCATCACTGCCAAAGGCATCCTTGAGGAAATGATCCACGTCGAGCGTCAGCTTCGACGTCCGCAGGCTCCCCATCAGCGACTCACGAGGCCCCGTGACGATGCCGAACACGATCGACGTATGGACGTTCTCTTCCGTCAGCAGGAAATCCGCCGCCTGCGGGATTGCGTCGCGATCGTCTATCCGGATGTAACCGATTCCCGCGAAGCTGTATCCGTTGTTGATCGTCCGGCGGCTGAGCGCCGACAGGATGACTTCCATGACGGCGCGCGACCGGTTCACCCGCAGCACGGACCGCAGCATCTCGTCGTTGACGAAGCGGCTCAGATACGCCGCCGCCTCGAAGTCCTCTTCCTTCGCCCGGATCAGCCCGTCGGTCTCGCTGCGCAGCCCGTGCATCAACGCCGTGGCGAGCCGCTCGGTCTCGGGACGGTCGGCCTCGCACTTTCCGAGGCCCGAACGCAGGTACTCGACGAGCATCGTCACCGTCGCCGACATCGGACGGATGTCGGTGAACTGCGCCGTAAGGATGCCCTGCAGCTCGTGGTGGTCGATGATGACGAGCGGAGTGACGCCAGCGAGCTCGAGCCGCTCCGTCAGCGCCGTCGTGGTGCCCTGGTTGTCGAGGAAGACCGAGTGGTTGTAGTCCGACAGCTTGATCTCGTCGTTGAAGCGGATGATCTCGATGTCGAGCAGCCGAACCAGCGCGAGGTTCTCCTGGTGGCTGATCGCGCCCTCGTAGACGATGTCGGCCTTGATGTCGAAGCGCTCGGCCATCATCTGGTAGGCGAGCGCCGCCGAGATGGCATCGGGATCCGGATAGTCCTGAAGCGCCACGATGTGCCGCTCGCCACGATGCGCGTTCAGCAGGGCGGTAAAGGTCGCGACGCGATCGGCCTGTTCGGTGTCGGAGGGTACCGGCTTCGGCACGACTTCAAGGGCGGTTCGACGACTCGTTGTTTCGCTGTCGCTCATTTGTTTCCCCGCTTCACTGGAATTGGACATGCCTATACCCCGACAGGTGGTGATTCGCGCGGCGATGTCTGCCGCGCGACCTAGTCGGTGGGTCGCGCCGTGCGTACGCCGGCGCGTGTCACGTGCCCGCGAACCCACTCGACAATCTGCGAGAGGGCGCGGCTGTTGACCGGGAATCCCGTGCTTCCGAAAGCGGCATAGGCCGCCTGGCGGGATTCGAACGATCTGAAGTCATGATCGGTCCGACTGAGTTGCAGCAGCGCGGTGCCCTTGTCGCCCCGTGCCTTGAGCGCCTCTGCGATCGCGCGATGGTCGCCGACCGTCGAGACGAAGTCGAACTCGCCGAGCGCGTTGAGGACCGGCGCTTCGAGCTCCTTGATGATCTTCGAGAAGTTCACCTCGTCGTACTGCTTCCAGTACTTCGCGGACTTCCCGAGGACGGTGCCGTCCGCGGCGACGATGCCGTCGGCGTCGGGTTTCGGCGCTTCGCCGGTCGCCAGCATCTGCGCGAAGATCGCGACGTGCTTGCGAACGAGCTGGTCGATCTCGTCGGGCGAGAGCCCCGCGAGCAGCATCTGCTGGCGGCGGCTCTCGAGCAGGTATTCCATCAGGGGCCGGGCGATCGTGCCGACGACGATCAGTCCGGCAACGGCGCCGTCCTTTGAGGCCGCCTGAGCAGCGACGCCGCCACCCGTTCCGTGGCCGAAGAGAAGAATCTGGTCGGGGTCGACCCGAGGATCGTCACGCAGTGCTTCGATGATTGCGAGGACGTCCGCAGTCTCGGCGTTGAAGTCGACTGTCGCGTTCGGAGGGCCGTCACTGTCGCCGACGCCCTGCGGGTCGTAACGGACGGCTATGAAGCCCGCCCGGGAGAGCTGGAACGCCAGATCGCGGAACGCATTGTTGCCCGGCGCATCCGCCGCCGAGGCGCCGACGCCTCGTACGATGAGCACTGTCGGCTTCGGCGCAGCTCCGCCGCCCTTCGGCAAGCTCCAGATCGTGCGCAACCGGCCGGCCGGACCCGCCACCGCTCCGTACTCGACCTTTGCGTTGAGGTCGCCTTCGCGCGCCGCTTCGTCCGGCGTCATCTGCATGTCGAGCGGCTGCCCGCCGCGCATCACCGCGACGGTCACGGCCTCGCCCGGACGGATGAAGCGCATGCGCGCTGCAAGCGTCTGCGCGTCACGAATCGAGACGCCGTTGAATGAGAGAAGCACGTCGCCCTCGACGATGCCCGCATTGGCCGCCGCCGACCTCGGCGCGACGCTCGCGACCGAGAGACCGTCGGTGGTGGGAACGAACGTCATGCCGATCCGTGGACGGCGCGGGAGTCCTCCGTCCTGGATGCCGAGCGGTGCGGCCGCGGTCGGAGCGGCGCTGCGAACCTCACGAGGTCGGGACGGAACTCTCTCCGGAGCGGGAGACTCGGCGGGAGTCGACGCGGCCGGAGGATCGGACGACAGTGGGTCGGATGCGGCCGGCTGCGGATCCTCGGTGACCGGAGTTGTGACCTCGGCCGGCGGGCCCGTCGGTACCATCTCGGTCGTCATCGTGGGATCGGGAGTCGATTCTTCGGGAGCGGTCTCGGCAGGCTGAGGGTCCGGATTCGAACCGAGGGGCGGCTGCTTCTCGACGGTGTCGCTGCGGGGAGGCGCGAGGAATTCCTGCTTTTCGGGAGGCGGATCGGGCTGCCGGGTCGGTGCGCTGGGCACCTGTGCGAGGGCCCCGAGTGGGGCCACGGAAGCAATGGAAATCGAGAGCGCAAGCGCTCGGAGGGACGTCGGTGCAACCAAGAGAGTCTCCCTGAAGGCAGCGTAACCGGAACAGCCGCGATTATAGCAGCGGGCCGACGTGCTACAACAGCCGGCGTCTGTCCGAGGATATCCGTCCTTCCGTGCTGATCTCTGCGCCTTTGCGAGACCTTGGCGTCTTTGCGGTAAAACTGGATTCGCGAGACTGTTTTCCCGCCAAGACGCCAAGGTCTCGCAAAGACGCAAAGGAAGCGCGAGTCTAGAGCTGCTCCGCAGCTGGTCGGGACCTGTTTTCCTCGAGCAGCTCGCGCCGGAAGATCTCGAAGATCGCCAGCGCGATCGCCAGCACAACCGGTCCCATGAAGATCCCCAGGAACCCGAACACCTGCAGCCCCCCGAGAATGCTGAAGAAGATCAGCAGCGTGTGCAGCCTCGTGGCGTCGCCGATCACGATGGGCCGGATGAAGTTGTCGGCCAGACTGATGACGAATGTCCCGTATACGGCGAGGATGATCGCCTTGACCGGCGACCCGGTCGCCGCGAGGTAGATCGCCACCGGCACCCAGACTCCGGCGGCACCCACGAACGGAATGAACGACATGAATGCCGTGATCACCGCGAGCACGGCGGGCGCCCCCGTGCCGAGCGCCCAGAAGGCGATGAACGACAGGAGTCCCTGCGCGAGCGAAACGGCGCCTGTTCCGAGAATCGACGCGCGTATGACTGCCTCGACACGACGGAACACCGCCGACGCCGCCGCATCCGACAGCGGCAGCGAAGCACGGACGCTCCCGAGCACCGCCTCGCGATCCCTCAGAAAGAAGAAGAGCGTGAACAGGACGATCGTCATGTTGAACAGGAAGCCCGCAACGCCGCCGAGAAAACTCTGCGTCTGCGTCGTCAGGTACCCGACGAGCCGGGGTGCGACCTCCGTCACGTTGACGTCCTTGATCGCCGACGCGTCGAAGCCGGTGTGATCCTGGATCCACACGGTGACCGTATCGACCTCATGCGAAAGCCAGAGACCGATGCTCTGGACGTCGTCGATCGACTCGATGTTTCGTGCGCGAAGGAAGCTGATCGTCGACCTCGTCACGGTCACGGTGACCGCCACCATCGGCAGCACGACTGTGAGCACGACGAGTACACACGAAATCGCTGCCGCGAGGCTCCGCGACTTCACGAGCGAAGTGAGGCGCTCGTTGAGCGGGTAGATGACTATCGCCGTGACGGCGGCCCACGCGATGGCAACCAGGAACGGCGCGGCCATCTGGTAGCAGACGTAGGCTACGCCCGCGGCGACAAGGAACAGCAGGAACTGCTTGTAATACTGGGCCTGCATCCGGAGCCTCCGAGCTCAGGGAAACAGCCGCCGGCGCTCGGCGACGATCGACCAGTCCTCGCGCAGTACGCGCAGCACCTCGCGCGCGATGCGGTTCGGCGTGGCGTCACCGACGCGCAGCCGGATGTCGGCTTCGTGGTAGAACGGCAGCCTCGAGCGATAGAGCTGGTGGATCTGTTCGGCCGACTGCGCGAGTGGTCGTTTCCGGTCTCCGATGATGCGCTTCGAGAGGATTCGGAACGGCGCGTCGATCCACACCGAAACCCCGGCCCGACGGATGACCGCGCGATTCACCTCTCCGACGAACGCTCCGCCGCCGACGGCGACGATGGAGCGTGAGCGGTCCGCCGCAACGGACCGGAGCGCTTCGTGCTCGAGCCGGCGGAAGTGGCTTTCCCCGCGAAGTTCGAAGACGCGGCTGATCGGAATCCCGGCGGTCTCTTCGATTCGGGCGTCGAGATCGATGAAGTCCCAGTGCAGGCGCTCGGCGAGCAGTTTGCCGAGCGTTGACTTTCCGCAACCCATGAAGCCCACGAGGAACAGGCGCTCGGGCAGGTTCGGACGCAGCGGAACGAGAGACGGTCGCGGCACGAGGACGCGCGGTCGCCGGTGCTGCGTGGCAAGCCTACCGTTCGTTGCCAGCATGCGCACTCCATGCGACAGCGCCGTCCGGCAGCGCCTCGAAGAACGAAGGAAACGAGACGGCCGCCGCGCCGGCATCCTCGATATTCGTCTCGCCATCGATCGAGACGCCAAGGCAGCCAAGGGCCATCGCGATCCGATGGTCTCCCCACGAGCGCACGCGAGCGCCGCGTAGCGACTGACTGCCGTCGACTTCCATCGTGTCGTCCGTAGTGCGAACGCTCGCACCGAGTCGCGAGAGTCCTTCCTCCATGGCCGCGACGCGGTCGCTCTCCTTCGCCCGCAGCTCGCCAACTCCCTCGAAGCGGATGCCTCCGGTGGTTCGCGTCGCCAGTGCCGCTAGGATCGGTACCTCGTCGATCATCTCGGCAACGACGTCGGCCGAGACGATGTACATCTCGCCATCCGGCGGTCCCAGGCGCTCCGTATGTCTGACGCGCACATCGCCATACGGCTCCGCCGCGTCGACGAATTCCGTCAGCGAGATTTCGGCACCGAGGTCGGCGAGTACATCGAACAACCGGGTGCGTGTGGGATTGAGCCCGATGCCGGCGACCGTGATGTCCGATCCCGGAACGAGCAGCGCCAGCGCAAACAGAAACGCCGCGGACGATACGTCGCCGGGTATGGTGATGTCCGCAGGGCTGAGCGATGCCGGTCCGCGCACCCACGAGACGTCGTCGTCGCGCCCGGTCTCGACGCCAAAGGCTGTGAGAAGCCGCTCGGTGTGGTCGCGCGTCGCCACGCGCTCGCGAACGCGCGTGACGCCGTCCGCGGCAAGCCCGGCGAGGAGGACCGCGGACTTGACCTGAGCGCTTGGTGGATCCGGCTGATAGGAAATGGCGGTCAGGCTCGAACGGCCGCGAACGCGGATCGGCGCGTGCCCTCCAGTCGTCTCGACCCTGGCGCCCATCGAGGTGAGCGGGTTGGCAACGCGGCGCATCGGGCGCGCGCTCAGGCTCTCGTCGCCGGCCAGCGTTACGTCGAGATCGCAACCTGCCAGCAGACCGGCGAGCAATCGCATAGTCGTTCCCGAGTTTCCAGCGTCGAGCGGATCGAGCGGTGCGACGAGCCCCCCGCGCCCCGGGCTCGCGATCGTTACTGTCGAATCGGAGCGTTCCACTGATGCGCCGAGTGCGGCGACGCAGGCGAGCGTCGAAAGGCAGTCCCCGTTGACGGCATAGCCCTCGATTCGCGTCGTTCCGGAGGCGAAGGCGCCGAGCATGGCCGCGCGGTGCGAGATCGACTTGTCACCCGGCACCCGGTGCGTTCCGTTGAGCTGCGAGGCGCGTCGAAGCACGACGTCGCTGGGGGCTCTGCTTGACATGGCTTTCACCGGTATGCTACGAAACCAGCGTTTTCAGGGCACAGTTCGATCGATTCGTTCGTGTTCTCGGTGGCGTGCCGAGACTATACCACAGGGAATTTCCCGCTCCTTCGGCCTCATTCAGATGACGGATACGATCGAACTGACCATCGGCAGCAAGTTCGATTTCATTGAGATCGTCAGCTCGGTCACGAAGGGCGCCACGGAACTCAGTGGATTCGACGAAGACACGTCGAACTGGATCGAACTCGCGGTCCGCGAGTCGGTCATCAACGCAATCAAGCACGGTAACCGGGAAGCGGACGACCTGCCCGTCGACGTTACCTATTCCCTCGATCCGACGGCATTGACAATCCTCGTTCGGGACCGCGGCCGGGGCTTCGACCTGGCCAAGGTCCCTGATCCGCTCGATCCCGAAAACCTCCTGAACCCCAACGGGCGCGGGATCTTCTACATGAAGAGCTTCATGGATGAGGTAGAGTTTTCGAAGCACCCGGATGGCGGTACCATTGTGCGGATGACGAAACGACAGACACACCAAGACGGTAACGGCAAAGGAGAAACAGGAAGCGATGGCCCATCTATCGATTAACGAGCGCACCGCGGGAAGCGTCACCATTCTCGAACTGGACGGAAAGATCACGATCGGGGACGGGAGCGTGCAGCTTCGCGAAGCCGTTCGTAAGCTCCTGGAGCAGGGCCACAAGAACCTGCTCATCGATCTCGGCAAGGTCGACTACGTCGACAGCTCGGGTATCGGCGAGCTCGTGAGCTGCTACACAACCACGAAGAATCAGGGTGGTCAGCTCAAGCTGCTGAACCTGACCAAGAAGATCCAGGATCTGCTCAGCATCACGAAGCTGCTGACTGTGTTCGAAACGTTCGAAAGCGAATCGGACGCGTTGGGAAGCTTCGGAGGGTAGAGCGGTAGCGTCCAATGAACGGGCCAGAATCCGCGGCGAATGTCGTCGCGGATTCTGGCCCGTTTGCGTTGATGGCGCGAGTGCTCAAACGCCCGGCCCGTCGCTACCGCCCGGGGTTCTGGACCGTGGTAAACTGCGCCGTTATGCTCAAGCGCTCACTTGTCGCCTTCATCACGTCGATCGTTCTCGCGGGCCCGGTCGCAGCCGCGCTGCCTCAGGACGACGATCGGTTTGACCGGACACTGGTCGCAGTCACGGATCCGCGACAGGTCACGATCTCGGCCGCGCTCATCCTCGCTGGCTATGCAGGCGAGCCGGACGACCCCGCGGCCATTCCTCTTCGCGAAGAGGTCCGCAAGGCGCTTGCCGGCGTCGACCCCGACCTGCGGCGGCGTCTCGCCGAATTCTATGCCACCCACCGGCAACCCAAGCTCGACGAGGCCACGGACGCCATCCGCTATCGTTCCCTCGGCGTCCTGGTGAACATGCCGCCGTCCTTCTCGGTCGCCGTTCCGGCGGACAAGATCCCGATCGATCTTAAGGACGTCCTCGGCTTCGCGTCGCTCGCCGGAGAGCTCTACCGGACGCCTGCATTCCGCGCGCTTCTGCCCCGGCTGCTCGAATACTCAGACAATGCGACCCGCGAGGTCGGTTCCGTCGTCAAGCCGACAGTCGTTGCCGTTCTCGAGTACCTGCGTACCCAGCCCGTTCCCGTCATCAACGTCGCCGCGGTCCGAAACCCGGAGGGCAAGGTCACACGCCCGGCGATGACGCGCATTCGCAAGCTCAAGGTCTACATCGATCCGCTGCTCTCGAGTCGCCGTATTGCCGTTCGCGGCGACCTGATGGACGCTGGCGACGAGCCCGACGATCAGCTTCAGGGCGACCGGTACGCGGTGTTCGCGGGACCGGCGATCGCGTTCGAGGACACGGCGCTCCGTCTCGGAGTGCTGAAGTTCACGATCGACCCGATCGTCCAGCGCAATCGCGAAGAGATCGAGAGCAACCGCGCGAAGATCGACGAGATCCTCGCCGACAACCCGCCAGCGTTCGAGCGCTACGCCCGCGCGCCGATCTCGCTCGTGTCTGACTCGCTCGTCTCGGCGATCAACGCACGGTTCCTCGAGCGCGAGGGTCAGTCCCGGAATGCGGCCGTCGCGTACGTCGCGGACGCGCACATGCGCGGCGAGCTGTTGACGATGCACTTCTACTCGCGACTGCAGCGCTATGAGGAAGTCGGACTCGAGATCGGGGTGTTCTTTCCGGAGCTCCTGCGCTCTCTCGATCCGGCGGCGGAGGTCGGTCGCGAGCCCGAGTTCGTCGCTGCCCGGACGGCCTACGAGGCGGAGCGCAAGGTCAACGCCACCGCGGCGGCCGAGTTCGCGGGCGAGATCCTCACGGCCGACAGGCTCATCAAGGAGAAGAAGTTCGTCGACGCACGGCCGATACTCGAAAGGGTGCTGCGGACGTCGGCGAACAACGCGCGCGCGACGTTCGGTCTCGCGCAGATCATCGAGAACGTGCCGGATCCGGTCGAACGGGATGCATCGGCCTCGGACGACGAGCGGATAATGGCGCAGGAGGAGCGGCTCGAGGCCGCGGTGAACCTGTATCGCAAGGCGGCGCTCAACGCGAATTCGCGCGAGCTGTGGCTGGCGTCGTGGAGCCACGTGTACGCGGGCCGGATCCTCGACTTCCTCGACTTCCGCGAGGATGCGGTTGCGGAGTATCAGGCGGCGATAAAGGTCGGCGACGTGCCGGAGGGAGCATTCAGGGAAGCGCAGGCCGGGGTAGCCGCCCCGTACGTGCAGCGCGGGGCGACGAAGCCTTAAGGCGCATTGCGCGAAGCGCTTTGGAGTGCGGCGTGAAGCGCCGCTTTGGTTTCCGCTTCCCGACCTCGTCGGGCGAGAAACCAAAGCGGCGCTTCACGCCGCACTCCAAAGCGCTTCGCGCAATGCTCCAAGGACAGCGGGCCTGCCCGGACGAGTCGGAGCGGGATCGATCCAAAGCGGCGCTGCGCGCCGCACTCCAGGGCGCTTCGCGCAGTGCTCCACCTGCAACCATGTTGTTGCAAGGACGTTCCAGCCAAGTTACTATCCTCGGACCGCTTCGCTTCGGGCCTACAACGCAGTCGTGCAATCCAGCAGTCTGACGAGCAGGGGGTGCGGAGATTCATCCATCGCGGTCTTTTCCTGGGATCTGACGGGCTTCGCGGCTTAAAGGATCGGGTCCCGTGCTCGGTGCGAGCGGTTCCGAAACACCACCACTCACATTTTTCTCGGGAGGGAAGTTTTCATGGCGAGAAGTCTAAGATTTGGTCGGGTCGGCGCCGCAATCGCGGTCTTCGCCCTCGTCCTGACGTCGCTGGCCGCTCCGGCTGCACCGGTGATGGCAAAGACACCTAAGGTTGCTCCGGCGAACGGGGGTCTGAGGCTGGAGAGCTCGGAAGTCATTCAGGGCATTCCATCCGTTAAACTGACGGCGAGTTCCAAAACAGCCGATCAGCGCGGTCCGGCACCGTCGATCGAACTGAACGTGGACGGCTATACGGATTCCAATCTGTCGGCGTTTTCGTTCACGGTTGGTGGGGAGCCCGCAAAGTGTGCCTTTGGAAACCGCTTCACGGTTACCAATGATCAGGCGCCGTTCAAGCTGACCAGCATTGCCGCTGCCTTCCTGACACGCCAGGACGGCACTGGCTTCGAGGCCGGCGAGGATATCTCGATCGCGATCTTCACGGATGCCGGAAGCTCGGGAAGCATCGGCAACGCGCAGCTCGTGTTCAACGGAACGGCTACCCTCGAGCAGGGCAACGTCTTCCTGGGCCTCTCGCTGCCAGAGCCTATCGTTCTCCGGCAGGGCGATGTCTACATCGTCGTGAACGACGAATCGACCGATGCCGATGGAACGCCTATCCCGGTGTATCTCGCCAGCAACGGTGGCTCCTCGGATACGCGTGCCGTTCTCGCGGCAAACGCGAACACGCCGGTTGACGAAACGAACCTCGCCGAGTACTCGATGCCCTTTACCGGGGACAATCAGGGCAACTGTGTGGTTCGCGGCTTTGGTGATCCGGCGGAGCCGGGTGACCTCGTCACGGGCGGCGGCCAGCCGGTCAATACCGAGCTCGATCCGCCCCAGAACCTGACTGCGCTCGGTTCGAGCCCAGTTACTCTGGGCTTCGAAGCGGCTCCGATTCCGTCCGTTTCCGAAGTCGAGCCGAACAATAGCGCTACCGGCGCTCAGGCCGTTCCGTTCAACCAGGTGATCAATGCGACGGTCAAGACGGACGACTCGGGAACGGACGTCGGCGGCGGCAACTTCGAGGACTGGTTTGCCTTCACGCTGACCGCACCCAGCCCGGTCACTATCGATGTCGTGGACGATGGCGGCGTTGACATCGACATCTTCCTGTATTTGCAGAGTAATACGGGTACTGCGATCGCGCAGTCGGCTGGCGATTGCGGTGCGCACGAGCTGATCGACGGTGTCGAGCTTGCGGCGGGCACGTATGTCGTCGCCATCGACGCCTTCGCGAATCCGAACTGCGAAGCAACGTCGAGCACTCCGTACTCGATCCTGATCGTTGGGCCCGGCGGCGTTCGTCTGACCGGCTTCAACGTTTTCAGCGGCGGATCGGAGAACTTCGAGGCCAACGCGGCGAGTTACATTGGCACGGTTGGTCCGTCGGCAAGCGGACTGATTGTCCAGGAGAGCGCGGTCGGCGCGTTCTTCAAGGTCTCGGCGGTATACGGTGACGAGCAGTCGGTTGCAACGGCCGGTGTCACGGGTACGCCGTGCGAAGGTGGACCCACGTTCGCTTCGATCAAGGCCAAGCGCAGCGGTGCTGGCAAGATCACGTTCACTGGTGCGGTCGGCAACCTCGCCGGTATCCAGATCTCGATCAACGGAGTTGGCTTCACCAAGGCTCCGAAGGTCAAGGGAACGAAGGTGACGCAGAAGGGTCCGTTGGCGAACGGTCAGACCGTTGGCCAGGCGTGTCCGGCTGGCTGTACCGTCACGGTCATTACTTCTGCCGGCTGCTCGACGGCGACTGTGCCGTAACCGATCCGCTCATTTAACCGGGCCTTCGGGTCCGTGGCGACGCCCGCTCCGGGGATTCCCGGGGCGGGCGTTTCTTATTGCTGTGCAAGGTGGTGCGCTGTGCTTTTTCCGAACACAGGCTACGTCGAGTGTCCGTCACTCCGTTCCAAATGCCGACTCGCAGCCCGGGAAAGCCCAGGCGAGACGCCGCTCGGCGCTCTGTCGATTCCCTGTCGATCGGCACGAGAATTGCAATTCCTTAATATATGGGGTCCATCAGCAAGTAGCTCTGCCTGGCTTTGCCGACTCCGTGACTCCGCAACTCTGTGTCTGTCACGAAACCTCTTTCGGGGTCATGCGGCGAGTGGGGAGCACGGCCCGCGACTGCGGCGTGGTTGCTGTGGTGGCGCCGTCCGCGACCGCGCGGCGGTCGTGCGGTGCGCCGCCCGCGACCGCGCCGCGTCCGTTGTTGTGCGCCGTCCGCGACCGC